>NZ_JBFTIK010000005.1:0-211206 GCF_056394725.1 Arthrobacter sp. 10N418
GCCGGTCCCGGCACCGAGCTGATCGGCGGGCATCCCGGCGGCGGCCTGGTCGCGGCGCCGGCGCGCATCGAAGGCGGCGGCGTCCCGGGCCTGCCGGGCGGCCATGGCGGATTTGAGGTCCTCGAGGTCCCGGATCTCGTCGATCAGGGCGGCGGCGCTGTCCGGGGCCGGAAGGCCGGCCAGGAGCGCGGCCACGTCCGCGACCGTGACAGCAAGTGCTGGTGCCGGGCCTGCCGGAACCACATCGGGCCTCACCTTGGCGTCCATGGATCAAGTCTCCCTGCCGGCTATGACAGTTATGGCCCTCCGCAGCTGCTCCACCGCTTCGGAGACCACCGGGGAGCCGCCGGGTCCGGGTGCAGGCCTCAACCCGTCAAGGCGTTGGTACTGTTTGCTGATCCCGGCAAGGTCCCCGGCCTGGCGCAGGTCCCGGAGCGTGCGGGCGCGAAACGCGGGCAGGTCCTGGAGTTCGAAGTCACCCCGCCCTGCTAGTGATGAAGCCACCTCGGGCCCCTGCCTGCCGTCCATGAATCCAGTCTCCCTCGGGGGTCTGACAGTAAAGGGACAGCCGGAATCGGCGGATGCGCGGGCCGGTCCGGGCCCCAAGTGGCATAGGGGCCCTACCCGGGGGTAGCGTCGAGGCATGACTCCTGGACGCCCCGTACCGCCGCCCCTTGCCAAGCCGCTCCCCACATCCGAGACCACGGACAGCGCAGCCCGGGCTCCCCGCCTGGCCGCAGCCTACGGTGCAACGGCCCCTGACAGCGGGCTGGTTCCGCTGACGATTTCCCGACGCGCTCCGAAGGAAGACGACGTCGAGATCGCCGTCGAGTTCTGCGGACTGTGCCACTCGGACGTCCACGCGACACGCGGGGAATGGGGGACCCAGAACTACCCGCTGGTCCCCGGGCATGAAATCGTGGGCCGCGTCAGCAGCGTCGGCTCCGCCGTCGACGAGTTCAGTGTTGGTGAGCGCGTGGGCGTCGGCTGCATGGTGGATTCCTGCCGCGAGTGCGAGGCCTGCCTCGACGGGCTCGAGCAGTACTGCGAAAACGGCATGACCGGAACCTACGGTGCCAAGGACGCCCGGAACGGCAACTCGATCACCCAGGGAGGCTACGCCACGTCCATCGTGGTGGACCGGAACTACGTGCTGCGGATTCCCGAGAGCCTCGACCCGGCAGCTGCGGCACCCTTGCTGTGCGCGGGCATCACGACGTACTCGCCCCTGAACCACTTCGAGGTTGAAGAAGGCGACGTCGTCGGCGTGGTCGGGCTCGGCGGACTGGGCCACATGGCTGTCAAGATCGCCAGGGCCATGGGTGCCGAGGTCAAGGTCTTCACTACCTCGGAGTCGAAGTTCGCCGCGGCCCGCGAGCTCGGTGCGGACGACGTCGTCCTGTCAACGGACCCGGATGCGATGGCAGCGGCGAACCGCAGCATCGATGTCATCATCGACACCGTCGCCGCACCGCACGACCTTAACCCCTACTTCCATACGCTGCGCCAGGACGGAGCCCTGTTCCAGCTGGGACTTCCCTCCGGGCCGATGCCCCCGGTCAACCCGGGCGCACTGATCCGGCGCCGGATCGCGTATGCAGGATCGCTGATCGGGAGCATCGCCGAGACCCAGGAGATGCTGGACTTCTGTGCCGAGCACGGCGTCGTATCTGACGTCGAGGTGGTCCGCGCGGACCAGCTCAACGAGTCCTATGACCGCATGGTGGCCGGCGACGTGAAGTACCGTTTTGTCCTGGACGCCAGCACCCTGGGGTCCCCTTCGGAAAAGGCGGACGCATGAGCACACTCTTCACCAAGATCATCAACGGCGAGATTCCCGGACGCTTCGTCTGGCGCGAGGACGACGTTGTTGCCTTCCTGACAATGGGCCCGCTTGCAGACGGGCACACGCTCGTCGTGCCCACGCAGGAAGTGGACAAGTGGACGGATGCCGCACCGGAGCTGCTGGGCCGCGTCATGGAGGTAGCCCGCAGGATTGGCGCCGTCCAGGTCGACGTGTTTGACGCCGCCCGGGCAGGCCTGATCGTGGCAGGCTACGAGATCAACCACATGCATGTCCACGTGTGGCCCTCCAATTCCATGGCAGACTTCGACTTCGGCTCCGTGGACCAGCACCCGGATCCGGCCCGGCTCGACGCGAACGCAGAGAAGCTGCGCGCCGGACTCCGGAACGCCGGCCATGCGGAGCACGTGCCGGACGCCTGAGCACACTCGACTGTTCGACTGCACGAAGCGCTGGCGCCTGCCGGTGTCCCCGCAGGGGCGCTACGCGGGCGCCAGCACCTTGTTAAGCGCGGCGCGGATCCGCTTTTCCGAGACCGAATAGGCGGTCCCGAGTTCGACGGCGAACAAGCTCACCCGGAGCTCTTCGATCATCCAGCGGACGTGTGTTAACTCGGCCCCGGCGCGACGGCCGGGCAACAGTGCCGACACGGCGTCATCGTACTCGTCTTCCATCGCCTGGACCGCAGCCATGTGCTGGGCGTCGCGCTGGACGTTGCCGGGCAGCTTTTCGAGGCGCTTCTCGATGGCAGCGAGGTAGCGGGGCAGCTGGCTGAGCTGGGCGTAGCCCGTGCGTGCCACGAACCCCGGATAGACGAGCTGCTCCAGCTGGCTCTTGACGTCGTTGAGCGCACTGATGAGGGCCAGGCTCGTGGTGCCTTTAAGCTGCTTTTCGATCCGGCGCGTACTCGCCAGGATGCGTTCCACGACGGCGGTGACCGTGAAGACGGTGTCGATCAGCTCGGCCCGGACGGTCTCGTAGAGAGCTTTGAACGAGGCCTCATCCCAGGGGAGTGCGGCGGGTGTCAGCTTGTCGATGGCGGCAAGCGCGCAGTCCGCGATCAGGGCAGAGACCGAGCCATGCGGGTTCTGGCTGAACGTCAGCTTCTCGGTGTTGTTCAGGTGCTCCAGGACGTAGCGGTCCGGCGGCGGCACTTTGAGGGCGAGGAGCCGGATGACGCCGCCGCGCATGGCCTGTTCCTGCTCGGACGCGGTCTGGAACAGGCGCAGGGCCACGGAGCCACCTTCGTCGACGAGCGCGGGGTAGCCGGTGACGGTGTGGCCTTTGACGGTTCCCTGGACCTGGCGCTGCACTGTCGCGAAGTTCCACTCGGTGAGTCCGGACTTCTCCGTGAACCCGGTTGAGGCCGCCGCCGGCGAGGCTGCGGCCTGGGGACGCGCCGCACCGCCGGAAAGCCCTGCGGCGGACGTGCCTTTCGCCCTGCCGTTGGCCGTCGCCGCCGTCGTCCCCGGCGTGGCACCGAGGGACTCGGCGATGGCGCGGCGGGTGGCCGGGGCCAGCCGCTCCTGCAGCGCGCCGAGGTCCTTGCCCTCATCCAGGACCTTGCCGCGGGAATCCACCACGCGGAAGCTGACCCGCAAATGCGCAGGCACGGCGTCCCAGTTCCAGGACCCCGGCGGGATGACCTGTCCGCGGATCCGTCGCAACACCAGTTCGAGTGACGGTTCGAGCTCGTCCGTGGCTGGATCGAAGCCGGCCTCCAGGGCCGCGACGGCCTGGCGCGCCACGTCCGGCGCGGGGACGAAGTTCTTGCGGATCTGTTTGGGCAGCGACTTGATCAGGGCGGTGACAAGCTCCACCCGCTGGCCCGGGATCAGCCACCGGAACGCAGCGTCGTCGAGCTGGTTCAGGAACAGCACCGGGACCTCGGCGGTGACGCCGTCGGACGGGTTCGGCGGCGACCCGGGCGCCACCGGATGGAACTCGTAGCTCAGCGGCAGCTCGAACCCCTTGTGCAGCCAGGTCTTGGGGTAGGCGGAATCGTCCAGCGCGTCCGCGTCTTCGCTGATCAGCAGTGACTGGTCGAAGTCCAGGAGCGTGGGATCCTGGTGCCGGGCTTCCTTCCACCACTTGTCGAAGTGCCGTTCGGAGACGACCTCCAGGCCGATCCGCGCGTCGTAGAACTCGAAGAGGGTCTCGTCATCGACCAGGATGTCCCGGCGCCGCATGCGGGCCTCGAGCTCCTCGATTTCCTGGAGCAGGGCACGGTTGCGGTGGAAGAACTTGTGGTGGGTCTGCCAGTCGCCCTCCACCAGGGCGTGCCGGATGAACAGCTCGCGGCACAGCTCCGGATCCACCTTGCCGTAATTGATGCGGCGACTGGGGATGATGGGAACGCCGTAGAGGGTGACCTTCTCATGGGCCATCACCGAGCCCATCTTCTTGGACCAGTGCGGCTCGCTGTAGCTGCGCTTGACCAGGTCCGGGGCCACCTGCTCGGCCCAGAGGGGATCGAACTTCGCGGCCACGCGCGCCCAGAGGCGGCTGGTCTCTACGAGCTCCGCGGCCATCACGAAGGTCGGCGACTTCTTGAACAGGGCAGAGCCGGGGAAGATCGCGAAACGGCTGCCGCGGGCACCGGCGTACTCGCGCTTGCGCTCGTCGAGGATGCCGATGTGGCTCAGCAGGCCCGAGAGCAGACTGATGTGGATGCCGTCATGTTTGCCCACGGGATCGGCGAGCCGGACGTTGTCCAGGCTGATGCCCAGCGGCCGGGCGAGCTGGCGCAGCTGGGCGAAGAGGTCCTGCCACTCCCGGACGCGCAGGTAGTTGATGAACTCGTTGCGGCAGAGCCGGCGGAACGCGGTGGAGGAGAGCTCCTGCTGCTTTTCCTGGAGGTAATTCCACAGGTTCAGGAAGCCCGTGAAGTCCGAGTTCTCGTCCCGGAACCGCGCGTGCTTCTCGGCGGCGAGCTGCTGCTTGCCGGAGCCGTCCCCTTGGGGACGCTCGCGCGGGTCCTGGATGGTCAGCGCGGCGGCAAGGATCATGACTTCGCGGACGCAGCCGCGTTTTCCGGACTCCACGATCATCCTGCCGAGCCTTGGGTCCACCGGCAGCTGGGCAAGCTGCTGCCCGACGGCGGTCAGCCCGCCGCCGTTCCTTCCGCCGGAACCGCCGGTCGGCCGGCGGCCGGGGCGTCCGTCGCCGTCGTCCGTTGGTTCCTGCCGTGCCGGGCTGAGGGCGCCGAGCTCGCGAAGGAGGCTGACGCCGTCGTTGATGGCGCGTGAGTCCGGCGGTTCCACGAACGGGAAGTTTTCCACGTCCTTGGGGCCGCGGGCCACGCCCATGGCGGTCATCTGCAGGATGACGGCGGCAAGGTTGGTGCGCAGGATCTCGGGGTCAGTGAACGGCGGCCGGGACTCGAAATCCTCTTCCGAGTAGAGCCTGATGGCGATGCCGTCGGAGACACGGCCGCAGCGCCCGGAGCGCTGGTTGGCGGAGGCCTGCGAGACCCGTTCGATCGGCAGGCGCTGGACCTTGGTGCGGTGGGAATAGCGCGAGATGCGCGCTGTGCCGGTGTCGACGACGTACTTGATGCCCGGGACCGTGAGGGAGGTTTCGGCGACGTTCGTGGCAAGCACGATCCGCCGCTTGCTGCCCGGGTGGAAGACCTTGTGCTGTTCCTCCAGGCTCAGCCGGGCAAACAGCGGCAGCACCTCGGTGCCGGCAAGCCTGCGGTTGGACTGGATCCTGGCGTTGAGGGCCTCCGCGGCGTCCCGGATCTCGCGCTCGCCGGAGAAGAAGATCAGGATGTCGCCGGGGGCCTCCAGCGCGAGCTCGTCGACGGCGTCGCACACGGCATCGAGCGGATCCCGGTCCTCCTCGAGCTCGTCGTCGGAGGAAGCAACGTCGCCCTCGTCGCCGGCGGCACCGCCGGCCGGCTGGGAAAGCGGCCGGTAGCGGATCTCGACGGGATACGTCCGGCCCGAAACTTCGATGATGGGGGAGGGCTCGTCCTCGCTGCCGAAGTGCTTGGCGAAGCGCTCAGGGTCGATCGTGGCCGAGGTGATGATGATTTTCAGATCCGGGCGCTGCGGCAGGATCCGTTTGAGGTAGCCGAGGATGAAGTCGATGTTCAGGCTGCGCTCGTGGGCCTCATCGATGATGATGGCGTTGTACTTGCGCAGCAGCTTGTCGCGCTGGATTTCCGCCAGCAGGATGCCGTCGGTCATGAGCTTGATCTTGGTGGAGCGGCTGACCTCGCCCGTGAAGCGGACCTGGAACCCCACTTCCTGGCCGATCTCAACCTGGAGTTCCTCCGCGATGCGCTCGGCGACAGTGCGGGCGGCAAGCCGGCGTGGCTGCGTGTGGCCGATCAGGCCGTTCTCGCCCAGGCCGAGCTCGAGGCACATCTTGGGAATCTGGGTGGTCTTTCCCGAGCCGGTCTCACCGGCGATGATGGTCACCTGGTTGGCCGCAATGGCGGCCATCAGGTCTTCGCGGCGCTCGGAGACCGGCAGCTCGGCGGGGTAGGAAATGTGCAGTGTCATGGCTGGACACAGTCTACTGGGCCTGCTGCCGGCGGAGTTCCGGTGGCAGGCCCAGCGGGCGGATGGCGGGAGTGTGCGGGCCGCTTCAGGCTGTGCAGCTTAGAAGATCCGCAGGGTGTAGTTGACGCTGGGGAGATTCTGGGCGGTCCAATACTCGTGGGAGCGGACGGGCGGGTTGTGGCCCAGGCCATCTTTCCGCAGGCCACGCACGGTGGCTGCGATCGCGACGATGATCAGGACAATGAGGGCGATTCCGAGGAGTTCCATAACTCCATGGTTCTCCGGTGCGGGGAACAAAAGAAGTGGCAGAAATGCCCAAAAAGCTATAATTTCTGCCACAATGGATTCATGATCACATCAGTGGCAATGATCGTCGTTCCCAACTTCTCAATCTTCGAGTTCGGGACCGCATTTGAGGTGTTCGGCATCGACCGCTCGGCGCGCGGCGACGGCGTTCCCGCCTTCGATTTCCGCGTGTGCACTCCCGAACCGGGAGACGTGCCGATGAAGTCGGGGTTGTCCATGCATGTCGGCCTGGGCCTGGAAGCGGCCGCGGACGCGGATCTGGTCATCATGGCCCCGTACGGTCGGGATGAGGACGTGTCCGAGGCCGTCCTGGAGGTTCTGCGGGCGGCGCATGCGCGCGGGGCCTGGGTGATGTCGATCTGCTCGGGTGCCTTCGCCCTCGCCCGGGCGGGCCTGCTCGATGGCCGGCGCTGCACGACGCACTGGCACTACTCGCAGGAGCTGGCGGCCAGGTACCCCACGGCGCTCGTGGACGAGAACGTCCTCTACGTGGAGGACAGCCGGATCATCACGAGTGCGGGAACGGCTGCCGGAATCGATGCCTGCCTGCACCTGATCCGGACGGAGTTCGGCGCCAAAGTTGCCGCCGGCATTGCCCGGGACATGGTGGTTCCCCCGCACCGGGACGGCGGCCAGGCCCAGTACATCGACCGGCCGATTCCCCCGTGCGGCTCCGAACCCATGGAGCAGCTGCTGCAATGGATGGTCCGGCACCTGGACGAGGAGCACTCCGTCAACGAGCTTGCGGCCCGGGTCCACATGTCACCGCGGACGTTCGCGCGGCGCTTCCGGTCCGAGACGGGGGCAACCCCGGCGGCGTGGCTGAACTCCCAGCGGGTGCTGCGGGCGCAGGAGCTGCTGGAGACCACGGAACTGAATATTGACGAAGTCGCCCGGGAATCCGGCTTCGGGCACTCGGTGCTGCTGCGGCACCACTTCACGAGGGCCCTGGACACCAGCCCGCAGTCCTACCGGCGCACGTTCCGGGGCCACCTGGCCGCCGTTTAGGGACCTTCCGGGGACCCCATCGACTCGGCAGCGGCTTTGGCGAACTCGACCAGGTCCCGCCACGGCCCGGTCAGCGCGTGCTCGGGCAAGGTCGCATGGCGTTGGCCGGCCCGGATGTCGTAGATGAACCGGTCCGGCTGGCCTTCCGGGATGCGCCGGCCGGTTTCCGGGAGCGTGTCCCACGGGCATGCCTCAACAAGGGGCTGCCAGCGGTCTTGCTCGTCCGGCGACGCCGCCTGGACTGTCCAGGTCCGCTTCATGCCGGTGATGCCGCCACTGCGTTCGATGATGATCTTCATGGCCTGGTTCCTGTATTCGGCCCTGGGTGCTCGGCCTGGGTGCCCGGCCTAGGTGCCCGGCCGGGGCGGCCTGCCGGGGGGCTGGCCGTCCCGGCACGGTTACAGCTTGACCTTCACAGTCTCCCACGCGGTCCGCACGGCGTCATGCTCCGGGGACCCGGCCCCGAAGAGTTCCTTAGCGGACGCCGCGGTCGCCTTGGCAAAGGAACCGAAGGTGGCGCTCGGGGCCAGCGTGCCGCCGGTGAGGGTCTCGTACCAGATCCTCGCCGGGGCGTCCCAGGCGTTGCCGCCCAAGGCTGTGGCAACCAGGCAGAACGCACGGTTGGGGATGCCGGAGTTGATGTGCACGCCACCGTTGTCCGCGCTCGTGTGGACATAGGATTCCATCGAGTCCGGCTGCGGATCCTTGCCGAGGACGTCGTCGTCGTAGGCGGTCCCCGGCGCCTTCATGGACCGCAGGGCAGCGCCCTGGACCTGGTCTGTGAACAGGCCCTCTCCGATCAGCCAACTGGCCTCCGCGGTGGACTGCTGCTTCGCGTACTGCTCGACGAGGGCACCGAAGACATCGGAGAGGGACTCGTTGAGGGCGCCTGCCTGGTTCCGGTAGGCGAGCCCCGCCGAGTACTGGGTGACGCCATGGGTGAGTTCGTGGCCGATCACGCTCAGGGATTTCGTGAACCTGTCGAAAACCTGGCCGTCGCCGTCGCCGAACACCATCTGGCGTCCGTCCCAGAACGCGTTGTCGTAGCGCCGGCCGTAATGGACCGTGGCGTCGAGGGGGAGGCCCTTCCCGTCGATGGAATTCCGGCCGAAGGCGTCCGCATAGAGCCGGTGGGTGTGCCCCAGCCCGTCGTAGGCCTCGTCCGCCGCCGGATCACCGGTGGACGCTGCCCCTTCCTTCCGGACCAGGCTGCCCGGCAGTTTCTCCAACGACTTGGCGTCGTAGATAGTCCGCTCCGGGGGGCCGGGCTTGGCCTCGAGCATTCCCGGGGGAGTCGCCGGGGATGCCAGCGCCCGCGATGCCTGGAAGGTCTTGACGTGCAGCAGCGCTTGCCTGGCAGCCTGGGCCGCCTCGGAAAGCCGCGGTTCCTGCTGTGCTGCCAGGCGGCGGAGCAGGTACGGAGGAACGATGGAACAGAACATATGGGACCCCTTACGCTTCTGCGGGACCGGCCGGCGGCAGCTGACGCGTTTGCCGGCCGGTTGCCGGTACCGGCAACCCCGCTGCCGATGGGAACAGCCTACGAGCGGTCACCGACAATTGGCAGGGCCATGCGCACACTGCAGGAAACCGCGTGGACGTGCCGGTACGCAGAAAACCCCGCCGTTTCGCTGAAACGGCGGGGTTTTGCTTGTGCCCTCGATTGGAATCGAACCAACGACCTTCTGCTCCGGAGGCAGACGCTCTATCCCCTGAGCTACGAGGGCAGTCAGGGTTCCTGCCGTTTCCGGCGGGACGTCCTAGAGCTTAGCAGGAATGAAGCCTCCAACGGAAAATCGGCGCGCCCGCGGGCCGTGTTCGATGGCTGGCCGGGAGCAGCCGGCGGAACCGCCGGCGTCCCCGAAGAGGGCCGCGGGCGCCGCCTCACGTCATGCCGGCCGCCAGATTCCGCCACATTGCAGGCCCACCGGTAGGCTGGAACTGTGACCCCAGAAGAACTCTCCCTTGCCATATCCGCCTGCCTGAAGGACGCCGTCGCGGCCGGTGAAATCGCACTGGCCGCAGCCGACGTCCCGGACCAGGTGCGCGTTGATCGCCCGAAGAACAGGGACCACGGTGACTGGGCCACCAACATCGCCCTCCAGCTGGCCAAGGCGGCGGGCACCAACCCGCGGGAGTTCGCCTCCGTCCTCAGCGCCCGGCTCAAGTCCATCGAGGGTGTGTCCGCCGTCGACATCGCCGGCCCGGGCTTCCTCAACATCACAGTCGACGCCGCGGCTGCGGGCACCCTGGCCAGGGCCATCGTCGAAGCGGGTCCGGACTACGGCACCAACTCAGCGCTCGCCGGACACGTGGTCAACATGGAATTCGTTTCGGCCAACCCCACCGGGCCGCTGCACATCGGCCACACCCGCTGGGCCGCGCTCGGTGACTCGATCGCCCGGGTGCTCCGGGCCTCCGGCGCCGACGTCACGGCCGAGTACTACATCAACGACGCCGGATCCCAGATGAACGTCTTCGCACACTCGGTGCTGTCCCGGCTGCACGGCCGCGGCGTTCCTGAAGGCGGCTACCCGGGCGAATACATTGCCGATCTCGGACACGAGGTGCTGACCCAGCATCCCGGCATCCGCGAACTCACCGACGTGGCAGCCCTGCCGGTCATCCGCGGGGCGGCCTACAAGGCGCAGATGCACGACATCAAGCAGACCCTGGCCGAGTTCGGCGTCGACTTCGACGTCTTCTTCTCCGAACAGGAACTCCACGACGCCGGCGCGATCGAAGACGCTGTCGCACGCCTCCGGGAGCAGGGGCATGTGTACGACGACGGCGGCGCCGTCTGGCTGCGCACGACGGATTTCGGCGACGACAAGGACCGCGTCATGATCCGGGCGAACGGCGAACCGACGTACTTCGCCGCCGACGCCGCGTATTACCTTTCCAAGAAGGACCGCGGCTACACGGAGAAGATCTATCTCCTCGGCGCCGACCACCACGGCTACATCAACCGGCTCAAAGCCATCGCGGCCGCGGCCGGGGACGACCCCGAAGCCAACATCGAGATCCTGATCGGCCAGCTGGTCTCGGTCAACGGCGCCAAGTTGTCCAAGCGCGCCGGCAACATCATCGAGCTCAAGGACCTCATCTCCTGGCTGGGCAAGGACGCCGTCCGCTATTCCCTGGCGCGCTTCCCGGCCGATTCGCCCCTGACCCTGGACCCGGAGCTGCTCAAGAAGCACAGCAACGAAAACCCGGTCTTCTACGTCCAGTACGCCCACGCCCGCTCCCGCGGCACGGCACGGCACGCCGTGGCCGCCGGCGTGGAGCGCCGGGTGGACGGCAAAGACAGCTTCGACGCCTCCCTGCTCGAGCACGCGACGGAGAACGAACTCCTGTCCTACCTGGGCAGCTACCCCTCGATCGTGGCGAAGGCCGCCGAGCTGCGCGAACCGCACCGTGTCGCGCGCCACCTGGAAGTCATCGCCGGCGCGTACCACCGCTGGTACGACGCCTGCCGCGTCGCACCCCTGGGCGAGGAGGCCATTACCGACCTCAACCGCACCCGCCTGTGGCTCAACGATGCCACGAGCCAGGTGCTCGCCAACGGACTGGAACTGCTGGGCGTCTCGGCGCCGGAACGGATGTGACCGCCATGACCGCAACCTCAGGAACGTCAGCAGGTGCGGGGAAGCCCGCCAGCGCCTCCTCCCCGCTCGCCCCGGACTGGCTTGAGCTCCCCGCGGACCTGAACGCCCTCCATGCGCCCCTGTGGGCGGCCGGTGTCGGGCGCAACGCCGCCGGAGAACTCAGCATCGACGGCCTGGCGGTCAGCGAGCTGCAGGCCCGGTACGGTACCCCGCTGTTCGTTCTGAGCGAGACCGATTTCCGCGCCCGGGCGCGGGCGTTCAGCGACGCGTTCAACAACGCCTTCGCTGATATCTGCGGCGGGGTGGACGTCTACTACGCGGGGAAATCCTTCCTGTGCACCTCCGTGGTCCGCTGGGTCGAAGAGGAGGGGCTGCGGCTGGACACTGCCTCCGGCGGGGAACTCGCCGTCGCGGCCCGGGCAGGCATCCCCGGCGCTGACGTCGCGTTGCACGGGAACAACAAGTCCGACGCCGAGATCCACCGCGCCCTGGACATGCAGCTGGGACGGATCGTGGTGGACAGCCTGGCCGAGCTCGACCGGGTCGCCGCCATCGCCGCCAACCGGGGCGAAACCGCAAGGGTCATGCTCCGGCTGACCCCCGGAGTGCACGCCCACACCCACGAATTCATCGCCACCGCGCACGAGGACCAGAAATTCGGCCTCTCCATGGCCGGGGACTCCACCGACCAGGCCGGGCTGTCCGCAGCCGAGGAAGCCGTGGCCGCGGCTTCGGGCTACCCCGGCATTGAACTGCTGGGCCTGCACTGCCACATCGGGTCCCAGATCTTCGAACCGGACGGGTTCGCGCTCGCCGCGGAGAAGCTGCTGGACTTCCTGGCGGCCATGCAGGCCAAGTATTCCATCGTCCTGCCGGAACTCGACCTGGGCGGCGGCTACGGCATCGCCTACACGCCCGTGGACACTCCGCGCCCGGCCGCCGAAATCGCCCAGGCGATGGCCGCCGTCGTCCGGTCCAAATGCGCGGAACTGGGCATTTCCGCTCCCCGGATTTCGATCGAACCGGGCCGGGCGATCGTCGGCAGCTCCACGTTCACGCTGTACGAAGTGGGCACGCTCAAGACCGTCCGGGTCGACGCGCCCGCCGTGGACACACAGGAAACAGCGGAAACGGCCGCGGAAAACGTTACGTACCCGCGCCGGTATGTGTCAGTGGACGGCGGCATGAGCGACAACCCCCGTCCGGTGCTGTACGACGCGGATTATTCGGCCATTCTGGCGTCACGGACCTCGGAGGCCGCTGCGCAGCTGTCCCGAGTGGTGGGCAAACATTGCGAGAGCGGCGACATAGTTGTTAGAGATGTATATCTGCCCGAGGACGTGGCAGCCGGTGATCTGCTCGCTGTACCGGGGACCGGCGCCTACTGCTGGGCCCTGTCAAGCAACTACAACTATCTGGCCCGGCCGGGCGTTGTCGCTGTGCGCGATGGATCTGCCCGGCTCATTGTCCGCGGGGAAACCGAGGAAGATCTGCTGAACCGCGACATGGGAGTCTGAATGACCGAATTGCGAACCCTGAAAGTAGCCCTGCTGGGCTGTGGCAACGTCGGAGCCCAGGTTGCGCGGATTCTCATTGACGACGCCGAGGCGCTCGCCTCCCGGACCGGTGCCCGCCTCGAACTGAGCGGCATCGCCGTGCGCAACATCGACGCTCCCCGGGACGTCGAGCTGCCGCACGGGCTGTTCACCACCGACGCCGAATCCCTGGTCAAGGACGCAGACCTCGTCATCGAACTGATGGGCGGGATCGAACCGGCCCGCACCCTGATCCTGACCGCCATGCGCAACGGGGCCTGCGTGGTCACCGGCAACAAGGCTCTCCTGGCCCAGGACGGCCCGACCCTCTACGAGGAAGCCGACCAGGCCGGCGTCCAGCTGTCCTACGAGGCTGCCGTGGCGGGCGCGATCCCCATCCTGCGTCCCATCCGGGACAGCCTGTCCGGCGACCGGATCACGCGGGTGCTCGGCATCGTCAACGGCACCACCAACTTCATCCTCGACCAGATGGACTCCACCGGCGCGCAGTTCGCCGACGCCCTGGCCGAGGCCCAGCGCCTGGGCTACGCGGAAGCCGATCCCACGGCCGACGTCGAGGGCCATGATGCCGCCGCCAAGGCCGCGATCCTCGCCTCGCTGTCCTTCCACACCAGGTTCGCGCTCGAAGACGTCTACTGCGAGGGCATCAGCTCCGTCAGCGCGGCGGACATCGCGGCCGCGAAGGACGCCGGATTCGTGATCAAACTGCTGGCGATCGCCGAAAAACTCCCCGCAGAAGGCACGGAAACAGACGCGGACACCGGCGTCTCCGTCCGCGTGCATCCCACGCTGCTGCCGCGCGAACACCCCCTCGCCGCCGTCCGCGGCGCGTTCAACGCAGTCTTCATCGAAGCCGAGAACGCCGGCGAACTGATGTTCTACGGCCAGGGCGCCGGGGGGACCCCGACGGCGTCGGCCGTCCTGGGCGACCTCGTGTCCGCCGCCCGCCGGATCGTCCTGGGCGGCCCGGGCCGGACGGAGACCACCACCGGGCGTGTCCGCGCACTGCCCATCGACGCGGTCATGACGAGCTACTACATCGGCCTCGACGTCGCGGACCAGCCCGGTGTCCTGGCCCGGATCGCCCAGCTCTTCGCAGAGCACGGCGTCTCCATCGAAATCATGCGCCAGACCATCCACCGCGACGCCGACTCCAAAGTGGAATCGGCGGAACTGCGGATCGTGACACACCGTGCACGCGAGGCCGCCCTGGCTGCAACCGTCGAGGCCGTCAAGGGCCTGGACGTCATCAATTCCGTCACATCCGTACTTCGGGTAGAAGGGGTCTAAATGGCTCACCAATGGCGCGGGGTCATCCGCGAATACGCTGAACGCCTGCCGGTCACGGAGTCCACGAAGGTCATCACCCTCGGGGAGGGCGGCACCCCGCTCGTGTATGCCCGGCACCTCTCCGAGCTGACGGGCAGCGACGTCTACCTCAAGGTCGAGGGCATGAACCCGACCGGGTCCTTCAAGGACCGCGGCATGACCATGGCAATGACGGCCGCTGTCGCCGCCGGCGCCAAGGCTGTGGTGTGCGCGTCCACCGGAAACACCTCGGCCTCTGCCGCAGCCTACGCGACGGCGGCCGGGCTCCAGTGCGCCGTCCTCGTGCCCGAAGGCAAGATCTCGATGGGCAAGCTGAGCCAGGCGATCGCACACGGCGCCACGCTGCTGCAGGTCGACGGCAACTTCGACGATTGCCTGGACATCGCCCGCAAGCTGGGGGAGTCCTACCCCGTCTTCCTGGTCAACTCGGTCAACCCTGCGCGGATCGAGGGCCAGAAGACCGGCGCTTTCGAAGTGGTCGACTCCCTTGGGGACGCCCCGGACTTCCACGTGCTCCCGGTCGGCAACGCGGGCAACATCAGCGCGTACTGGAAGGGCTATAAGGAGTACTCCGCGCCGTTTGAGTCCACGACGGCCGGAACCTTGGCCGCCGTTGCCACGAAGACGCCGGTGATGTGGGGCTTCCAGGCCGCAGGCGCTGCGCCGTTCGTCGCCGGACATCCCATCACCGAACCGGACACCATCGCGACGGCCATCCGGATCGGCAACCCTGCCTCATGGGACACCGCTGTGGCCGCCCGGGACGAGTCCGGCGGCGTCATCGAAGCAGTGACCGACGAGGAAATCCTGTCCGCGCACCGCTGGCTCTCTGCCCGCGAAGGCGTGTTCGTGGAACCGGGCTCCGCCGCGGGCGTCGCCGGCCTGATCAAGAAGCACGCGGCAGGGGAGGTGCCCGCCGGGAAGACCATTGTCATCACGGTGACGGGCCACGGGCTGAAGGACCCGCAGTGGGCGCTGCGCACCGAGGACGGCAGCGACGTGGAACCCGTCAAGGTCTCCAACGACGTCGTCACTGTCGCTGCAGCACTGGGCCTGGAAGAAGTATAGCCGTGGAAACCACCCTTACCGTCCCGGCCGAGTCCGCTGCGGGTTCGCCGGCTGTCCCGGCCGGGATGCTGGTGACCGTGCGGGTCCCGGCGACCAGCGCCAACCTCGGGCCCGGCTATGACAGCCTGGGGCTGGCCCTCTCGCTCCATGACACGTTGACGGTGGAAACCCTGGCCGGCGGTGGGCTGGAGTTCGAACTCAGCGGCGAGGGTGCCGAATCGCTGCCGCGCGACGCGAGCCACCTGGTGGTCAGGGCCATCACCGAGGCCCTGCACCGCCTCGGCTTCCGGCATGACGGCCTGCGGATCACGGCGGACAACGTCAACCCGCACGGCCGCGGACTCGGGTCCTCCGCCTCCGCCGTGGTCGCGGCCGTCTCAGCCGCGAACGCCCTCGTTCCGGAAGCGGCGCGCCGCGGCAAGGACTGGATCCTGCAGCTCACGAGCGAAATGGAAGGCCACCCGGACAACGTCGCACCCGCGATTTTCGGCGGACTGGCGCTGTCATGGCAGGACAGTGACCGGTACAGCAGCACCTGCGTGACCGTCGCGGAATCGGTCATCCCGGTCGTCGCAGTCCCGGACTTCGAACTGTCCACGGAGGCCGCGCGCGCTCTGCTGCCCGCTTCGGTGGGGCACCATGCCGCGGCGATGAATTCCGGCCGGGCCGCCCTGCTGATCCACGCATTGACGACAAAGCCCGAGTTCCTGCTCCCCGGCACCGAGGACTACCTGCACCAGAGCTACCGGGCCCAGGCCATGCGGCCCAGCGCGGAGCTCATCGCGGCACTGCGCCGCGCGGGCTACGCCGCCGTCGTCTCCGGTGCCGGGCCGACGGTCCTGGTCCTTGCCAACGGCGAAGCGGAAGCCGACGCCGTCGTCAGCTTCATTGGCTCGCACACGGTCCGCAACACGCCGGAAGTGGGCTGGCGTGTGATGAAGCTGGCCGTGGACGTTGAAGGTGCTAAAGTGGAAGTGCACCGGCGGTAATCACGCAGGCGGTAAATCAGTAACCGTTATAAGACCGCGATGTTGGCCACGTAGCCTCTCTCATCTCCCACTGCGCAATATTTTCCGGTGCCACCTGCTTTCGGTCTGACGCAGGAACCCGCAGAGTTGCTCTGCACCCCTGTAGCGTCAGCCCGCCGTTCCTTCTGTTCGGAGCGTGCCAGGTGTAGCTGTATCCGGCCGTGCTGGCCAAAATCCATCCGGCAAGGCCGAAATCCCGGCTGCGGATCTGAACCGCAGCCCAGATCAAATCATCGCGTCCAGCTCCTAGTCTGGACGCCGTCGAGGGGGAAGGATCCTTCGTGACCGAAACCACTGAGCTGTCTCCAGCTGTGGAAACATCTTCTGCTGCCGGATCGTCAACGGCAGCACCCGCCAAGAGCAGCGGCCTTGCAGGCCTCAAGCTCGCCCAGCTGCAGGCTCTCGCCAGCCAGCTCGGCATTTCCGGCGGTTCCCGCATGCGCAAGGGAGATCTGGTCTCGGCCATTTCCGCACATCGTGCAGGCACTCCAGTGAGCAAGGCCCCGGCCCGCGCTGCTGAAAAGGCGACCGACAACGGTACCGTGGCGCACGCCGCGGCTCCGGCAGCAGCCGGCGACGCCGAGGCACCGGCCCAGGAGAACCCGCGGGCCCGTGGCCGTGGCCGCAGCCGCCGCGCAGGCAGCGACGGCATCATCACCGCGCCTGCTGCAGAGGCTCCCGCCGCTGCTCCTGCCGCGGAAACTGCGCCCGCCGCGGAAGCAGCCGCCGAGACCGGTCCGGCCAGTTCCGGCGGCACAGAAGCCGGCGAACGCCGCCAGCCGCGCACCCGCAACCGCCGCCGCGGCGAAGCTGCCGCGCAGGGCGGATCGGCGGAAGCTGCCGAAGCCCCCGCCGAGCAGCGCCAGCCCGAAGAGCGCGCCGCCGAGCAGCGCCAGCCGGAGCAGCGCACGGAACAGCGCCAGACCGACCAGCGCACGGAACAGCGCACAGAACATCGTGCCGAGCAGGGCAGCGAGGACGGCCAGCGCCGTGACCGCACCCGCGGAGGCCGCGACAACGCCGAAACCCGTGAGAACACCCGCGAAACCCGCGACAATGACGACAACGACGGCGGCAGCCGCCGGAACCGCCGCAACCGTCGTGACCGCAACGACCGCGGTGACCGCCAGGGCCAGCAGGAGAGCCGCGACAACACCTCGCGGAACGACCGCTTCCGCGACCGTAACGACCGCCGTCGGGGACGCGTCCAGGGACCGGACGTCGACGACGTCGAGGTCACCGAGGACGATGTCCTGCTGCCCGTCGCCGGTATTCTCGACGTGCTCGAGAACTACGCGTTCATCCGCACCTCCGGCTACCTGCCGGGTCCGAACGACGTGTACGTCTCCCTCGCCCAGGTCAAGAAGTACAACCTGCGCAAGGGCGACGCCGTCGTCGGCGCCATCCGTGCACCGCGTGAAGGCGAAACCCCGCAGGGGGGCCAGCAGCAGTCTGCCCGCCAGAAGTTCAACGCCCTGGTCCGCGTCACGTCCGTCAACGGCAAGACGCCCGAGGAGCTCAAGGACCGCGTCGAGTTCGCGAAGCTCGTCCCGCTGTACCCCTCCGAGCGCCTGCGCCTGGAAACGGATCCCAAGAAGATCGGCCCCCGCGTCATCGACCTGGTGGCGCCGATCGGCAAGGGCCAGCGCGGACTGATCGTTTCGCCCCCGAAGGCCGGCAAGACGCTTATCCTGCAGTCCATCGCCAACGCCATCACCACCAACAATCCTGAGGTCCACCTCATGATGGTGCTCGTTGACGAACGTCCCGAAGAAGTCACGGACATGCAGCGCACCGTCAAGGGCGAGGTCATTGCCTCCACCTTCGACCGTCCCGCCGACGACCACACCACCGTGGCCGAACTTTCCATCGAGCGCGCCAAGCGCCTCGTGGAAATGGGCATGGACGTCGTGGTCCTCCTGGACTCCATGACCCGCCTGGGCCGTGCCTACAACCTGGCAGCACCGGCCTCCGGCCGTATCCTGTCCGGTGGTGTGGATTCCGCAGCGCTGTACCCGCCGAAGCGTTTCTTCGGTGCCGCCCGCAACATCGAAAACGGCGGCTCGCTGACCATCCTGGCGACCGCGCTTGTCGAGACCGGTTCCAAGATGGACGAGGTCATCTTCGAAGAGTTCAAGGGCACCGGCAACATGGAACTGCGCCTGTCCCGCCAGCTTGCGGACAAGCGCATCTTCCCGGCCGTGGATGTCAACGCGTCCGGTACGCGCCGTGAGGAAAACCTGCTTTCCCCCGAGGAAGTCAAGATCATGTGGAAGCTGCGCCGCGTCCTTTCCGGGCTCGAGACGCAGCAGAGCCTTGAGCTGCTGACCAACAAGATCCGGGAGACCCAGAGCAACGTCGAGTTCCTCATGCAGGTGCAGAAGACGACGCTTGGTGCGAAGTCCGATAACGACAAGTAGCTGAGTTCAAGGCGGGGTGCCGGAATCTCGCGCGGTTAGCCGTGCGGGTTTCCGCCCCCGCCTTCGCCGTTCGGTTTTGCCGCCCCCGCCCCTACGCTGGGAGGCCCGCGATCTTCGATCGCAGGCCTCCCAGCTCCGGCAGGCCCGATGCCACTCCCGGGGCGGCAAAACCGAACGGCTTCGCTGTTTGCCCACCTATGCTTTCGCGTCACTAGACTTGTAAGAGTCGAAAGAGGTTTTGAAAATGTTTGAGTCCGTACAGGGGCTGCTGGATGAGCATGATGCCATCCAGGCGCAGCTTGGGGATCCTGCTGTTTATGCTGACCAGCGGCTGGCCCGGAAATTGGGGCGGCGTTCGGCTCAGCTCAACGGCATCGTAGAGGCCTACCACGCGTGGCACGGGATCCAGGACGACCTGGCCGCTGCCAGGGAGATGGCCGGCGAGGACCCCGAGTTTGCTGCCGAGGTTCCTGAGCTGGAGGCGGCGCTGGAGACCGCGGCCGCGAAGCTGCGCCGGCTGCTGATCCCGCGCGATCCGGACGACGCCCGCAACGTCATCCTCGAAGTCAAGGGCGGCGAAGGCGGGGACGAAGCGGCCCTGTTCGCCGCCGACCTGCTGCGCATGTACTCCCGGTACGCGGAATCCCGCGGCTGGAAGACCGAAATCATCTCGGCCAATGAGTCCGACCTTGGCGGTTACAAGGACGTCCAGATGGCCATCAAGGGCAGCTCCAACGACCCCGCCGAGGGCGTCTTTGCCCGTCTCAAGTTCGAAGGCGGCGTGCACCGCGTCCAGCGCGTTCCAGTGACGGAATCCCAGGGCCGCATCCACACCTCGGCCGCCGGCGTGCTGGTGCTCCCCGAAGTCGATGAGCCCGAAGAGCTCGAGATCAACCAGAACGATCTCAAGATCGACGTCTACCGCTCCTCCGGGCCGGGCGGACAGTCCGTGAACACCACCGACTCGGCCGTCCGCATCACCCACCTTCCCACCGGCATCGTGGTGGCCATGCAGAACGAGAAGTCGCAGCTGCAGAACCGCGAAGCCGGCATGCGCGTGCTGCGGGCCCGCATCCTGGCCCACCAGCAGGAGCAGATCGACGCCGAGAACTCGGCCCAGCGTAAGTCGCAGATCCGCACCATGGACCGCTCCGAGCGCATCCGCACCTACAACTATCCGGAAAACCGCATCGCGGACCACCGCACTGGCTACAAGGCCTACAACCTGGACCAGGTCATGAACGGGGACCTGGAGCCGGTGATCCAGTCAGCCATCGAGTTGGACGAACAGGCCCGCCTCGACGCCATCGGCGACTAGGCGCGGGTCACCGGTGATGACAGCACGCAATGGATTGAGCCTCGCGGCAGCCGTCCGCGAGGCCGCCACCGTCCTGGCCGCCGCCGGCGTGCCGAGCCCGAGGGTCGACGCCGAACTCCTGGCCGAGCACCTGCTCGGCGTGGGCCTCGGCCGGCTCCGGGCGATGATGCTGGGTGATTCGACGGCACCGGAGGGCTACGCGGAACTCGTCGCCGAACGGGCGCAACGGATCCCGCTGCAGCACATCACCGGCGTCGCGCATTTCCGGCAGCTGGAATTGGCGGTCGGTCCCGGCGTGTTCATTCCCCGGCCGGAAACCGAGTCCGTGGTCCAGCTCGTGGTCGACCGCATTCAGGGCATGGCGCACCCCAAAGTGGTGGACCTGGGCACGGGATCCGGCGCGATCGCCGGTTCGATCGCGCACGAGGTCCCCGGTGCAGAGGTCCACGCCGTCGAGTTCAGCGAGTTTGCGCACGCCTGGGCGGCGAAAAACCTCCTTCCCCTCGGCGTCCTCCTGATCCGGGGCGACCTCCGCGACGCCTTGCCGGAGCACAACGGAACGTTCGACGTCGTCGTGTCCAACCCGCCCTACATCCCTGCCGAGGCCATCCCGAACGAACCCGAAGTGGCACTCCACGATCCGCCGGAGGCGCTGTACGGCGGGGGAGCGGACGGCATGGAACTTCCGACGGCGGCTGCCTCCTCCGCGGCCCGGCTGCTGGTTCCCGGCGGCTACTTCGTGATGGAACACGCCGAGGTCCAGTCGGGCTGGATCGCGGCCATGCTGAACCGCAGCGGGGTGTGGACCGAGGTGGCCACACACCGGGACCTCAACGGGAGGGACAGGGCCACCAGTGCCGTCCTGGCCGGCCCCGGCATAAAGTCAAGCGACAAGTGATGAAAGAATGGGCCAGTGACGACTAGCTACGATTGCACGGCAGCTGACCAGCGCGCCGCAGGACTTGAACACGCCCAGCGGGCCATCCGCGAGAACAAGTGCGTGGTTTTCCCCACGGATACCGTGTACGGGATCGCCGCGGACGCCTTTTCGCCCCTGGCAGTGACCCTGCTGCTCGCGTCCAAGGGCCGCAGCCGGAAGATGCCGCCGCCCGTCCTCATTCCGCGGCTGAACGCCCTCGACGGCCTCGCCACCGACGTTCCGGCGGAGGCGCGGCGGCTCGCCGAGGCCTTCTGGCCCGGCGGACTGACGCTCATCCTGCACGCCCAGCCCTCCCTGGACTGGGATCTCGGCGAGACGAAGGGCACCGTGGCCCTGCGGATCCCGGCCGACGACGTCGCCCAGGACCTGCTGACCCTCACCGGCCCGCTGGCCGTTTCCTCCGCGAACCGCACGGGCCAAGCCGCGGCCCAGACCGCCGCCGACGCCGAGGCGCAGCTGGCCGAATCGGTGGAGGTGTACCTCGAAGGCGGACACCGGCCCGTCGAAGGAGCCGATGCCCTGCCGTCCACGATCGTCGACGCCACCGCCCTGCCGCTGCGGGTGGTCCGCCAGGGCGCCATCAGCCTTGGGCGGCTGCGCGGGGTGGTCCCCGACCTGGTGGACGTGGATGGCAACGCACCCGCCACGAGTGATCCCAGCCCCGCCGACTCGGGCGTGGAATGACCCTGGACCGGCAGCGCGTCCCCGTCCTTGACGTGGAAGCGACACCCCTGACTGTCTCCGAGCTGACGGAGGTCCTCAACCGGTACATTGCCGAAGGCGGGACCCGGACCGTTCTGGGCCACAACCTGCACAGTGTCACGCTCCTGCATTCCGATCCCGGATTCCGGAACTTCTACGAGCGAAGCGACGTGGTCCTGATCGACGGCGCGCCGGTGCTGTGGCTATGGGCCAAGGCAGCGGAGAGCGAAGGGCGCAACGGCCCCGTCATGGACTACCGGCTCGGATCAACCGACTGGATCCCGGCCCTGGCCGGTGTTGCGGGGCTCAAGAGGATCGCGGTGATCGGGGCCGGCCCCGTGGCCAACGCCGGCGCGGTCGCGCGGCTCAAGGACATCGTCCCGGGTTCACAGGTTGACGGAATGCCCGGCGAAGGCTGGAATGAGCAAGTCGAGGAATCCGCTGTCGCGTGGCTCGGGGAACTGCGCCCGCAGCTGGTGCTGATCGGACTCGGCATGCCCCTTCAGGAAGAGGTCCTGCAGCGCAGGCTGGCGGCGTTGCCACCTGCTGTCTACTGTGCCGTCGGCGGGGCGATCGAACAGATTGCGGGCGTCCAGAAACTGGCACCCCGATGGATCGGCCGCCTCGGTCTGGAATGGGCATGGCGGCTCATGCTCCACCCGAAACGGGTGGCTTACCGGGTATTCGGGGAACCGTGGGTGCTGCTGGGACTGCTGGCGCGGCGGCGGCTTCGCCGGACGCGCTAGGGAGAGCGCCTAAAACTTCTGGTCCTTCAGCGGACCGAAACCTTTGCCGCGCAGCCCGGTGGAAAACGCCCGGAACCAGTCCGCCAGGCCCCGGACATCGCCACGGCGCAGGAAGTAGCCGAGGTAGCCGCCCACGTCCGCGACCAACGACTTCACCCGGAAGTGGCGGCGGATCATGTACCCGCGGTTCCGGTAGTAGAAATGGCGCTTGAATGCCGAGTCCGGCACGATCACGTGCCATCTGGCGCCATAAACGTGCTTTGTCTCGGCAAAGGCATGCGGGTGGGTGATGGCGGCCGTAGTCACTGTGCCAAAGCGGATGCCGGCCTTCCGGAGCCGGAGCGTGAAGTCGACCTCGTCGCCGCGGATGAACATCCGCATGTCCGGCAGCCCGACCTTGAAGAAGACATCGGACCGGATGAGGGCGCCGTTGAAGAAGTGTCCGTCGTCCGGCAGGAACCCGACCTTCTCCACTGCGGCGCGATCGTGGGTGACCTTTCCGTCCAGGCGGAAGAAGAACGACAGCTGGTCAGGATGGCCCGGGGCCACCACCAGCGGAACGACGGCGTCGAGGCCGCGCGCCTCGGCCTCACGGAGCAATGTGGCCAGACAGTCCGGTTCGGCGGGCTCGGCGTCGTCGTCCATCATCCAGACCCAGTCCGCGCCGCTGGCCACCGCCTTGAGGATTGCCAGCGAAAAGCCGCCGGCACCGCCCAGGTTCGCCTCGGACCGGATGTAATCCACGTTGGAGTGCCGGCCGGCGACGTCCTTTGAGGCGACGGTGCCGCTGTCGACGAGGCAGATGGAGCGGACCGGCGCGGTCTGGTTGTTGATGGCGTCCAGCAGAACGGCCAGCTCCCGGGGACGGTCAAACGTCACGGCAGCAACTGCAACCGACAGGGTCATCGCGGGGTCCTTTCAGCACGGCCGTCAGCGGTTTTCCCGGCTGCAATGGGCCGTGTGACGCGAAGACAGGTGGCCGTTGGCATTAGTATCTTGACTAGAGTCCACTGTAATACAGCCCTGTCAGGCACTACGCACTGCCTGCCCTGAGCACGGCGACGGAGAAGTTTCATTTATCGAAAGACAGTTCCACGGCCATTGAATCCTGCCTGCTCTGAGGCCTCCGCCGGGCAGGTGGCCTTCCCATGATCATGTACCTGCTCATGATGCTGACCGCGGCGGTCGTGAGCTACGGGGCCACCTGGGGTGCCAGGCTCGTGGGCAACAAGCTGGAGCTCTTTTCCCCGATCCGCAGCCGCGACATGCACTCCACCCCGGTCTCCAGGCTTGGCGGCCTTGGCATCTTTGCCGGCGTCCTCGTGGCGCTGGTGGTGGCGAGTGAGTCGTTCTTCGTCAAGGACATCTTCCGGAACAACGCCGCGCCGTGGGGAATCCTGGCAGGTGCCGGCGTGATCGTGCTGGTGGGTGTGGCCGATGACCTGCTCGATCTGCGGTGGTGGGTCAAACTGATCGGCCAGAGCGCCGCTGCCCTCGTGGTCGCCCTCTGGGGAGTGCGGATAGCGGTCATTCCCTTCATACCGGAACCGATAGTCGTCCAGTCCCCGACGCTGAACATCATTCTGACCGCCGGACTGATTGTGACCACGATGAATGCGTTCAATTTCATTGACGGGCTGGACGGCCTCGCCGCGGGAGTGGCGATCATCGGGGGAGTGGCATTCTTCCTCACGGCATACTGGGTCCACCGGAACGCGCCGTTGACCGATTTCTCGGACCTCGCCACGCTGCTGACTGCCGTTCTCGTGGGCAGCTGCGTCGGGTTCCTGCCGCATAACTGGTTTCCGTCCAAGATCTTCATGGGCGATTCCGGCGCCATGCTCATCGGGCTCCTGATGGCATCGGCCGGCGTCGTGTCCACCGGGCAGATCACGTCCGGACTGTATGACAGGGCCAACGGTATTCCGACGATCATCCCGATCCTGTTGCCGTTCGCCGTATTGTTCCTGCCCCTGCTCGACCTGTGCCTGGCCGTGGTGCGGCGGACCGCACTCGGCCGGTCGCCCTGGTCGGCAGACCGCGGGCACCTCCACCACAAACTCCTGGACATCGGCTACTCGCACCGCGGAGCGGTGGTGCTGATGTACCTGTGGACGTGCATTCTTGCGTTCGGCGGACTGGCCTTCGCCATCTTCCCGTGGCAGATTGTCCTTGCCGTCGATGTCGCCGCCACAGCCGTGATGACCGTCGTGACGGCGTGGCCGTACCTCCGCCAGCGCACTCCGTGACCGATGTCCGGAACGCGCGCGTGAACCGCATGTTTATCCACTTTTCCGAATAATTTCTATCTACTGTAGAATTCAGGTGCGGCCATCCGCCGCGCCTGTTGACCAGCACCCACCCCACGACGATTGGGATCTCATGACCTCCAACGCCGATCCCGGACCCGCGTCCGGCACCGGGCCCGTTGGTGTCTCGGGTCCCACGACATCGCTCTGGCTGCGTCTGCTGGCCATCAGTTCGGCGGCTGCCGCAACCGCCCTGGCGCTGACGGGAATTGCCGCGTACGCCTTCAACGGCGCAACGGGGCTATGGTCCTGCCTCTTCGGGGGAGTCCTGGTCATGGCGTTCTTCGCCATCAGCCTGGCTGTCGGCCACTTCGTCGGCCGGAACAACCCGTCCGGAGCCATTGGCCTCTTTGTCGCCACGTATTTCGTCAAGGTCGTGGGTTTCGCTGTCGTGCTGTTCGCCATCGGTGCGCCCGGCTGGCTGCATGGCCGCTGGTTCCTGATCGGAGCCGTCGTGGCAGTCGTGTTCTGGCAGGCGGCCGAGATCTATGGCTTCAGCAAGGCGCGGCTCCAGATTTACGACGACCCCAAACCCCGCGAAGGCGGCACCGATGTTTAGCCGCAAAGCCGGACGCAAAACGGCACCTGAAACCCCCAAAAGCACGGCCGGCGCCCCCGGTGTCTCCGAGGATGGCGGGGACGGCGGATACAACGCCGGAATCGCCGTATTCAGCTACATTGTTGGCGGAATCATCGTCTGGAGTTTGATAGGGTGGGGTCTGGATAATCTGTGGGGAACCCGCTGGATTGTGCTCGCAGGCGCCCTGCTTGGAGCTGCGGGAGGGTTCTATCTTTCTCATATGCACGGCCTCACCAGCTCCAGAACACCAGCTGGCGGGGATACTACTGCACGTGGCCCGTCCAAGGACGAGGAACAGTAATGCCAAATAATTTCACAGGGGGAGAAGCTGACAGGAATGTCGCCAATCCCCGACCAACGCCCAATGATGGACACTGCAGAGAGGAAACGCGTTGATCGCGCTTGCGCTCCCGGCCCAAGATTCAGGACAGTTCACCCCGCCTGGAATTGAAGAATTGCACCTGCCGGCAATCCTGCCCTGGGGTGCGGCAGAAGGATTCTCCAAGCAGATGCTGCTGGTAATCCTGTCGGTCGTTATTATCGCTACATTCTTTCTGCTAGCTGCGCGGAAGCAGCAGCTTGTTCCCGGCAAACTGCAGTTCGCAGGCGAGATGGCCTATGGCTTCGTCCGCAACGGCATCGCCAAGGACATCATCGGCGGCAAAGACTTCATGAAGTATGTCCCGCTGTTGTTCAGCCTGTTCTTCTTCATTCTCGTGAACAACATCTACGGCGCAATCCCCGTGATCCAGCTCCCGAGCTTCTCGCACGTCGGCGGGGCCTATGTGCTCGCCGCGATCGTGTACATCACCTGGATCGCCATCGGCGTCAAGAAGAACGGCCTGAAGTACTTCAAGCTGGCCACTGTTCCTTCCGGTGTCCCGTTCTACATCCTGCCGATCGTGATCCCGATCGAGATCATCTCCAACTTCCTGGTCCGTCCTGTCACGCACAGCCTCCGTCTGTTCGCCACCATGCTGGCCGGCCACCTCATCGTCATGATCGCGGGATCCGGAATCGAATTCCTCGTCATGCAGGAGAACGTCCTCCTGAAGGGCGCTTCGGTCCTCGTCCTGGCCGGCTCCGTGGCCATGTACATGCTGGAAGCGCTGATCATGGCCCTGCAGGCCTACGTCTTCACGCTGCTGACCGCCATCTACATCGAAGGCGCCCTGCACGCGGACAGCCACTAGGCACCCACAGTCTTCCCCTCGCGGGGATGAAGTACACCAAACAACCTGCCACATAGATGGCATCTTGAAAGGAAAAAAATGGAAGGCTCCATCAACGGCTCCCTCAACCTCATCGGCTACGGCCTCTCCGCCATCGGCGGTGGTATCGGTGTTGGTCTCGTGTTCGCTGCCTACATCAACGGTGTGGCACGCCAGCCGGAAGCGCAGCGCGTCCTGCAGCCGATCGCATTCCTCGGCCTTGCGCTGACTGAAGCCCTCGCCATCCTTGGCCTGGTCTTCGCATTCGTTCTCAAGTAAACCTTCAGAACTAAGCGAACATCCAGAACCGAGTAGATAAGGACGGGTGAATTATGCATCAGATGATCATCTCAGCCGCCACTGAACCGGCGGCTAACCCGCTCGTTCCCAACCCTTGGGAAATGGGCGTAGTCCTCGTCGGCTTTGCTGTCCTCTTTTACATCGTGGTCAAGTTTGTTGTCCCGATGTTCGAGAAGACCTTTGCGGAGCGCGCCGAGGCCATCGAGGGCGGCATTGCCAAGGCCGAAAAGGCCCAGGCAGAGGCTTCCGCCGCACTCGAAGAATACAAGCAGCAGCTCACTGATGCCCGTGCCGAAGCCAATCGCATCCGCGAGGAAGCCCGGGCCGAAGGCGCTCAGATCCTCGCGGATCTGAAGGAGAAGGCAGCTGCAGAGTCTGCCCGCATCACGGCCCAGGCCCACGCGGCGATCGAATCCGAGCGTCAGGCGGCCGTTGTGTCGCTCCGCTCGGAGGTCGGCACGCTGGCCACGACGCTGGCGAGCCGCATCGTTGGCGAGTCGCTGAGCGATGATGCACGGTCGGCCCGCGTGGTGGACCGCTTCCTGGCAGATCTGGAGAACCAGAACGCAGGTGTAGCTAAGTAATGGCAGGTGTATCGAGCGAATCGCTGGCCGCGGCGTTGATGGCGCTGGAAGCCAAGCTTCCGAACGCCTCGCTGCAGTTGGCTAAGGAACTCTTCGGGATCCTGGGAACGGTGGACAGCTCGGCTGGCTTGCGCCGCGCCTTGACTGACCCGTCCCGCAGCGGTGACGAAAAGTCGGCGCTGGTCAAGCAGCTCTTCGGCGGAAAGGTCTCCGCTGATGCTGTGGAGATCGCGGGCGGACTGGCCAGCTCACGCTGGGCATCGGCCCGGGATATCGGCGATGCACTCGAGACTCTTGCCGCTTCGGTGGTAATTGCCGTTGCCGAGAACAAGTCGGCCGTCTCTGCCTCCGGACTCAGCGGACTGGAACTGCTGGAGAACGATTTGTTCTCCTTCAACCACGCCGTGGAGTCCAGCCATGAGGTCCAGCGTGCTTTGTCCGAGCCGCAGGCGAGCTCCGCGGCTAAGACTGCACTGGCCGAAAAGCTCGTACCCAGTGCCAGCGAGGAAGCGAAAGTCCTCGTCGGACAGGCTGTTACCGCTCCCCGCGGGCTCAAGGCAACCAAGCTCGTCGGCCGTTTCGCCGAGCTTGCAGCCAAGCGCCAGCAGCGCTGGATTGCGACGGTCAGCGTCACCCGTCCGCTGACGGAGACACAGACCAGCCGCCTGCAGGCAGGGCTGAACGCCCTGTACGGGCGCGAGCTCAAGATCAACATGAACGTTGACCCGGCACTGATCGGTGGCATCCGGATCCAGGTTGGCGACGAAGTGGTTGACGCTTCCGTCCTGGCCCGCCTGGGCCAGCTTCACCGCCAGCTTGCTTAGCCAAGCCGGACAAGCACAACTTAACTGATAGCAACCCCGGTCATCGTGAGCAACGATGATCACGAAAACAGGAGAGCAGGGACTGCAGATGGCCGAATTGACCATCAACGCCGACGACGTCCGTAATGCGTTGAACGAGTTCGCGGCGTCCTACGAACCCGGAAACGCAGAGCGCGTAGAGGTCGGCCGTGTAACAACCGCAGGTGACGGCATCGCCCGTGTTGAGGGCCTTCCCTCGGTCATGGCGAACGAGCTGCTTCGCTTCGAAGACGGCACGCTGGGCCTGGCCCAGAACCTCGACGTCCGCGAGATCGGCGTCATCATCCTCGGTGACTTCACCGGAATCGAAGAGGGCCAGGAAGTCCACCGCACCGGACAGGTTCTGTCCGTCCCGGTCGGCGACGCCTTCCTGGGCCGCGTGGTTGACCCGCTGGGCATGCCCATCGATGACCTCGGCGAGATCAAGGCCGAGACCACCCGTGCACTGGAACTCCAGGCGCCCGGCGTGACCCAGCGCAAATCGGTCCACGAACCGATGCAGACCGGGCTCAAGGCTATCGACGCCATGATCCCGATCGGCCGCGGCCAGCGTCAGCTGATCATCGGTGACCGCCAGACCGGCAAGTCGGCTATCGCGATCGACACGATCATCAACCAGAAGGCCAACTGGGCTTCCGGCGATGTCAAGAAGCAGGTGCGCTGCATCTATGTAGCCATCGGCCAGAAGGCCTCCACGATCGCGGCTGTCCGTCAGACCCTCGAGGACAACGGCGCACTCGAGTACACGACCATCGTGGCTTCCCCCGCGTCCGACCCCGCGGGCTTCAAGTACCTGGCACCGTACGCCGGTTCGGCTATCGGGCAGCACTGGATGTATGGCGGCAAGCACGTCCTCATCGTGTTCGATGACCTCTCCAAGCAGGCTGAGGCTTACCGTGCAGTGTCGCTGCTGCTCCGCCGTCCGCCGGGACGCGAAGCCTACCCGGGCGACGTCTTCTACTTGCACTCCCGTCTGCTTGAGCGTTGTGCCAAGCTCTCCGACGAGCTCGGTGCAGGTTCGATGACCGGCCTGCCGCTCATCGAGACCAAGGCGAACGATGTTTCCGCCTACATCCCGACCAACGTGATCTCCATTACCGATGGCCAGATCTTCCTGCAGTCGGATCTCTTCAACGCCAACCAGCGTCCCGCCGTTGACGTGGGTGTGTCTGTCTCCCGCGTTGGTGGCGCCGCCCAGGTCAAGTCCATGAAGAAGGTCTCCGGTACCTTGAAGCTGGAACTGGCCCAGTACCGCGACATGCAGGCTTTCGCAATGTTCGCGTCGGACCTCGACGCCGCATCGCGCCAGCAGCTGACCCGCGGCGCACGCCTGATGGAACTGCTGAAGCAGGGCCAGTACTCGCCGTTCCCGATCGAGAACCAGGTTGTCTCCATCTGGGCCGGCACCAACGGCTACCTCGACGACGTTCCGGTTGAGGACATCAACCGCTTCGAGACCGAGTTCCTGGAGCACCTCAAGCACAAGTCCTCCATCCTGACGACGCTGGCGCAGACCAACGTCATGGACGATGACACCGCAGAAGCACTGAAGACCGCGATCGTGGACTTCAAGAAGGGCTTCTTCGGCGAGGGCGACAGCTACCTGGTTGGTGCCGGGCATGAGGAATACGCCGCCATCGACGAGGACAAAGTCGACCAGGAAAAAATCGTCAAGCAGAAGCGCTAGTTTCGCTGGCAGGCACTGCCGGGACCCGCACAGGTTCCGGCAGTCCCTGCCATCGGGATCTTAGGAAAGGATAAGTATGGGAGCCCAGATTCGGGTCTACCGCCAGAAGATCAGCTCGACGACGTCGATGCGCAAGATCTTCAAGGCGATGGAACTGATCGCTACCTCGCGCATCGGCAAGGCCCGAGCACGCGTAGCAGCTTCACTGCCTTACGCAAACGCCATCACGCGCGCCGTTTCTGCTGTCGCAAGCCAGAGCGAAATCGACCACCCGCTGGTCACCGAGCCGGCTCAGATCCGCCGTGCCGCCGTCCTGGTCATCACTTCGGACCGTGGCCTGGCAGGCTCGTACTCGGCAAGCGTGCTCAAGCAGGCTGAAGGTCTCATGGAGCTGCTCCATGAGGAAGGCAAGGAAGTCAAGACGTTCCTGGTTGGCCGCAAGGCACAGGCGTACTTCGATTTCCGGAACCGTCCTTATGGGCGCGTCTGGACCGGCAACACGGACGCACCGGTTTTTGCGACTGCGCAGGAGGTCAGCGAGGCATTGCTGGCTGACTTCGCAACGGCCTATGAAGAGGGCGGTGTCGACGAGATCCATGTCGTCTACACCCGATTCAAGTCCATGGTGACCCAGGAGCCGACGGTTGTCCGCCTGCTCCCGCTTGAGGTTGTTGAAGAGCAGGCCGCGTCCGAATCGGACCTCCTGCCGCTCTACGAATTCGAGCCGGAAGCGGAGCAGGTTCTCGATGCCCTGCTGCCGCGATACATCGAATCCCGCATTTTCGCAGCCATGTTGCAGGCGGCAGCTTCCGAGCTCGCAGCCCGTCAGCGGGCAATGAAGTCCGCCGGCGACAACGCCACGGAACTCATCAAGAAGTTCACGCGTCTGCGCAACACTGCCCGCCAGGCTGAAATTACGCAGGAGCTTTCCGAAATCGTGGCCGGTGCCGACGCGTTGAACGCGTCCTAGCCATCCCCGGGCCTGGATCCTGCTGTACCTGCACCAAAGTAAACTTACCCCCAACGCCATCTACTGAGTGAAGTGAGAGAGATGACTGCCACTGCTACCGAACACGTAGCCGCGACGACCGGTGCTACCGGCCGTATTGCACGTGTTATTGGCCCGGTTGTCGACGTCGAATTCCCGGCTGACGCAATCCCCTCGATTTACAACGCACTCACCACCGAGATTACTCTCAACGGTGAGACCAAGACCATCACGTTCGAGGTTGCCCTGCACCTCGGCGATAACGTCATTCGCGCCATCTCCCTGCAGGCCACCGACGGACTCGTCCGCGGTACCGCTGTGGTGGACACCGGCGCCCCCATCTCCGTGCCCGTCGGCGACGTCGTCAAGGGACACATCTTCAACGTCCTGGGACAGCCGCTTGACGTGACTGAGGCCGAACTCGAAATCACCGAGCGCTGGCCCATCCACCGCAAGGCCCCGGCCTTCGCGACGCTTGAGGGTTCCACCGAGATGATGGAAACCGGCATCAAGGTCATCGACCTTCTCACCCCGTACATCAAGGGCGGCAAGATCGGCCTGTTCGGTGGTGCCGGCGTCGGCAAGACCGTGCTGATCCAGGAAATGATCACCCGTGTTGCCCGCAACTTCGGCGGCACCTCGGTGTTCGCCGGTGTCGGCGAGCGTACCCGTGAAGGTAACGACCTCTGGGTCGAAATGGAAGAGGCCGGCGTCCTCAAGGACACCGCCCTTGTCTTCGGCCAGATGGATGAACCGCCGGGAACGCGTTTGCGCGTGGCCCTGTCGGCACTGACCATGGCGGAGTACTTCCGCGATGTGCAGAACCAGGACGTGCTGCTCTTTATCGACAACATCTTCCGCTTCACCCAGGCAGGTTCCGAGGTCTCCACCCTCCTCGGCCGCATGCCGTCGGCCGTGGGTTACCAGCCCAACCTGGCAGACGAGATGGGTCTCCTCCAGGAGCGCATCACGTCCACCAAGGGCCACTCCATCACCTCGATGCAGGCCATCTACGTTCCCGCAGATGACTACACCGACCCGGCTCCGGCCACGACCTTTGCACACCTGGACGCGACCACGGAACTTTCCCGTGAAATCGCTTCCCGTGGTCTGTACCCGGCCGTTGACCCGCTGACGTCGACCTCGCGCATCCTGGATCCGCAGTACATCGGCCATGACCACTACAGCACGGCCGTCCGCGTCAAGCAGATCCTGCAGAAGAACAAGGAACTTCAGGACATCATCGCCATCCTCGGCGTTGACGAGCTCTCTGAGGAAGACAAGATCGTTGTCTCGCGGGCACGCCGCATCCAGCAGTTCCTCTCGCAGAACACCTACACTGCCAAGCAGTTCACCGGCGTCGAAGGCTCCACCGTGACCATCAAGGACACGGTTGAAGGCTTCACCGCCATCTGCGACGGCGATCTCGACCACATTGCTGAGCAGGCGTTCTTCAACGTCGGCGGCCTGGATGACGTCGAGCGGCAGTGGGCCAAGATCCAGGAACAGACCAAGTAATATGGCTGAGCTTGAGGTTGAGATTGTCGCAGCGGATCACTTCGTGTGGTCCGGAGCGGCCAAGATGGTCAAGGCCCGCACCAGCGATGGTGAAATCGGAATCCTGCCCGGCCACTCGCCCCTGCTGGCGATTCTGGCCGAAGGCGAACTGGCGATTGAGCCGGTGTCCGGTGACCGCATTGCTGTAACCGTTGACGGCGGATTCTTCTCCGTCGACAACAACAGGGTGGTCATTGTTGCCGACAACGCCCAAATGGGCGATGCGGCTGTCGCGGGGATCCGCTAGCCCGACCTTGATGAACGATATTGGTTCGCCGTTCATCGTCCTGGCAACGCTCTTTGCGCTGCTGGTTTTTGCACTGTGCCTCTCGGGGGTGCGCCGCGTCAATCTGCGGCGCGCCCTCGGCACGGTGGACGCCTCCATTTGCATGGCTGGAAACAGCTGGCAGATGGGGGTTTGCCGTTATCAGGACAACGACCTCGAGTGGTTCCGCCTCGTTTCGCTCAGCATGCGCCCCAAGCACACCTTCCGGCGCAGTTCACTGGAGCTGACCGGGCGGCGCAAGCCCACCGAGTCCGAACTCGTCAAAGTCCAGCCTGACGCCGTGATCGTGGAGCTCCGCTACGAAGGCCAGGACGTCCTTCTGGCGATGAGGTTCGACGCCTACACGGGCCTGTCCTCCTGGCTTGAGGCCGGGCCGGTCGTCGGCGTCGGCACCTGGCGCTAGTGCCGGTGGACTTCATTGAAGACATCCGCTTGGTGGACGGCCCGGTGGTCTGGATTGCCTGGGCGGCCGGCGCGGCGGGACTCGGCTACCTCCTGTGGCGCAGCAGCCGGAAGCATGCGGTCGGGACGACCACCGTGGTGCTCTCTTGCGTGAGCCTGCTCGCCGCGGCCGTGGTCGCGGGTGTGCACCTGCTGCTGATCTACGTCCTCTCGGTCTTCCCCGAGGAGCTCCCGTGGGAGACCCTGCTCTGGTCAGTCCCCGGCGTCGCGGCCATGCTGCTGTGGCTGCTGCGCCTGCACAGCATCTGGGGGCGGAAGCCCTTTCTCTCACGCATACCGGAGGCAAGCCAGCGGGTCCTGCACCGTTGGCGCGACACCGCAATCGGCACCGGTGCGCTGCTGGGCGTCCTCGTGCTCTCCGCGGCCCAGATCAACGTCTACTTCGGCCTGAACCATACCGTCAGTGACCTGACGGGAACCGCCGTGGCGCGGATCCAGCCGCTCGGCCGGGGGCTGCAGCGCCAGGCAGGGGATTCGCCCGCCACAAGCCTCACCGGATGGACCCAGTCTGGAGATCTTCCCGACGGCGTCATCCGCAAGGCCGCGATCCCCGGCACCCGCTCCGGCTTCCACGGCCGCGACGCGTACATCTATCTTCCGCCGGCCTACCAGTCCGTCCGGAGACCCGCGCTGCCGGTGCTGGTGCTCTTCTCCGGCCAGCCGGGCAGCCCGGCCGACTGGCTGGTCGGCGGCGCCCTCCGGAGCCATCTTGACCGGTTCGCCTCGCAGCATGCCGGTGTGGCACCGGTAGTGGTGGTGGTTGACCCGAACGGCTCGGCCGGCGGCAACACCCTGTGCATGGACAGCCGCATTGCGCAGGCGGACACCTTTCTCTCCAGGGACGTGCCGGACTGGATCAAACGAACGCTTGACGTCGACCCGGATCCGCGGCAATGGGCCGCGGGCGGCTTCTCCTTCGGAGCCACCTGTGCCATGCAGATGGTGACGCGGCACCCGGACGTCTACAGCGCCGCGCTGGCGTTCTCGAGCGAGAAGGAACCGGCCCTTGCCAAGGAGCGGGACAAGACCATCCAGGCCTCGTTCGGCGGTGACACGGCCGCGTTCGAGCGGCTGACACCGCTGCAGCTCCTGAAAGAGCATCGTTTCGACGGGCACGGGATCTACTTCGGCGCCGGTGAGCGCGACCCCGAGTTCATCGGGTACATGGACCTGCTGTCGGACGCGGCTCGGAAGTCCGGATTCACCGTCGAAGCCCGCCGGATCGCCAATGCCGGCCATTCCTGGGAGACCGCGTCCAATGGATTGCCCGGGGGCCTGGACTTCCTTGCCAAACGTTGGGGCATCAGGCCATGAGGGCTGCCATGGCGTCCCGGCGCCGGCCCGCTATCCAGGGCGCCTCCCTCCTGGGCGTCTGGCGGCAGGCCGTGCGCCGGGCCCTGCGCCACTTCCGCGCCGTGCCCTTCACGCTGGCGGTCCTTGGCGTCTTCCTCGCCACCGGCGCGGCCACGGGCAGTTTCCTCTCCGGGCCGCCGGACTCCCTGCTGGACGTCGTCTCCGTCAGTGCCCCCGGCCTGAAGGCAGGCCACTGGTGGTCCCTGTTCACCTCGATGTTCTTCGCGACCAACCCGTTCGCCTACCTGGCGGCCGCGCTCATGATCCTGCTGCTGCTCGGCCTCGCCGAGCGGCACCTGGGCACGCTGCGCACTGCCGTGTTCTACTTCGCTGGACAGTTCGCCGCCGTGACGGTGTTCCTGTTGCTGACCCAGGTGGCCCGCTACGCGGGCGACGGCTGGCTTGGCCTGATGGTGGACGCCAGGCTGATCGGTCCCTATGCAGCCGTCGTCGCCGTGACCCTGGCCGCCAGCGGACTCCTGCCCACCCTGTGGCAGCGACGGCTCCGCACCGCCGGAGTCTCCGTGACCCTGCTGCTGGTGCTGTACGTCGGCCACCCGGAGACCGTCGTCGGGCTGACCGGGGCCCTGGCCGGACTGGCGGCGGGCTGGTGGATCCAGGGGGACCGGGGGACGCTTCACCGTCACCGCTCGACAGGGCGCGAAACCCGCAACCTGCTGGCCCTGACGGTGGCGATCTTCGCCGTCGGGCCTATCCTCACCGCCGCGGTCAGGAGCCCCACGGGACCGCTTGCCCTGCTGCGGGACGTCGTGCTGAATCCGCTGCCGACCCTGAGCCAGCTGGAGCAGAACTGCGGCGGCACCGTGGATGTCAGCTGCCTGGAAGCGGGCAGGGCGGGTTTCGCCGGGCCGCTGGGACTCGCGCTCGCGATCGTCCCCGTGGTGCTCCTGCTGATTTGCGCAGACGGCATGCGCCATGGCCGGCGCCTGGCACTGCGGATCGCCATCATCGTCCAGCTGGCCGTGACGGCCTTGGCGGCCGTCTACCTGGCCCTGTTCGCCCGGATTCCGCATTACCCCACCAGGCCCCAGACCGCCGTGATGGGGTCCGGCTTTGTCCATATCCTCCCGCTCGTGGCGGTGCCGCTGCTGCTCGTGGTGCTGCTCTGGGCAAACCGGCGGCAGTTCCGGGTGGAAACGGCCCCGCGGTCCCGGCGGAACCTGGGGCTCGTCGTCGGCGGGACCTGGCTGGTGCTGGCCGGCAGCTACGCCGCGGTCTGGCTTGCTGACGGCGGGATGGACCGCGACGGCGGCCCGCTCGGACTCGTCGCGGAACTGGCAAGGCAGTACCTGCCGTTGCCGATTCCCGGCGTCTACAGCCGTATTTTCCAGTACCGCGACGCCGTCGAAGCGTTCTTGTTCGCCTACGCGGGGATCATCTTCTGGGTTATTGCCCTCGCCGCCGTGTGGCTGGTGCTGCTGCGCCGGCTGCACCGCACGGAGGTCGGCTCGGGGGACCGGGAGGTGGCGCGCGCGCTGATCCGTCAAGGCGGCGACTCGCTGTCCTGGATGGCACTGTGGGAGCCGAACAAGTTCTGGTTCACGGCCGACCGTCGGGGCGGGGTGGCCTACCAGCAGCACGGAAATGTGGCGCTGACCCTGGCCGGCCCGTTCGGTTCCGCCGCATTCCATGAGGACACTGCGGAAGGGTTCATGCGGTACTGCGCCGAGCACGCCCTCATCCCGTGCTTCTACTCCTGCACCGACGAGCTGTGGCCGATGCTCCAGGCCCGAGGCTTCCGGCGGGTTGCGGTGGCCCAGGAGACCAGGCTCGCCGTCCGGGAACTCGAATTCAAGGGCAAGGAGTGGCAGAACGTCCGCACCGCCCTGAACCGTGCGGCGAAGACCGGTGTGCGGGCCGTGTGGGGACGCTACAGCGGGCTTCCCGCGCCGTTGCGGGCCCAGCTAAGTGAGGTCTCCGAGGAATGGGCGGCCCGGAAACCCGTGCCGGAAATGGGGTTCACGCTGGGGAGTATTGACGAGCTCGACGACGACGAAGTGCTCTGCTGCCTGGCGGTGGACGCCGAGGGGCGCGTGCAGGGCGTCACGAGCTGGCTCCCGGTCTTCGACGGCGGCCGGCTGGTGAGCTGGACGCTGGACTTCATGCGCAGGCGCGCGGACGCCTTCCCGGGCGTCATGGAATTCCTGATTGCGTCCGCGGTGCGGGAACTCAAGCAGACAGTGGAGGTCATCTCCCTGTCCGGCTCGCCGCTCGCCAAGGGCCGGGCCGAGGACTCCGCCGGCGAAGCGGGCGGATCGGCCTCCGGTGCTGACGACGCAGGGGACCTGGCCGGGGACAACCCGCGGGCCACCGCCGGAGACAACGCGGACACCGCGGGGGGCGGCCGTGCCGCCGGCAACGGCGATGCCGACGATGATCACGACGGGCCGCCCGACGCCGGGCCGGAGGGGCTGGCGGGAATCCTGGACGTGGTGGGCAGGGCGCTGGAACCCGTCTACGGGTTCCAGTCACTGGCCACCTTCAAGTCCCGTTTCAAGCCCGACTACCGGACGCTCTACCTGTACTACCAGGACCCGTTGCAACTGCCCGCCATGGGACGGGCCCTGAGCAGGGCGTACCTTCCCGGACTGTCGGTGCGGCAGAGTGCGCGGCTCCTGCGGACCCTCGTGGGCTGACGCGCTGTCCGGTTCTTCCCGTCAGGTTCCTTCCATAAGGCACGTGTCGGCCGTGGCGGGACGGCGGCCGAACCGGCGGCGCGAACACAAAAAAATGATCCCCGGCATTAGTGCCGGGGATCATTTCCGTGCTCGTACTCATTGTGCCGGAACTGCCTCAGGCAGTTCCCACGCGGGAGACTAGACCAGCGTCACGCCGGTGGCCTGGGGGCCCTTGGCGCCCTGGCCGATCTCGAACTGAACGCGGGCGTTCTCGTCGAGGGTCTTGAAGCCACCGGTCTGGATCTCGGAGTAGTGAACGAAGACATCGCCATCGGAGTCATCCGGGGTGATGAAGCCGAAGCCCTTTTCTGCGTTGAACCACTTGACGGTTCCCTGAGCCATTTGTTTCTCCTCATTGTGGATCTTGATAAAGCTCGGCACACTGCGTGCCGGGCTTGGTCACTCTGCGAGAAGAACCTTGGCTGTGGGCCCGGATTGACGGGCTTGGGCGGCAGGAGCTTCACGCTCGCAACATGTCTTGCGAGCATGAAAAAACACCTACACAAAGACTCGTATAAGAATTTCATGACACTTGCGTCAGGTCAACGGCCGCACGGCAGAATTACATAAATTTTGTGCAAAGAACTCGAAAGCGTCCGCGGCCGCGCATTGTGGTGAAAAGCGGAGCCCGCGTTTGCAGAACCCGGAATGCCAAATTGTCAGAAGAGCCGGGATTCGCTGTCATCCACGCCACGCATGGCATCGTAATCGAGGGTGACGCAGGCGATCCCGCGGTCGTTGGCAAGGACCTTGGCCTGCGGCTTGATCTGCTGTGCTGCGAAGATTCCGCGTACCGGCGCCAGCAGCGGGTCACGGTTGAGCAGTTCAAGGTACCGTGTGAGCTGCTCGACGCCGTCGATGTCGCCCCGGCGTTTGAGCTCGATGGCCACGGTGGCGCCGTTGGCGTCCCGGGCAAGGATGTCGACTGGGCCGATCGCCGTGAAGTATTCGCGGCGGATCAACGAAAAGCCGCTGCCCAGGAGCTCGATCTGTTCGGCGAGGAGGCGCTGCAAATCCGCTTCCACCCCGTCCTTGATGAGGCCGGGATCCTGGCCCAGCTCATGGGAGGTGTCGTGCAGCTGCTCATGGATGTTGATGATGAGCCGGTCATCGGTCTTTGCGGACTGGACTGTCCACTGTTCGATCACGCCGACTTCGACCTCGATCTCATCCGGGGTCGAGACGCGCAGGGAGGCCGGCGGGCTCATCCAGTTCAACGGCTTGTAGGAACCGCCGTCCGAATGGACCAGCACGGAGCCGTCGGCTTTCACGAGCAGGAGCCGGGTGGCCAGCGGGAGATGGGCTTTGAGCCGGCCGACATAATCAACGGAGCAACGGGCTATGACTAAACGCACCCGGTCAACTGTACCGTCTGGGGGAGCGGGCGGCAGCCGGACTGGGGCAGAATGGAGGCATGCCCCGCTCCAACCGACCCCGCCGCCCCGTGTCCGGAAAAGCAGGGTCCGGAAAAGCAGGGTCCGGAAAAGCCGGGGCCGGAAAAGCCGGGGCCGGAAAAGCCGGGGCCGGAAAAGCCGGGGCCGGAAAAGCCGGGGCCGGAAAAGCCGGGGCCGGAAAAGCCGGGGCCGGAAAGGCAGCAAAGCCCGGAGCCAGGCGCGGCCCGGTGCCGGAGCCGGACCTCGAGCGGGCCCGCACCGGCATTGCGCGCAGGGAAAGCGCCCCGGACGGCAACTGGATTGTCCGCTCCATCACGGCCAGCAGGGCGGAGAAGACCTACATCTGCCCCGGGTGCTCGACGGCGGTGATGCCCGGGGTGGCCCACCTGGTGGTGTGGTCCGAAGACCATCTCTTCGGCGCCGCCGCCGGCTTGGCGGAGCGCCGGCACTGGCATTCCAACTGCTGGACCTCGCGCAGGTACCGGTATCGCTAAGCTTGAGGGCATGACTTCTGACCGCAGGACTTTCGACCCGGCGTCGTACGTTTTTACCCAGCCCGGCGTGCCCTCCGCGATCCGCGCATCCACTGTGCTTCCCGCCCACCGCGAGAACGTGGAACTTCGCACGAGTGACGGGCACCGGCTCGTCGGCGAACTCGCACTTCCGGAGTCCGGCGAGATCACGGCGACCCTCATCACCTTGCATCCGCTGCCCACGCACGGCGGCTTCATGGACTCGCACGTCTACCGCAAGGCGTCATACCGTCTGCCGGCCCTCGCCGGAATCGCCGTCCTCCGCTTCAACACCCGGGGCACGTCCTCCCCGCGCGGAACCAGCAGCGGCGAGTTCGAGGAGGGCGTCGGCGAACGGCTCGACGTGGAGGCGGCCGTGCAGTTCGCCGTGGACCGCGGCCTGCCGAACCGCTGGCTCGTCGGCTGGTCCTTCGGCACCGAGCTTGCGCTGATGTACGGCGCATCCGAGCCTGTGGCGTCCGAGGTTGAAGGGGCCATCCTGCTTTCGCCGCCGCTGCACCGCGCCACGGACGTGCACCTCAAAGAGTGGGCCGCGGCCGGCAAACCGCTGAAGGTGCTCGTCCCCGAGCACGACGACTACCTGCAGCCGGCCGCCGCCGCGGAGAGGTTCAGCCTCGTGCCGCAAGCGGTCGTGGTGGGGGTCGACGGCGCCAAGCACCTCTGGGTGGGGGAGAAGTACGCTGCCCGGGTGCTCAACGAGATCGTGGACGAGGTCATCCCCGGCCGGACCGAAGGTTCGGCGCTTGCCCAGGAGTGGGACGGGCCTGTCGCCACGGCGCACGCCTAACCGGAACGGCCGCGGCGGATCCGGAAATCCGCTACGAAAAAAGACAGCCGCTGCGGGGATCCACGCAGCGGCTGTCCGAAAACGGGGCGTTAACCCTCACGGGGGACCGGGTCAGTGGTTGTCCTGGCGCACGATGAAGATTTCCTTGATGAGCAGCAGGATCGCCGCGGCGGTGGGGATGGCGATCAGCGCGCCAAGCACCCCGAGCAGGCTGCCGCCGGCGATGACCGAGATGACAGCGACGGCGCCCGGCACCGCGACGGCTTTCTGCATGATGCGCGGCGAGATGAAGTAGGCCTCGAACTGGAGGTAGGCGAAATAGCAGATGGCGTAGACGACGGCCGTCTGCCAGCCGGCCGTCAGTGCAATGAGCGTCACGACGACGCCGGCAATCATGCCGCCGACGAGCGGGATGAACGCGAGTAGGGCCACCACGAAGGCGAGCAGCACGGCAAAGGGAACGCCGACAATGGACATCACGATGAAGGCGAACGTCGCGTTCAGCAGGGCCACGACGGCCTGGCCGATGACGTAGTTGCCGACCGAGCCGGTGATTTCCTCGGCCAGGGCCTCGACCCGGGCACGGCGGGACCGGGGGGCGAGCCTGTAGCCCCATTTCTTCATGGCGGGCAGGGCGGCCAGGAAGTACAGGCTCAGTACGAGCACGATCAGTGCGCCGAAGAGCCCGTTCGCCACCGTCGAGCCGAAGCCGACGACGCCGCCGAAGATGCCGCCCATGGCCTCCGGGTTGTTAACGAACTTCCCGAGCTCCTGGGTGATGCGGTCCCGCACGCCGAACTGGCTGTCAACGGTGCGGAAGAAGTCCGAGTCAATGAAGTCCTGGATCCAGCGGGGCGCCTGCTGGACGATCTGGGTCACCTGCTGCACGATCGTCGGGATGAGCGTGGCGAAGAACCCGGCCACGGCGAGCGTCAGGGTGGCGACGGCGAGGACGATCCCGGCCGCGCGGGGGACATTCTTGCCTTCCAGCCACCGCACCACCGGATCCAGCCCCAGGGCGATGAAGAGGGCTGCCACGATCCACAGGAGCAACTGGGTCGTGTTCGAGCCGATCCAGTAGACGAGCAGGGCCACCCCTACGCCAACGGTCCCCATGAAGCCGACGTAGAGCGGGTGCTGGGCCGACATCCGGGGTCCGGGGTCTCCAAAGCGTGCGGAGGTTCCGTCCTCTTCGGTGGCAGCGGCTGCCTCGTGCTCGGGTGGCATCTCGAAGCGGAGCCGCGGCTGGGCGCCGGGAATGGGCTGCCGCAGGCGGCGGGCCATGGCGATCAGGACCCCCGCGGCGGCTGCCCGGCGGTTCGAGATTCCTGCCGGGGCACCGCGTTCCTGGCTGGCGGATTCCTGGGCTTCTTCCCGTCCTGAGGGGGACGAATCCGTTCGTTCAGTCACTGCGTTGAAAGCCCTTTATTCTGTGCGGCGCCACACGGGCGGCCCGGGTGTGATGATCACCGCAAACACTATCAGCAGGCTTGCCAGCTGGGGCTTTGGCCGCCCGCGGGGTTCCCGGCCGGGGGGTTGACAAAGCGCCCGATCTGACTCGCGGGTAACAAAATGGTTACTATTGAAGCTAAGTGTCCGCTGATGATAGGTAATATTTTGCGTTTCAAGACTGCAGTTGCATTAGTGCTGCTCGGCCTCCTGACACTGCTGGCCGGAATCGGCCAGAAGACATTCTGGGCTCCGCCGGAAAGCGTCACGGCAACGGCCCCCGCTGGCACCACGGCCGCCCCGCTGACAGTTTTCGACGAGAAGCTGCGCACGATGCACAGCGGCACCGTCAAGATCAATGTCAAGGGAGACGGCGCTTTCATGCTGGCCGCCGGACGTCCGGACGACGTCGACGCGTGGGTCGGCAAGACCGCCCACAACACCGTTGCCGGCGTGTCCGAGGACCACAAGGCGCTGCAGTTGACGCATACCGACGGCGAGGCCACTGCGCCCTCGCCCGCCGGTTCCGACCTTTGGGTCACCACCGAGAACGCCAGCGGCGAAATGAACTACACCTGGAACCCGCCCGCCGACGGCGACTGGTCCCTCCTGCTCGCGGCGGACGGCACCAAGCCCGCCCCGGCGTCAATTACGATGACGTTCCCGAACGACACGTCCACGCCGTGGGCGATACCGTTCATGGTTGTGGGCGCGCTCCTGATCCTGGCCGGCGGCGCGCTGCTGGTCCTCAACCGGCGGTCCGGCGGCAAAGGCGGAGCCGGCGGCACGGGCCGCCCGCTCGGCAGCATGTTTGCCCGCCGTGCGCAGGCCAAGGCGGCAGCACGCACCCAGGCCAAGGAATCCGGTGGCACGACGCCCCAGCCGAACACCGTGTCCCGGCAGGTCCGGCGGACAAGCGCCCTGGTTGCGGCGTTGACGGCTACCGCCGTCGCCGGCACCGGGGTCGCCGCGCAGGCCAGCCAGACTCCGGCCCCCTCACCAAGCGCCTCGTCGTCGGCCTCGCCGTCGGCCTCCGCGGCGCCCGCCTCAGACAAAGCGCCCGACGCCCCCGTCCTGATCGACGCCCAGTTCCGCCGCATCCTGGAACAGGTTGCCGGCGCGGTTGACGCCGGGGACGCCGCCAAGGATGCCGGCAAGCTCCAGCCCCGGGTGGCGCAGTCCGAGCTCGACGTGCGCACGCAAAACTACAAGATCCGCTCGCAGGTCGGCTCCTACGAGGCCCGGATGCCTGTCCGTGCCACGAAGCTCCTGACCACTGTGGTCACCAACAAGCGCAGCTGGCCGCGGTCGGTCATGGCCGTGACCCAGGGCGAGGGTAACGTCGTCCCGCAGCTGCTCACCCTGAGGCAGGACTCCCCGCGGGAGAACTACAAGCTCGTGGGCAGCACGCCCCTGCAGCCGGGGGCGACGTTCCCGGGCATCGGCCGGGGCGGCACGGAGACCCTTGCGCCCTCGGACAAATCCGGCCTGCTCTACAGCGGCGAGGAAGCACTGGCCGGACTGGCCGACCGCCTGACCACGGCTGACTCCGCGTTCAAGGACAAGCTTGTGGAGGGTCAGTCCTCCCCTTACATTGCGGACACCTTGGCGTACCAGGCTGATGCCGTCAGCTCCGGCGTGAACGGCACGTTCGCCTTCACCCACAAAGTGGCGCCCGAGAACACCGTCGTCTTCCGGACGGCCGACGGAGGGGCCCTGGTCCTGGGCCGCCTGAACTTCGCCTTTGACGGCACGCCCAAGGCCGCCGGCGACAAGCTGACGATCGGCGACGACGCTGCTGCCCTGGCGGGCGGCAAGGAGACCAGCACCGGCATGGTGCTGACCTTCGCCGAGTCGATGGCCGTGTACGTCCCACCGGCGGGGTCCAAGGACCCGATGAAGTTGGTGGCCGCCACCCGCGGCCTGGTAGGGGCCAGTTTCAAGTAGCACACGCGCCACAGCAGGACACATCGAAGGAAGACCGGGCCGAATCGGCCCGGTCTTTCTTTCGTCCGGGGGAGCGGGGCCAGCACCGGGGCAACGCCCGGGCCCCGCACCGGGGCCCCACCCCGGCCCCAGCCCGGCGGACCGGGGTAGCACCGGCCGGGGCAGGAGTGGCTAGAGTGGAGCTATGACTTCGCCAGCTTCCCGCCCGGTCCCGCCAGCTGCCGCCAACCCGCTTAACCTGCGGGGCGCCGTCGACCTCTCCTCCCTCAAGCAGCGCCCCGCGCCGCCGTCGGCACCGCAGGCGTCGCCGCCCGCGGGGGACCCGGCTTTCCCCGCGCCGGACGCCGCTCCCGGAGCTGCCGAACACCCCGGCCGTCCCCTGCGCGTGGAGGTGACCGAGGCGAACTTCCAGGAGCTCGTGGAACTCTCCGCCCAGGTGCCGGTGGTGATTGGACTCTGGGCCGCCTATTCGCCGGGCTCGAGCCAGCTGATGGACGTCCTCGAGCGGATCGTGGAAAGCTACGATGGCCAGCTGGTCCTCGGCGCAGCCGATATTGAAGCCTTCCCGCAGCTCGCGCAGGCCTTCCAGGTGCAGGCCGTGCCGACAGCCGTCGCCGTCGTGAAGGGCCAGCCCGTTCCGCTTTTCCAGGGCGGCGCCGAGGAACCGCAAGTACGGAGCCTGTTCGATGAACTACTGAAGGTGGCAGCCGCCAACGGCGTCACCGGGCGGATCGGCGCAGGCGGCCCCGGCAGCGCCGAGTCAGAGCCCCCGCCGCTGCCGCCCCTGCACCAGAAGGCCTATGAGGCCATCGAAGCGGGGGACTACGCCGCGGCCGCCGCCGCATACCGGCAGGCCCTGCTGGAGATGCCGGCAGACGCCGAAGCCAAGGCCGGACTCGCCCAGGTGGAGCTGATGGACCGGCTCCAGTCGGTCTCCGGCCCCGAAGGCGACGCCTTGCGCCGCCTCGCAGCCGACGAGCCGGACAACCTGGACGCCCAGCTCGGTGTCGCAGACCTCGACATCGCCGGCGGCCACATCGAGGATGCCCTGGGCAGGGTCGTCACGTTCATCGGCCGGAACTTCGGCCCGGAACGGGAGACGGCCCGCGTCCGGCTGCTGGAACTGTTCGACGTCGTGGGCACCGGCGACGAGCGCGTCGCCAAAGCCCGCCAGGGACTCGCCCGGGTGCTCTTCTAATGGGGTCCGCTCTTTTCGCGCCGCTGGAGCTGCGGTCGCTGCGGCTGCAGCACCGCGGCTGGGTCTCGCCGATGTGCCAGTACAGCTGCGAGCCGGAGACCGCGGAGGGCGTCCCCAACGACTGGCACCTCATGCACCTGGGTTCCTTCGCGACCGGGGGAGCGGCGCTTATCCTCACCGAGGCCGCCGCAGTGAACGCCGCCGGCCGGATCAGCCCCAGGGACGCCGGCCTCTACAATGACGACCAGGCCGCCGCCTGGGAACGCATCACCTCGTTCGTGCACCGCCACGGCACCGCCGAGACCAAGATCGGTACCCAGTTGGCGCACGCGGGCCGCAAGTCGTCCTCGTACTGGCCGTTCTCCGGCAAGCAGGGCTCCGTCCCGGAGTCCGACGGCGGATGGGCCACTGTGGGTCCCGGCACGGGCGCCTTCGACGGCTACGCCCCGCCGGCGGCCATGACGGAAGCCCAGATCGACGGCGTGATCGCCGACTTTGCCGCCGCCGCGGTCCGCGCCGTCGACGCCGGATTCGACACCATTGAGATCCACGGCGCCCACGGCTACCTGCTGCACCAGTTCCAGAGCCCCCTCGTCAACGACCGCACCGACGCCTGGGGCGGGGACGAAACCGGCCGGAACCGGCTGACCCTCGCCGTCGTGGACGCCGTCCGGAATGTCATCCCCGATTCCATGCCGCTGCTGCTGCGGATCTCCGCGTCGGACTGGGCCGAGGGCGGCATCGACGCCGAGGCTTCCGTCCGGATGGCGCGGGCCGCCGCGGAACACGGGGTGGATCTTGTGGACGTCTCCAGCGGCGGTGCCGTGGCCCATCAGCAGATTCCCGTGGGGCCCGGGTACCAGACCGGCTTCGCCGCCCGGATCCGGCGCGAAACCGGGATCCGGACCGGCACCGTGGGCCTCCTGACATCGGCCGGCCAGGCCGAGCACGCAGTGGCCACGGGCCAGGCCGACGGCGTGTTCATCGCCCGCGCGGCGCTGCGGGACCCGCACTGGTGGCTAAGGGCCGCCTTTGAACTGGGCCACGACCTCGCCTGGCCGCCGCAGTACGAACGGGCGATGCCGCGCCATTCGTTCTAGGCCCGGTACACTCCTGAGGCGCGCCAGGCCGTCAACAGCTGGCCGGGTCCGACGGCACGGTCCGCAACGGCGCCGGCTGGGATACCCTGCCAGTAGCGCACAGCACGAACCGCCCACGTCACGGCAGATCAGCAGAGGCAGGGACCATGGAAGTCGTCATCCTTCCGGGCAGCAGGCCGATCGCCGGCCTGGCCTCGGACGCGGTCGAGGCCCTGCTCCGGCGCAAGCCCGACGCCGTCCTGGGGCTGGCGACAGGTTCGTCGCCGTTGCCCATCTACAGCGAGCTGGCGTTGCGGCACGAGCGCGACGGCCTGGACTTCAGCCTGACGAGAGCCTTCGCCGTGGACGAGTACGTCGGGCTTCCGGCCGGGCATCCGCAGTCCTACCGCGAGGTTATCGCCCGGGAATTCACGGAGAGGGTGAACATCGAACCGGCCAATGTCCACGTGCCCGACGGCACCGCCGGGGACATTCCCGCAGTCTGCCGGGCCTATGAAGAAGCCATCCGCGACGCCGGAGGTGTGGACCTGCAGATCCTCGGCGTCGGCACGGACGGCCACATCGGCTTCAACGAGCCGGGATCCTCCCTCGCTTCCCGGACGAGGATCAAGACGCTGGTAGAGCAGACCCGCCGGGAGAATGCGCGGTTCTTTGGAAGCCTGGCCGAGGTGCCCCACCACGTCCTTACCCAGGGCCTGGGCACCATCCTGGACGCCCGCCATGTGATCCTTGTTGCCACCGGTGCGCAGAAGGCGCAGGCGGTACGGGACCTGGTCGAGGGGCCCGTCGCCGCGATCTGCCCGGCGTCCGTGCTCCAGCTGCATCCGCATGCCACGGTCCTGCTGGACGAGGCCGCGGCGTCGTCGCTGCGGCTGGCCGACTACTACCGCCACAGCTACGACAACAAACCCACCTGGCAGGGCCTCTAGCGCGCCCGGCCGGTAGCCGCCGTCGCTATTGGGTCTGCTCGAACGGCTAAGATAGGTCTCATGACTAGCATGACCGATCCCCTCGAAAACGTCCCGATGCGTGAGCTCTCCGGAGCCGGGACGTCAACGGCCACGATCGAGCGCGAGGAACTGCGGCAGGAAGTGGAGCCCGGTGACCGGGAGCGCTTCTCGCACTACGTGCGCAAGGAAAAGATCATGGAATCCGCGCTGACCGGCGAGCCCGTCATTGCGCTGTGCGGCAAAGTGTGGACCCCCGGCCGCGATCCCCAGAAGTTCCCGGTCTGTCCCGAATGCAAGGAAGTCTACGAAGGCCTCCGCCCCGGCGGCGACGGCGGCGGCAAGGGTTCCGGCGACAAATAGCAGCCCGGGCGGCGGGTCACGCCATTCGCCCGCCGCGCTTGCCCCCGCCGCGCTGTCGCGTGCGCACCCCAAGGGGTGCGCTGCCGTTCCTGGCCCGGCGGCCCGGCTCATGCTCTCCGGTTCATCCGAAAAAGATTGGTGTTTTTGTGCTTATTAGGGTTTCTCCTTCAGCCGCAGCCGTGTGCGGAATGGAAGGTACCTAAATGACAGAGACACTCTTCGGCGGCCCCACGCTGCCTCCCGCCTATCCCGAACGTGCCGCCTGGGGTACCGCGCCCAAGCTCCGCGCCTGGCAGCAGGAAGCGCTGGACAGCTACTTCAGTGTCCATCCCAAGGATTTCCTGGCCGTTGCTACCCCCGGCGCCGGGAAGACCACCTTCGCACTGCGGGTGGCCTCCATGCTCATTGATTCCGGAGTGGTCAACCGCGTCACCATCGTGGCTCCGACGGACCACTTGAAGCGCCAATGGGCCGACGCCGCCGCCAAGGTCGGCATCGCCATCGACCCGAACTTCAAGAACGCCGACGGACAGCACGGCCGCGGCTTCATCGGCGTCGCGGTCACCTACGCGCAGGTGGCCAGCAAGCCCATGCTGCACCGGGCCAAGACTGAAGCGGCCCGCACGCTCGTGATCCTGGATGAAATCCACCACGGCGGCGAGGCCCTCTCCTGGGGCGACGGGCTCCGCGAGGCCTTTGAGCCCGCTGCCCGCCGGCTCTCGCTGACCGGTACGCCGTTCCGCTCCGATACTTCCCCCATCCCGTTCGTGGAGTACGCCGAGGACCGTGACGGCATCCGGCGCTCCAAGGCCGACTACACCTACGGCTACGGCAAGGCGCTGCGTGACCACGTGGTCCGCCCGGTCATGTTCATGGCCTACTCCGGGCAGATGCGCTGGCGCACGAGCGCCGGGGACGAGATGGCCGCGTCGCTGGGTGAATCGGCGGTCACGAAAGACATCACCTCCCAGGCCTGGCGCACCGCGCTGAACCCGGCCGGGGAGTGGATCCCGGCCGTGCTGGCTGGGGCGGACAAGAGGCTCAGCGAGGTCCGGCGCAGCGTCCCCGACGCCGGCGGCCTGGTGATCGCCACAGACCACGAGGACGCACGGGCCTACGCGGGCCAGCTGAAGCGCATCACGGGGGAGTCGCCCACCGTTATCCTCTCCGACGATGCCAAGGCCTCCAGCAAGATCGAGGAATTCACCGCCAGCGAGAAGCGCTGGATGGTGGCCGTCCGCATGGTCTCCGAAGGCGTGGACGTCCCGCGGCTCTCCGTCGGCGTGTATGCCACGTCCACCTCCACGCCGCTGTTCTTCGCCCAGGCGGTGGGCCGCTTCGTCCGTGCACGGAAAAGGGGCGAGACGGCGTCCGTGTTCCTGCCCTCCGTACCGCAGCTGATGGCCCTGGCCAACTCCATGGAGGCCGAACGGGACCACGCCCTCGACCGCCCGGAGAAGGAGGACGGCGACGGACTCTTCAACCCCGAAGACTCGCTCATGGACGAGGCGAACCGTGAGGAGAAGGCCTCCGACAGCCTTACCAAGGGCAAGTTCGAGGCCCTCGATTCGCAGGCGTCCTTTGACCGTGTACTGTTCGACGGCGGCGAGTTCGGCACCGGCGGCGAAGTCGGGTCCGAGGACGAGCTCGATTTCCTCGGGATCCCCGGCCTGCTCGACGCCGAACAGGTCGGCACCCTCCTGCGCCAGCGCCAGCACGAGCAGCTGAACCGCAAGAACAAGCGGGCGCCCCAGGCCGCCGCGCCTGTGCCGGCCGTCCCCGACCACCGGATGCTCATGGACCTGCGCACCGAACTGGCCAAAAACGTGGCCGCCTGGTCCGCGCGCACCGGCACCCCGCACGGGGTCATCCACACCAAGCTCAGGACGGTCTGCGGCGGCCCCGCCGTGGCGCAGGCCAACGAGGAGCAGCTGCAGACCCGCCTGCGGAAACTCCAGGACTGGTTCATCGGCCGGAAATAACAGTCACGGGCACAAGCGCCGCACAACAGGCGCACGAGCGGCGAAAAGCCCACGCAAGGGCACAAAAAAAGGAACCGGACGGCCCGGTTCCTTTTTTGCGCGGCGCTATGCGGCGTTCCGCAGCGGCGCGGGGCCTTACTGGCCGCAGACCTGGCTGAAGGTCTGTCCGGCCGAGGTGTAGTTGGCCTTCAGGTCCTGGAGCTTGCCGGCGTCGGGGTTTTCCTTCGTGGATTCGTCCAGGAAGTCGACGACGGCCTTCAGCGACGGCTTCAGGTCGTCCGAGGACGACGCCGCGATAGGCCTGATCTGGTTGGCGAGCCTAATCATGCCGGGCTTGTCCGAGCCGGACGACGGGGCGGCGACGACGGTCTTGATGCGGGCGCAGGTTTCCTCGTTGGTCATCTTCGGGGCAGAGCAGCCGGCGGCGCCGAGCAGGGCCCCGGCAGCGATCAGGACAGTGAGGGTCTTCTTCATGGTGTACTCCGGGGTTCTACGGGTCTGACGATAATGGCAGTCATTTCGAGTCTACTGTGAGGACAGGGTCTTCCAGGCAGGCTTCGCGACGCCCCGCTCCACACGGGAGGAGCCGGCTCAGGCGACGTCAACGCCGCCGAGCTCCATCTCCGCGACGGCGTCGTCGAGATCCTCGGCGATCCCCACCGTCAGGCCGCGTAGGACGGTAACGGAATAACCGGCCTGCACAGCGTCCAGCGCCGTCGCCTTCACACAGTAATCGGTGGCGATCCCCACCACCACCACATCCTCGACTTCGTGGCTTTGCAGCCAGTCGTCAAGCCCGATCGCGTCCTCGTCCGCGGCGGAGGCCTCGGCGGCAGGCGAGCCAAGCGGCATCGAGCCGGGTGTCCGGTCCCCGGTGGGGACGGCGTCGTCCGGAGCCAGGACACCTTCGAAGCCCGAGTAGGCCGCGGTGAACTGTCCTTTGCGGAAGTAGGCCTGGATGTACTCCGGGTCGAGGTCCGGATGCAGCTCGGCGCCGCGCGTGCCGGCCACGCAGTGCGGCGGCCAGCTGTCCACAAAATCCGGGTCCTCGGAGAAGTGCCCGCCCGGGTCGACATGCCAGTCCTGCGTGGCCACGATGTGGTCGAACTGGCTGTGGTGGGCGTCGACGTACTCGCTGATCTCGCCGGCCAGCCCGGCCCCTCCGTCCACGGGCAGCGTGCCTCCCTCGCAGAAGTCGTTCTGGACGTCAACGATGATCAGGGCGCGGGACATTTAGTCCTCCTCATAGGCGGTGGGGACGGCGGGTTCGCCGCGCTGGAGGCGGTTGACGACGGCGGGGAGTTCCTTCATGGTCTCCGCGTGGCGCCGGCGGGCGCGCTGGACACCTTCAGCGCCGGTCCAGCCCGGCAGGAGCTCGCCGTTCTTGATGAATTGCTGCAGCAGCTGGCGGTCGTTGCCGTCGTCCTCCGGGCGGTGGCCGATGCCCACGATCTCTTCGGTGGCGGTGCCGTGCGCGTTGAGTTTGCGCAGGGCGTACTTGCGGCCGCCCTTGCTGGTCTTGTTTTTGGCCGCCTTGGCCACCGGAACGAACTCTCCGGCGTCATCGGTGCGGCTGACCAGTTTGTAGACCATGCTGGCCGTCGGGGCTCCGGAGCCGGTGACGAGGGAGGTGCCGACGCCGTAGGAATCCACCGGCGCGGACTGCAGCGCGGCGATGGCGAATTCGTCGAGGTCCGACGTCACCACGATCTTGGTGTGGTCGTTCCCGAGCTCGTCGAGCAGCTGGCGGACCCACTGCGCCTGCGCCACGAGGTCCCCGGAGTCCAACCGGACGGCGCCGAGCCTGTTCCCGGCGAGCCCGACGGCGGTCCGGACGGCCGCTTCGACGTCGTAGGTGTCCACGAGGAGGGTGGTTCCCGGGCCGAAGGCGGCGATCTGGGCCTCGAACGCCTCGCGTTCGGTGTCGTGGAGCAGGGTGAAGGAGTGCGCGGCCGTGCCCACCGTCTTGAGCCCGTACCGCCGCCCGGCCTCAAGGTTGGAGGTGCTGTCGAATCCGGCAATGACCGCGGCGCGGGCCGCCGCGGACGCGGATTCCTCGTGGGTCCGGCGTGATCCCATCTCGATGCAGGGGCGGTTGCCGGCGGCCGTAATCATCCGCGAGGCGGCTGAGGCGATCGCGCTGTCGTGGTTGAGGACGGAGAGGAGGTAGGTCTCCAGGATGCAGGCCTCGGCGAACGTGGACTCCACGATCAGGACGGGGGAGTTGGGGAAGTAGGCCTCGCCCTCCGGGTAGCCCCAGACGTCGCCGGAGAAGCTGTAGCCGGCCAAATAGTCCAGCGTTTCCTCGTTGACCACGCCGGTGCGGCGCAGGAAGTCGAGCTCGGCCCCGCCGAAGCGGAAGTTCACGATCCCCTCCAGCAGGCGGCCGGTCCCGGCCACGATCCCGTAGCGGCGGCCGTCCGGCAGGCGCCGGGCGAAGGCCTCGAACACCGACTTGCGGTGGGCGGCGCCGGACTGCAGCGCGCCTTGCAGCATGGTCAACTCGTAGTGGTCGGTGTACAGGGACGTGCGGGGATGGTCCCAGCCGGCAGAGGTGCTCACAAATTCACTCTAGTCCCCACCGGCTCCCTCGTCTCGCTTCGCTTCGCCGCGGGGCCCTCGCCGGCGTGGGCCCAGCCTCCCCATAGAATGGACAGATGACCCTCAGCGTTGCGCTCGGCCCCGACACGCGGGAGAGCACCCAGACCGGAACAGCGACGTCCACCGACGTTTTGACCGCCCCGGACATCCCTTGGAACCTCGTCATCTGGAACGATCCGGTGAACCTGATGAGCTACGTGAGCTACGTGTTCCGCAGCTATTTCGGCTATTCGGAGGCCAAAGCCAACAAGCTCATGATGGAGGTCCACAAGAAGGGCCGGTCCATCGTGGCGCACGGCAGCAAGGAACAGGTGGAGCAGCACGCGGTCGCCATGCACGGCTACGGCCTCTGGGCCACCGTGGAAAAGGCCACCGGCGGCTCCGGCGGAGCCGGATCAGATGGGGGATCAGGCAAGGGCAAGGGGAAACGTGGCTAAGGCATTCAAGAACGGGCTCAAAGGCATCACCGGATATCTGGAGCCGGCCGAGCGGGAGCTGCTGCGCAGCCTCTTCGATGACGTCATTTCGATGCTTGAGCCGGAGGAACGCGCCAACCAGGATCCGCTGGCCGCGCTGGTCGGGCTCGACACCGAAGCCCGGGAGCCCTCTGACCGTGCCCTGCGGCGGCTGCTGCCCAACGTCATGAAGAACGACGACGACGCTTCCCTCGAGTTCCGCCGCTACACCGAACGCTCACTGCGCGAGGGCAAGATCGGGGCCCTGAAGGCGGCCTCGCTGGGGCTGGACAGGAACGAGCTCGTGCTCACCGCGGCGGAGGCCCGGCACTGGGCCACCGCGCTCAACGATGTCCGGCTGGTGCTCGCCGAACGCCTCGACATCCGCGACGACGCCGATGCCGACAACGTCCACCTCATGCAGGACTGGTCCCAGGCCGAGGACGTGGAAAGCTACCTGGCACTCGTCTACAACTTCACCACCTGGCTGCAGGAGTCCCTCGTCCAGGCCATGGCGCAGTCGCTCGAAACGCGCCGCTGAGCCGGGACCCCGGCGCGGCGCATGTGACTGACCAGACACGAGTCGCACGACACAATGTCATGGCCGCACCGGAGGCTAAGCCCTATCCTCGAATAATCATGACTTCAGCATCGAGCATGGATCCGGCAGCGGGAGCTGCAGCGGAGTCCCCAGCGAGCAGCACCGCCCCCAGCCGGATGGGATCGCGGCCCATCGGTGTCTTCGACTCAGGCGTCGGCGGACTCACCGTGGCACGGTCCATCATCGACCAGTTGCCCAACGAATCCATCCTGTATGTCGGGGACACCGCGCACGGCCCCTACGGCCCGCTGCCCATCGCCGAGGTCCGCGCCAACGCGCTCGGCGTCATGGACGAGCTGGTGGACTCCGGCGTCAAGCTTCTGACCATCGCCTGCAACTCCGCCTCCGCTGCCGTGCTGCGCGACGCCCGGGAACGCTACACGGCCCGCTACGGCATCCCCGTGATCGAAGTCATCCAGCCGGCCGTCCGCCGCGCCGTTGCAGCGACACGCAGCGGCCGTGTCGGCGTCATCGGCACCTCCGCGACGGTCGGGTCCCGCGCCTACGAGGACACCTTCGCGGCGGCCCCGGACCTGGAAATCACCTCCGTGGCGTGCCCGGCGTTCGTGCCCTACGTGGAGGCCGGCATCACCACCGGTCCTGAACTCCTCGCAGTCGCCCGCGAGTACCTCGCGCCGCTCAAGGCCGCGGGGGTCGACACGGTGGTGTTGGGCTGCACCCACTACCCGCTGCTGACCGGCGTGATCTCCTTTGTCCTCGGCGAGGACGTCACCCTGGTTTCGAGCGCCGAGGAAACGGCCAAGGACGTCTACCGCGCACTAGCCTCCCGCGGCCTGGAACGGATGGACGCCGCGGCCCCCGAGCACCACTTCATCGCGACCGGGGATGCCGCCCAGTTCGAACACCTCGCCCGGCGCTTCCTCGGCCCCGAGGTCCTCAGCGTCCGCCACGTGGACCACGTCGCCGCGCAGTACCCCACGGGCAGCCTCGCACGGATCACCCCGGAGATGATCGCCGCAGCCCAGGCCGGGGCGGGCCGTCCCCGGATCTCCAACTTCGTGGCGCTGTCCTCTCAGCGGGGGCGTGGCCTGTGAAGCTGACCATTGTGGGCTGCACCGGATCCTTTCCGGGACCGGGCTCGCCGGCGTCGTGCTATCTGCTGACCGCCAACGACGGCGAGCGGAACTGGAAGATCGTGCTGGACATCGGCAGCGGGGCCCTGGGCGCCATCCAGCGGTACACGGACCTCGAAGACATCGACGCCATCTTCCTCACCCACCTCCACCCGGACCACTGCATGGACCTGTGCGGACTGCACGTCGCGGTGCGCTGGAAGCCGGGCGGCTGGGGCCGGGGCCGGATCCCCGTCTGGGGACCCGCCGCCACGGCTGACCGGATGGCCACAGCCTACGGGCTGGATCTTGACCCGGGCATGCACGAGGAATTCGACTTCAGCAACTGGGCCGAACGCACGCCCGTGACCCTGGGCCCGTTCACGGTGACGCCCTACGCCGTCAACCATCCCGTGGAGGAGTGCTACGCGCTGCGCGTCGAGGTCACCGAGCCCGCAAAGGACGGTACGCCCGTCACCCGGGTCCTGAGCTACTCGGGCGACACGGATTCCTGCAGCGGCCTGGAGGACGCCGCCCGCGACGCCGACCTCTTCCTCTGCGAGGCCGCCTTCGAGGAAGGACGCGACGACGGGATCAAGGACGTGCACCTGACCGGCAAACGGGCAGGCGAGGCCGCCGTCGCTGCCGGTGCGCGGCGCCTGCTGCTGACCCACATTCCGGTCTGGACGTCGCCGACGACCGTCATGGCCGAGGCCAAGGACATCTTTGGCAAGGACGTGGCCGTCGCCGTCGCCGGGGTGCACTACACGGTCTGACTGCGTTCGGCAGCCCGGCGCGGGCGGCGCCGCGTGAGTCGATAAGCTAAAGGCATGACTTCCGAAGCCCTTACTGTCCCCGTCATCCGCGCCGATGGCCGCACTCCCGACCAGCTGCGGCCGATCAGCATCACCCGAGGCTGGTCCAAGCAAGCCGAAGGTTCGGCCCTGATCGAATTCGGCAACACCCGGGTCCTGTGTACGGCTTCCCTGACAGAAGGCGTTCCGCGCTGGCTCAAGGGCGAAGGCCGCGGCTGGGTGACCGCCGAATACGCCATGCTGCCCCGGGCGACCAACACCCGCTCCGACCGCGAGTCAGTCAAGGGCAAGATCGGCGGCCGCACCCACGAGATCTCCCGGCTGATCGGACGCTCCCTGCGTTCCATCATCGACACCAAGGCCCTGGGCGAGATCACGATCGTACTGGACTGCGATGTCCTGCAGGCCGACGGCGGCACCCGCACCGCCGCCATCACCGGCGCCTACGTGGCGCTTGCCGACGCCATCCGCTTCGCCCGGGAGAAGAAGATGATCCCGCGCAACGCCGAGCCCCTGATCGATACCATCGCGGCCGTGTCCGTCGGCATCATCGACGGCGTCCCGATGCTGGACCTGCCCTACGTCGAGGACGTCCGGGCCGAGACCGACATGAACGTCGTGGTGACAGGATCCGGCAAATTCGTCGAGGTCCAGGGCACCGCCGAGGGCGCGCCTTTCGACCGTGATGAGCTGAACAAGCTGCTGGACCTGGCTTTGCTGGGCACGGAGCAGCTCGCCGCCATCCAGCGCGAGACCCTGGCCGAAGCGCCGTGACCCAGGCCCCCGCCGAACCGGTGCTCGTCCTTGCCACGCACAACAAAGGCAAACTCCGGGAGCTCCGGGAGCTTCTCCGGGACCAGGTGCCCGGGCTCGACGTCGACACGCAGGTTGTGGACGCGGGAGCTGTCGGAGCGCCGGACGTGGCCGAGACCGGCGTGACATTCGCCGAGAACTCGCTGCTGAAGGCGCGGGCGGTCGCCGAGGCGACAGGGCTGGTGGCGATCGCCGATGACTCCGGATTGTCCGTGGATGTTCTGGGCGGCGCGCCCGGGATCTTCTCGGCGCGCTGGGCCGGCCGGCATGGGGACGATGCCGCGAACCTGCGGCTGCTGCTGGCGCAGCTGGCCGACGTGCCGGATGAATACCGTGGCGCAGCGTTTGTTTGCGCGGCAGCCCTGGCGGTGCCGGGCACGCCCCCGGACGGCGGCCGGGAAGTCGTGGAGTACGGGCAGCTGGAAGGCACGCTCCTGCGCGAACCCCGCGGCGAAGGCGGATTCGGCTACGATCCGGTGCTCCAGCCGAGCGGGCTGGACCGGAGCTGCGCCGAGTTGAGCTCTGAGGAGAAGAACGCCATCAGCCACCGCGGCCATGCCTTCCGGGCGCTGCTGCCGGCGATCGTCGAGGCGTTGGCCGGGAAGTAGCGGCCGGTCTTCCCCGTTTTAACCAAATGAAGGCGCCCCACCGTGCGGGGCGCCTTCAAGTGGTTTAGAATTCCTGCGTCCTAGGGGGTCTTGCGCTCGTCCTCGGGCTCGTGTTCTTCGATGAACTCGTCCACCGCATCCGTGCCGAACTGTGCGGACTGGCGCCGGGCGATGAAACCGCGAATGACCTCAATGGCGATCGGGATGACGGAGACCAGCACGATGGCGATGAAGATGATGTCGAGGTTGTCCCGCACCCATGGCACGGTGTCGCCCAGGAGGTAACCGAGCAGCGTCACGCCCCCGCCCCACAGGACAGCGCCGACGACGTTGTAGAGGAAGAACTTGCGCTTGCTCATCTGGGCCACGCCGACGATCACGGGAACGAAGGTGCGGATGATCGGGACGAAGCGGGCCAGGATCAGCGCCTTGCCGCCATGCTTTTCAAAGAAGGCGTGGGCGTTTTCCACGTGTTCCCGCTTGAACAGCTTGGAGTTGGGTTTGTTGAACAGGGCATGGCCGGCTTTGGACCCGATCAGGTAGCCTGCCTGGTTCCCGAGGATCGCGGAGACGATGATCAGCGCCGCCAACGCCCAGATGTTGAACTTGATGGTGCCCGTGGCGACGAGCAGGCCGGCGGTGAACAGCATGGAGTCACCGGGCAGGAAGAAACCGATCAGCAGCCCGGTTTCGGCGAAGATGATGCCGCAGACCAGGAGCACAACCCACGGGGCCAGCGACGGGTTGGCCAGGAAGACCTGCGGGTTGATCCAGTCCGGCAGGAGGGAGGACAGGTGCGGCTGCACCGGCCCGGCGCCTCCGAGTGCGGACACGGCATAGTCGGTCATTGCTATAGGGTTCACCGGTTAAGCGTACTTGACGGCCGTCGTCGGGCATCGCCGCCGCGGCGACAGGCGGCGGCGGTTGCGCGTCGGGCCGGTCGCCGGCGGTAAAGTTGAGGCGTGGGTTTGGACTTTACGGCGATCGATTTTGAGACCGCGAACGGCTTCCGCGGTTCACCGTGCGCCGTTGGCCTGAGCAAGGTCCGCGGCGGCGTCGTGGTCGAGGAGGCGTCCTGGCTCATGCGGCCGCCGGAGAACCACGACGCCTTCGACCACCACAACGTCCGGATCCACGGCATCCGGCCCGAGCAGGTGGCGGGCCTGCCCCGCTTCGGTGAACTCTTCCCGGAGATCGGGGCCTTCATCGGCGGGGACGTGCTGGCCGCCCACAATGCCGCCTTCGACCTCGGCGTGATCCGTTCCGGCCTGGAGGTCTCCGGCCTGCCCGGGCCGGCCTACGATTACGTCTGCACCGTGATGCTCGCGCGCCGCTGCTACTCCCTGGTCTCCAACTCGCTGCCCTACGCGGCCGAGGAAGCCGGGGTGCCGCTGGTCAACCACCACGACGCGGCCGAAGACGCCCGGGCGTGCGCCGGTATCCTGATTGACATTGCCGCCCGCAACGGCGCCGGCAGCATCGCGGAGCTGTACCTGTCCCTGGGCCTCGCGGTGTCCCACCAGCCGGCGTTCGACCCCCGGCGCGATGCCCTGTCCAAGGCGACCGTGTCTGCCCTCGCCGGGGGACCGGGCAGCGCAGGCGCACGCGAAGCCCGACCGTTCCAGCCCGGCTGGCCGGAGGAGGGCGCCAACCCGGCGCCTAACAACGCCGCCGCACCGGACCACCCGCTGTTTGGCCAGACAGTCGTGTTCACCGGCGAGCTGGCGATGCCCCGGCCCGAAGCGAAAATCCGTTCCGCGGAACTCGGGGCGAGGCCGGAAAGCCGCGTCACCGCCCGCACCACGGTCCTGGTGGTGGGGGACGGCTTTGTGGCCGCGGACCTGCGCTCCGGCCGGCTGACCGGAAAAGCCCGGCGCGTCCTGGAGCTGCACGGGCGCGGTCAACGGATCGAAGTCCTGTCCGAAGGTGAATTCCTGCAGATGGTCGGAAGCCACCTGGCCGCGGCCGCCCCTGCCTAATGCGGGGCGCGTCGGGTTTCTCCGGCTGTCGCCGGCCTATGCCGGGCTCGCAGGCTACGCCGGTCCGGGGTTCGCCGGTCACACGGCGCAACATTCATTTCCGCGGTGGTGCGAGGGCTCCTAGCCTTGACGGATGAGCAAACTGATCGATGCACAGACCCCGGCGCTGGCTTCGCAGGGAACCGACTGGCGCAAGCTCTTCGCGTTCCCGAACCCGGTGAACGAGTACTCCGCCCGCCTTACGGCCGCACTCGTGGTGGTGCTCTCCGGCGTGACCCTGCTGACCGGCTTCGGCTGGGGACTCGCTGTCATCGCGGCAGGATTCTGGCTGCGCGTGCTCTTCGGCCCGCGGATCTCGCCCCTCGCGCTGCTCTCCGTCAAGGTACTGACGCCCTGGCTGGGCCGTACCCGGCTTGTGCCGGGGCCGCCCAAGCGCTTTGCGCAGGGCATCGGCGCCGCCATGTCCACGGCAGCCGCGATCCTGTTCGCCGTCGGCGCCGCACCCGCCGCGTGGATCCTGCTGGCGGTCCTGATCGCCGCCGCCTCGCTCGAGGCGTTTGCCGGCTTCTGCCTCGGCTGCACCATCTTCGGGTTCCTGCAGCGCCGCGGGATCATCCCCGACGAAATCTGCGAGGCGTGCAACAACATCTCACTCCGGCGCGCATAGGCAGGCGCCCGCATGCGGACCCGCGGCGGCGCCAAACCAGGCGCCGCACGGCCGCTGTTCAGGCTCCGGTGACGGCCGCCAGCTGTGAGGCCATGCCCCGGATGACCTCCGGGGCTTCCAGCGCCGCGAGCCACGCCGCCGGAAGGCAGTCCTCGCCGTAGAAGGCGCCCAGGATGTTTCCGGCAATCGACGCGGTGGAATCGCTGTCCCCGCTGTGATTCACGGCAACGGCGATCGCCGCCCGGAAGTGGGCCTCCGGACCGGAGCCGGCTGCCGCCGTCGTCGTACCTGTGGTTGCCGTTCCCGCGGTGGTGACCGTACGGGCTTCCGTCCCAGGGGCCGGCCTGCCGGGGGCGGGCATCCCGGGGGCGGTGGCCAGCACCGCATAGAGCCCGACGGCGAGTGCCTCCTCGGCGACCCACCCCTCGCCGAGTTCGCGGACGAGTTCCTCGGGGCTGAGCCGCGGCGTGCCGCCCGTGTGGGCGGTGAGGCGCAGCGCCGCCTGCAGGCGCCCGCTGAGCGCGGGATCGGGTTCCTCGCCGCTGCCCAGCTTCTCTTCCTGCAGGTGCCCCAGCGCGAATTCCGCTGCTTCGCGCAGGCCGTGGCCGGTGGTCAGTGCATGGATGACCAGGCTGAACGCCCCGGCACTCTGCCGCGCCGAGGGGTGCCCGTGCGTCAAGGACGCGGCATCGGCGCTGAGCTTGTAGACCGACCCGGGCGGGATGTGCGGGATCAGGCCGAACGGCGCCGACCGCATTACCGTGCCGCAGCCTTTGGAGTCCGGGTTGACCGGCCGGTACACCGTGCCCATCTCGCCGGTGGCGAGTCCGCTGAGGCAGGCATTGCCCGGTGCGCGCCGGTTCTTGAGGACGTCCTGGGTGTCGATCCAGCGGGGAGGCTGCACCGGGGCCGAGGGCGGGACAGCGACTCCCTGGGTGCCCAGCCAGCGCAGGTAGGCCAGCCAGAGGCAGGCGTTGGTGTCAGCGCCCACGCCCGAGTTTGCCCATTCCAGGGCTTCCAGGAGGCCGTCCACCGTGTAGAGGGTCATCTGGGTGTCGTCAGAGAAGTGGCTGCCGGCGTCGAGCGCGGAAAAGTCCTGCAGCCCCGCGGGACCGAACCGGGCGCGGATAGCGTGGATGTCGTCGAACTCGACGGCGTAGCCCAGCGAATCACCCAGCGCCCCGCCCAGCAGGCAGCCGTGGATGCGTGACGCGTGGGAAGGCGCGGTGGTGGGCGTAGGGGTGGTGCCGGGCTCGGTGCTCATAGCCTCAAATTTACCCCGATGGTGTGACGCCTGCGGCATGGGCCGCCCGCCGGTGGGCCGGCGCGCGCTGGCGGGGCGTGGCGCCGGGTAGGGTGCTGTTGGGGGCACAGGCACCCGGACCGGGCCGCCCGTGGCAGCACAGGAGCCGAGCAGAGGAAGCTAATGCGCGAGCCAGCGTGGCGCAAGACCGGCAGCACGCCCGACTACAGGTTTTCCCTGGCCAACGAACGGACCTTCCTGGCCTGGCTCCGGACATCCCTCGCGTTGATCGCCGGTGCCCTGGCGATCGACCAGCTGGCCCCGGAGATCGCCCCGGCGCCGGTCAGGATCACGTTGTGCGTCATCCTGGCGGTCCTCGGCGCAAGCCTGGCCACGCTGTCCTACCGGCGGTGGGGACAGATGGAAGCCGCCATGCGTAACAACAGGGAGCTGCCGTTTTCCGGATTGATGCTCGTGATGACCGTCGGCGTCGCCGCTGCCGCCTTCACCTTTGCCGTCCTGATGCTGGTGGCGCATTGAGCGCGCCGCCAGCGCGGGACCGCGGCCTCCAGCCCGAGCGGACGTCGCTGGCCTGGCGCCGGACGCTGCTGGCCCTCGTCGTCGTGGACCTGCTGATCTGGCGCGTCTGGGCGCACGCGGGAACGCAATCGCCCACGCCCGGCGCCGTCGATTACCTGGGCGTCTGCGCCCTGACCGCGATGGCGGCCACCGTGGTGCTGTGTTTGTGTGTGCTGGAACGGGGCAGGGAACTGCGGCATTCCTCGGCCGCGCCGGCGGCGGGGATCGTGCGCTGGGCTTCCGGCGCCGTCGTCGCCCTGGCGGGAAGCGCCGTTGCAGCAGTGGCGCTGGGCCGTTAGGTCCGGACCCAGGCGCAGCCTCGGACACAGGCAAGCCCCAGCCAACGTCCAGACTCCGCTGGCAGACTGCTCGCGGACCGTATTTCCGGGCGGCGGCACGCCGCGGGCCCGGACCATCAGGCGGCTGCCCGCCCAGGCGCACGCAGCCGCAGACCTCCAAGCAAAGGAATTGCCGACCATGAGCACGCCTGTGTCAACCCCCGAGGCAGGCGGCGTCCTGCCGCAGGCCACCCGCGACGATTCGCTCCGGCCCGGACTCGTGGCCCGGCTGTCCGCCGAGGCCCTCGGGACACTCTTTGTGGTGGTTGCGGGCCTGGGAGTGCCGCTGTTCACCATTCCGCAGTCGAACCCGCTGCCCGCGTCCCTGGCCGCGGGCCTGGCACTGACGGCGGCGATGCTTGCTTTCGGCTACGTCTCCGGCGGGCACTTCAACCCGGCGGTCACGGTGGGCAACGCAATTGCCGGGCGCATCAAGCTGGTCCCTGCCGCGGCCTACCTCGGCGCCCAGCTGGTGGGCGCACTGCTCGGTGCCGTCACGCTCTTCGGTGTGCTGCGCACCGTCCCCAAGATCAACGACACCCGGGCCGCCTTCGACACCGTCACCGCAGGATTCGATGAGCATTCCATCATCCAGGTCCCCATGGCCGGAGTGCTGCTCGTGGAGGTCCTCGGAGCCGCCCTGCTCGTTGCGGTCTACCTGGGCACGACGGCGGGCCGCAACCCCGCCAAAGCGGCGGCGCCCTTCGCCGTTGGCCTGACCATGGCCGTGCTGCTGCAGCTCGGCCAGGCGGTCGGCAACCTGCCGTTCAACCCGGCCCGTGCCACGGCATCGGCGATCTTCAGCGGCACCGACTCGCTCGGGCAGCTGTGGCTCTTCTGGGTGGCACCCCTCGTGGGCGCGGCGGTCGCAGGACTGGTCTTCCGTGGATTCGCCCAGACCACGGCGACGGCGGCCGTCAAGGCCGTGCCGGCAACGGAGCAAGAAGACCAGGACGACGACGGAATGGCCGCAGTCGAGGCCGATGACTCCCTCGTTCCGGACAAGGCCGCGGCGGGCGGCGCAGGCGGCACCCGAAGTGCCGGCCGCGACGAAGCCCGCGACTTCTTCGACGGCAAGCCCGGAGACTAATCCCGAGGCGGCGGCAGCTCCGGCGTCGTTGCTGCACCGGGGCGGCGGCGCATTAGTGTCGGTGGCAGCCGATACCGTAGGAGCATGCGGTTACTGCACACATCGGACTGGCATTTGGGCCGGTCGTTCCACGGCGTCGGGATGCTCGACGCCCAGCGCGCCTTCGTCGACCAGCTCGTGGCCTTCGTCCGGGACGAGTCGGTGGACGTCGTCCTCATCGCCGGGGACGTCTATGACCGCGCCCTGCCCGGCGTCGACGTCGTCGGCCTCCTCGATGACGCCCTGGTGCGTATCACCGGCGCCGGTGCCCAGGTGGTGCTGACCAGCGGCAACCACGATTCCGCCATCAGGCTTGGTTTTGCCTCACGCCTGCTCGAACGCGGGGGAGTGCACCTGCGGACACGGCTCACCGAACTGGACCAGCCGGTGCTGTTCCCGCTCCGTGGCGAGGCTCCCGGCGACGACGCCCCAGTGCTCGCCATTTACGGCATCCCCTGGCTGGAGCCGAGGCTCGTCGCGGAACAACTCGGCGTCGAGACCGCCAGCCATTTCGAGGTCACGCGCGCCGCCACGGAACGGATCCGGGCGGACCTGGACGCCCGGGCCGCGACCCGGACGGTCCATTCCGTGGTCCTGGCACACACCTTCGCCAGCGGCGGGATCAGTTCGGACAGCGAGCGGGACCTGAGTATCGGCGGTGTCGGTGCCGTGCCCCTGGATCTCTTTGACGGCTTCAGCTACACGGCGCTGGGCCACCTGCACGGCCGCCAGGAGCTGTCGCCTACGGTGCGCTACTCCGGTTCGCCTCTCGCGTACTCGTTTTCCGAGGCGAAGCATACGAAAGGCAGTTGGCTCGTGGACGTCGACCGCACAGGAGTCACGGGCGTCAGTGAGGTGATGTGGGACGCGCCGCGGACCCTCGCCGTGCTGCGCGGAAGGCTGGAGGACCTGCTCTCGGCGGAGGACTTCGCGTGGGCCGAGCCTGCCTACTGCCAGATCACCCTGACGGACGCCCAGCGTCCCGCACAGGCCATGGAGCGGCTGCGCGCCCGCTTCCCCGACACCCTCGTGCTGGGATTCGACCCCGAAGGCGGCGCCGCTGCCGCCAGGACCAGCTACAGCAGCCGGCTCGCCGAGGCCGGGGACGACCTCACAATCTGCTGCGGCTTCCTCGAGCACGTCCGCGGCCGGGGGACCGACGACGCCGAATCCGCGGTCTTCGCTGAAGCCCTCGAGGCCGTGCGCCTGGCAGGGGTTTCCCTGTGAGGATCCATCGTCTCGAGATTTCCGCCTTCGGTCCGTTCGCCGCCACGGAGCAGATCGACTTTGACCGGCTCAGTGCGCATGGCCTGTTCCTTCTCAACGGGCCCACCGGTGCGGGAAAGACCAGTGTCCTGGACGCTATCTGTTTCGCCTTGTACGGTTCCGTGCCCGGAGCCAGGCAGGATGGCAAAAGGCTGCGCAGCGATCACGCCGGGGTCGCGACCGAACCGCGGGTCACCTGTGAGTTCTCGGCCCGTGGCCGGCATTTTGAAGTCTCCCGTGCTCCCGCCTGGGACAAGCCCAGCGCCCGGGGCAAGAACGGCTTCACCGTCCAGCAGGCCAACACGGTGCTGCGTGAACGGGTTGACGGTGAATGGATCGAAAAATCCGGCCGCAACGACGAAGCAGGCGCGGAAATCGCTGACGTTCTCGGCATGAACCGGGACCAGTTCACCCGCGTTGTCATGCTGCCGCAGGGTGATTTCGCGGCATTCCTCCGGTCCAAGGCCTCGGACCGTCTCGACCTCCTGCAAAGCCTCTTTGGCACCCAGCGCTTCGAAGCCGTAGAACAGGAGCTCACTCGCAACGCACAGTTGGCCCGGGCCGAGGTCGCAAACCTCAACACCCGGCTGGAACTGCTGCTGGCCCAGGCCGTGGCCGAAACCGAAGGGCTCGGACTCGAAATGGCCGGGGCCCCGGACCGGGAAGCCGCCGATGCCCTGCTGGACTGGCTGGCGGCCGCCTCGGCCTCCGCAGCGGACGGGCGCCGTGACGCCGCGGCCAAAGCCGAACTGTTGAAGGCAGAACACGCGGCAAGGCTGGACGCCGCCGCCGCGCGGGCCGCCCGCCAGGCCAAGCTCGCCGTCGCGGTCCGGCGCCGGGCCGACGCCGAAGCCGCCGCACCCGCCCTTGGCGCAAAGAGGGACCAGCTGGCCGCGCACCGCAAAGCCGAAGTGCTCAGCGGCCACCTGCAGGCCGTGGAAAGCGCCGAAGCGGCAGAAGAACTGGCGGCGTCAGCGATGGAAGCCGCCAGCGTTGAATTGCACGCGGCGGTCCTTGCCGACCCCGAACTCGCGTCGCTGCGGAGCACCGGGTCACCACTGGGCGCCGGTGCGGACATTGCGGCCCGCACGTTGCCGGTGGCGCCTCGGTTCGACAGTGAAGCCGTCCGGGCCGCGCTGGGGGGACTGCGGTCCGTCCATGCGGTTCTTGAGGAACGGCTGCCGGATGAGTCGAGGCTTGCCGGGCTGCGGACCCGCACCGCCGGCCTGCGGACCTCGCTGGAACAGTTACAGGGCACGCGCCGCTCCGGCGCCGCGGCTCTGGACAGCCTTCGTGCCGAATCGGATGCACTGGTGGCTGGCCTGCGCCCGCTCGAAGAACTCGCCGCGGAGATCCAGCTGCGCACCAAAGAGGCCGGCGCCGCCGAGGAACTCGTGGTCATGGTGGGGCGCTATGCCGCAGCCGAGGCGGCCTGCCGCGCCGTCATGGAACGCCACAGCCGTGCACGGGACGAGCACCAGGACCGCCGCCAGCAATGGCTTGACCTCCGCGAGCAACGGCTGGCCAACGCCGCAGCAGAGCTGGCGGCCCAGCTCCAGCCCGGTGTCCCGTGTGCCGTATGCGGAAGCCCGGACCATCCGCTACCCGCCCCTGCCGCGGCCTCCGCGCTCGCCGTCGCCGAGGCGGAGCAGGCCGCGCAGGACGCGTGCGAGGCCGCGGAGACCGCTTTGGACGCCGTCGAACGCGAAGTGGCCGAGGCCCAGCAGGAGCTCGCCGTGCTGGCCGCCCAGGGCGGCACTACGGACCCTGAACAGGCCCGGCTGGATGCAGCACTGGCGCAGGACAAGGCAGCTGAAGCTGCCAAGGCCGCCCGGGAACTTGATGCGAGCCGGGTCCGGCTGAACGGGCTGGAGGTGGAGATCTCCGCGGCCGAAGTCGCCGTCGCTGCAGCTGCGTCCGGCATCACCCAGACGGAATCCACGATCGCGGAAGTCCACGAACAGGCCGACGCCCTCGAACTCGCATTGGAAAAACTGCGCGCCGGACACCCGACGCTGGCAAAACGCAGCGTCGCCCTCAAGGCGGCCACCGCCGTCCTGGAACGGGCAGATGCAGCGCAGACCGGGCTGGAACAGGCCGCAATGCGCACCGCCGGGGCCCGGACGCAACTGGAGCAGGCTCTTCCAGACTCCGGATTCGACACTGCCGGTGCTGCGCGTGCCGTCCTGCTGCCGGCAGCCGAGGCAGCCGGGCTGGAGGCCGCGATCCGGGCAGGGCAGGACGAAGCAGCCCGTATCGGCGAGCTGTTCGCCGGCGAGGAACTGGCCCTCGCCGCCCGTGAACGGGAGTCCGGGAGTCCTGTCGGGGACGGCATCCTGGAACAGCTCCGGCTGGAGTCCGCAGCATCAGAACGTGCTGCAAAGGACGCGGTCCTCGCCTCCGGCATTGCCGAGAAGACGGTGCAAAACCTGGCCCGGATCGCGGGCGACTACACAGCGGCCGCCGCAGCGGGTAAAGAACCGCGCGACCGCGCCGCGCTGCTGAACGCCGTGGCCGACGCCGCCAGGGGCGCGGGGGACAACACGTACCGCATGAGCTTGAACACGTACGTGCTCGCGGCGCGGCTTGAGCAGGTGGCACTCGCGGCTACGGAGCGGCTGATCGGCATGAGCGACGGCCGGTACACCCTCCAGCACACGGATGCCAAGGCCGCACGCGGGGCCAAGTCCGGGCTGGGCCTGGAAGTGGTGGACCAGTGGACCGGCCAGCGCCGCGACACCGCCACCCTGTCCGGCGGCGAGTCCTTCATGGCCTCGCTCGCCCTGGCCCTCGGGCTGGCGGACGTGGTGCAGCAGGAGTCCGGCGGGGTGGACATCGAGACGCTCTTTGTCGACGAGGGCTTCGGAAGCCTCGATGAACAGGCGCTGGAACAGGTCATGGACGCACTGGAAGGACTGCGTGACGGCGGACGGGTCGTGGGGCTTGTGAGCCATGTCGGTGAAATGAAGCAGCGCATCACCACCCAGCTCCAAGTCGTCAAGGGCCGTAACGGTTCCACGCTGCGCATATCCGACGAGGTCCAGGTCTAGCCCGGCTCACCGACTCGCCGGGCACGCCGGGGCCGCCCGGCTCGCGGGACGGAATTTGCGGCGGCCCCCGCGCCCACAGCGGTAACGAACCCGTTGCCGCCGAAGCGCCGTCGGTTATCATTGGACTTGTTACCGGGTCGCGCGCATCGGGAGGAGGGACGATGCGCACTATCGAACGAACCCGGAATCATGAACCCTTCACCGTCTTTCCAGGCGCCCGCTTCCTCTGAGGCACCCGCTTTCCTCACGCCCGCCCCAGCGCCCGAACAGCATGCTGGCGGCCGCTTTGCCCGCCTCCCGCAGCTTGCGGGCCGAAGTTTCATCCCGCTGGGGCTCTTCGCCCGCCTCCCGCTGGCCATGCTCACCGTCGGCGCCCTCACCCTGGTCACCGCTGTCACCGGTTCCTACGCCGTCGGCGGGGCAGCAGCCGGCGCTGTGGGCATCGGCTCAGCCCTGGGAGCTCCCGTCCTGGGCATCCTGGCGGACAGGCTGGGCCAGCGCGGTGTCTTGCTTTTCGCAGCAGCCTTCAACACGGTCGCAGTCGTGGCACTGATCCTCGCGGCCTACCTCATCCCCGGCGGGCAGGACATGGCCACGGCGGTCCCGGTCCTCGGGGCGGCGTTCATCGCCGGCGCCAGCTGTCCGCAGGTCGGCCCGCTGGCCCGGGTCCGCTGGATGGCACTGACCTCGCGGGGCAGCCGCGGCGCCAACACCGCGGACCTGGACGCGGCCTTGTCGTACGAAAGCACCGCGGACGAGCTCACCTTCGTTATGGGACCTGCCCTGGTGGGCATCCTCGCCAGCCTGGTCGCTCCCTGGCTGCCCTTGGCCCTCGCCGCAGTGCTGACGATCACGCTGGTGCCCGCCTTCGCCGTCCACCCAACGCACCGCGCCCTCGTGCGGACCCAGGGCCAGGGTGCCGGCTCCGGCCCAGGCCAGGAACGGGATGCCGCGGCTGGCGGGACCCGTATCAGGACCCTGGCCGCGGTGGCGCTCCCGGTACTGGCCATGGTGTTTATGGGCACCTTCTTCGGCTCCACCCAGACGTCCCTGAGCTCATTCTCCGCAAGCTTTGCCACGTCTGAGCTGGCGGGCCTGCTCTACGCCGTCATGGGACTCAGCTCGGCCGCGGCCGCGCTCTCGGTCGCTTACTGGCCCCGCAGGTTCTCCGTGAATGCCCGCTGGCTGGCGTGCGCGGCGCTCATGACCGGTCTTGCTGCCCTCCTGCTGCTGCCCTCGACGGCGCTGCCCATGATCATGGTGCTCCTGGTCCTCGGCCTGCCGGTGGGACCGCTCATGGTCACGGTGTTCGCGATCGGCGGGCTCGTCGCCCCCGCCGGCAGGCTCGGCACGGTCATGACGGCGCTGGCCAGCGGCATTGTCGCCGGCACCGCGCTCGGCTCCTCCGTCGCGGGGCGGCTGGCGCAGGACCGCGGGTACTCCGCCGCCTTCCTCGTTCCCGTCTGCGCCGCGGCGGCACTGCTCGTCCTGGGTGCGGCTGCCGCCGTCGTGCTCCTGCGCAGGAAATCGACGACGGCGGCGCCCGCTTGACCTTCCCCGTCCGGCGATTGCGCTACAGCTGGGCGCCGAGCTTGAATCCGCGTTCCTCGCCCGGCTCGCGGGTGTAGGCGAAGCCGTCGGCGCCGACGGTCACGGCCATTTCGCTGCTCTCGGTCCGGGTCACGAGCGGCTGGGGGTTTCCGTCGAGGTCCAAGACCAGCGAGGCCTCGGTGTACCAGCTGGGAACCACGGGGTTGCCCCACCAGTCGCGGCGCTGGTTATCGTGCACGTTCCACGTGATGGTGGGGTTGTCCGGGTCTCCGGTGTAGTAGTCCTGCGTGTAGATCTCGATCCGGTGGCCGTCGGGATCCAGGATATACAGGTAGAAGGCGTTGGACACGCCGTGCCGGCCGGGGCCGCGTTCGATCCGGTCCGAGATGCGCAGGGCGCCCATCTTGTCGCAGATCTGGATAATGTTGTGTTTCTCATGGGTGGAGAAGGCGATGTGGTGCAGGCGCGGACCGTCGCCGCCGGTGAGGGCGGTGTCGTGCACGGTCTGCTTCCGGTGCATCCAGGCCGCATAGGTGACGCCGGCGGAGTCCTTGATGTCCTCGGAGACCCGGAAGCCCAGGTCCTCGAGGTACTTCCGCCCGCGCGGCACATCGGGCGTGACCTGGTTGAAGTGGTCCAGCCGGACGAGCTCGCCGGCGGAGTAGATGTCATAGCGCTGGGTGAGGCGCTCGACATGCTCCACGTCGTAGAAGAACTCGTACGGGAAGCCCAGCGGGTCTTCCACCCGGACGGCGTCGCCGATGCCGCGGGCGAACCCGTCCTTGCGGCGCTCGGTGCGGCAGCCCATTTCGGCGTAATAGGCCTCGGCCTTGTCCACGTCCTCCGGGGTGCGCACCCGGTAGGCGAAGGCGGCCGCAGCAGCCACCGGGCCCCTGCGCAGGACCAGGTTGTGGTGGATGAACTCCTCGAAGGAACGCAGGTAGATGGCGTCCTCGTCCTCGTACGTCACGTGCAGGCCCAGCAGGTCCACGTAGAACTCGCGGGACTTCGCGAGGTCGGTGACCACCAGGTCCATGTAGGCGCAGCGGACGATGTCCGGGGCAGGAACGGTGGGCGTGATGATGTCGTCAGCCATGGTCAGAACTCCTCATTGAGCGGTGTGCGGCGGCGGTACGGGGGTGGCGGTGCTGTGGCGGTGCAGAGTGCGGTGGCAACAGGTGGGGGTCCGGTCGGGTCGGCCGCTAGTGCGGTGCCGACGCGCCGAACCTGGGCGTGTGGACGCTGCCCAGGGTGATGTGGACCGCCTGCTGGTCGGTGTAGAAATCGATCGATCGGTAGCCCCCCTCGTGGCCCAGTCCTGAGGCCTTGACCCCGCCGAACGGCGTGCGGAGATCGCGGACATTGTGGCTGTTCAGCCAGACCATGCCGGCTTCGAGGTTCTGGGAGAGGGTGTGCGCCCGGGTCAGGTCGTTGGTCCACACATAGGCGGCCAGCCCGTAACGGGTGTTGTTTGCCAGCGCCAGGGCCTCGGCGTCGTCCTCGAACGGCGTGATCGCGACGACCGGGCCGAAGATCTCCTCCTGGAAGATCCGCGCGTCCGGCGCGACGTCGGCAAACACCGTCGGCGCGATGTAGTTGCCGTCGGGCAGGTGTGCCGGGCGGCCGCCGCCGGCGAGGAGCCTGCCTTCGGACTTGCCGATCTCGACATACTTAGCGACCTTGGCGTAGTGCTCGGGGTGGACCAGCGCGCCGACCTCCGTGGCGGGATCGTGCGGGTCACCGACGACGATGTTCTTCGCGCGCGCGGCGTATCTCTCGCAGAACTCCTCGTAGATGCCGCGCTGGACCAGGATCCGGGAGCCGGCCGTGCAGCGCTCGCCGTTGAGGGAGAAGACACCGAACAGGGTCGAGTCGATTGCGGCGTCGAGGTCGGCGTCGTCGAAGATCACCGCGGGGCTCTTGCCGCCCAGTTCCATGGAGAGACCCTTGAGGTTCTCCGCGGCGTTGCGGAAAATCGTCTTTCCTGTGGTGGTTTCGCCGGTGAAGGAGATCAGCGGGACGTCAGGGTGCTTGACGAGGGCGTCGCCGGCTTCCTCGCCAAGACCGTTGACGAGGTTGAAGACGCCGTCGGGCAGCCCGGCATCCTTGAAGATCTTGGCCCACAGCGAAGCCGAGAGCGGAGTGAATTCGGCCGGCTTGAGCACCACGCAGTTGCCTGTGGCGAGAGCCGGGGCAAGCTTCCATGACTCCAGCATGAAGGGGGTGTTCCACGGCGTGATGAGGCCTGCGACGCCGATCGGCTTGCGGTTGACGTAGTTGATCTGTGCGCCCGGGACCTTCATGGCGTCATCGAACTGGGCGACGATGAGGTCGGCGAAGAAGCGGAAGTTTTCCGCCGCACGCAGCGCCTGGCCCTTGGCCTGGGTGATCGGCAGGCCCGTGTCAAAGGTTTCCAGCTGTGCCAGCCGGGTCTCCTGGGCCTCGACGGCATCGGCGATCCGGTTCAGGACGCGGGCGCGTTCGCGCGGCTTCATGGTGGGCCACGGCCCCGTAGTGAAGGCCTTGCGCGCGGCGGCGACGGCGAGGTCGATGTCCTCTTTCTGCCCGGCCGCGGCCGTGGCGTAGGTTTCGTTGGACACCGGGTCCAGAACATCGAACGTCTTGCCGCTGATGGAATCGACGAACTCGCCGTCGATGTAGTGGCGGATCCGGGTAGGCAGATCGTCCGGAATGTAGTGCTCAGCCATGGAAATCATCCTTTGCTTCTGCGGGAAAGTGCGGCGAAAAAGTGCTGAAAGAACAAGAACTAGCGGGAGATCCGGAAGCCGTCCACCGGCGTGAGGTAGTCCCGGCCGGCTTCCATGAGCTCGCTGATCTTCTTCAACCCGGCCTCGGTGGGCGTGATGAGCGGCGGCCGGACGTAGCCGGAGGCGATCAGCCCGGCCTCGGCCATGAGCCACTTGCCGGGCGCCGGGTTGGTCTCGACGAAGAGCAGGTCCACCAGCGGGTGCACGCCGTAGTGGATTTCGCGGGCGGTCTCGAAGTCGCCCCCGACCCACGCTTTGTACATATCGGCGGAGGCCTTGGGCGCGATGTTCGCCAGGGCCGAGATGAAGCCCACGCCGCCGATTGCCATCAACGGCAGGCACAGCAGCTCGATCCCGGACCAGACCAGCAGGTCCTTGCCGGACAGGTGCATCACGCGGGAGAAATGTTCGAAGTCCTTGGTGGTCTCCTTGATTCCCACGATGTTCTCGAAGTCGCGGAAGAGCCGCGCCACCGTCTCGGGGGCCATGTCGACGGCGGTGCGCGAGGGCACGTTGTAGATCACGAACGGCATCTGGGGGAACTCCGTGGCGATCGTGGCGTACCAGCGGTACAGCGCCTCCTGCGTGGGGCGGGAGTAGTACGGTGTGATGATCATCGACGCATCAGCGCCGGCGTCGACGGCGGCCTGCGTGAGTTCGAGCGTCTCGGCCAGTTTTGCCGTCCCGGTGCCGGCCATGAAAGGGACCCGGTCGCCGATGGCGGCGGCGGTGGCGCGGATGGCGTCGGCGCGCTCCTCGACGGACTGGGCACTCGGTTCGCCTGTGGAGCCGCCGATCGTGATGCCCGACGAGCCGCTGGCAATCTGCCACTCGACCATGTTGCGCAGGCTTGCGTGGTCGACGTCGCCGGCGTCGGTGAACGGGGTGAACATGGCGGCGAGGGAGCCCTTGAGGTGCTGTTGGGGGTCGGAACGGAACTTCATCGTTATGTCCTTATCGCTCGGGGGAAAGGGCGGGCGCCGCGTCGGCGCGGCTGTGGGCAAGGTAGGCATCCAGGGTGGCGGCGCGGTGCGCGCGGGCGGCGCGTTCGACGTCGTCCGCGCCGGCCCCCGTCTCGATCAGCGCCAGCAGCGCCTCGTGTTCGGCCACGGATTCCCGGGCGCGGCCCGGGACGTAGCTGAAGGTGGAGGACCGCAGGGCCTGCAGCCGGTTCCAGCCGCGGTGCACGAGGTCCAGGATGTGGGGGTTGGGGCAGTGCTCGAACAGGACGGCGTGGAACTCCAGGTTCAGGCTTGTGAAGCGGACGGGATCGAAGTCCTCGAGGCAGTCGCGCATGAGGGCATTGACGCGGCGGGCACGGGCGATATCCGCAGCGGAGATCAGCGGTGCCGACAGCGCGGTGGCGGCGCCTTCGACGATGCTCAGCGTCTGCATCGTGTACAGGTATTCGGTGGGTTCGATCCCGGCCACAGTGGCGCCCACGTTGCGCTCGAACACCACGAAGCGCTCCGCTTCAAGCCTGCGGATCGCTTCCCGGACCGGGACGACGCTTACACCGAGGTCATCGGCGATCTTGGCCAGCACGATTCGGTAGCCGGGGGAGTACTCGCCGCTGAGGATGCTGGCCTTGATCGCGGCGTAGGCCTGCTCCGACTTGCTCGACGTTGCGGGCGTGCTCACCGTCCGGTCACCGTCCGTGCTGTTCACGGTTGCTGGCCCAGGCACGGTACTTTTCCTGCCACAGCGCATTCATGGGGTAGAGGCCGTCCACGCTGTGCCCGGCAGCCACCATCTCGGCGATGTAGGTCTCCTCGGCCTCCTGGACGATTGCGTCGTCGGCGACTTCTTCGGCGAGGGCCGGCGGGATCACGAGGACGCCGTCGGCGTCGCCCACGATGATGTCACCGGGCTGGACCGTGGCGCCGCCGCAGGAAATGGTCAGGTCCACGTCCCAGGGAATGTGGCGGCGGCCCAGGACGGCAGGGTGGGCATTGGCGAAGTAGGTGGGGATCTCCAGGGCGCCGACGGCGGTGACGTCGCGGACGCCGCCGTCGGTGATGATGGCCACTGCGCCGTTGATTTCCGCGCGGAGGGCGAGGATGTCCCCGACCGTGCCGGTGCCCTTCTCGCCGCGGGCCTCCATCACCAGGATCTCGCCCTCCCGCAGGGAGTCGATGGCGCGCTTCTGGGCGTTGAAGCCGCCGCCGTGGGTCTTGAACAGGTCCTCACGGTTCGGCACGTAGCGCAGGGTCCGGGCGACGCCGACCACCTTCCGGTCCGGCCGGGTGGAGTGCAGGCCGTCGATGCTGACGTTGTTGAGTCCGCGTTTGCGCAGCTGGGAGCTCAGGGTTGCTGTGCCGACCGACTCCAGTTTGGCTTTCAGCCCAGGGGCCAGGACAGCCGTCGGCAACGTGTCCGCGGCGGGCTGTTCCGGGGACGGCGTGCCGTAGGCTTCGGCTCGCTGGGCATCGTCGGTGCGCGGCCGGGCGCCGTAGTCGGCGAGCGGCACGGTGCCCTGGACCACCGTCGTGGTCAGGCGGCCGGTGCTCAGGCCCGACCCCGGTGCGTCGACTTCGATGTCCATCACGTCGCCTGGCTGGGCGACGGAGGCCCCTGCCGGCGTTCCCGTCAGGATGATGTCGCCGGGTTCAAGCGTGAGCAGCTGGGACAAGTCCGCCACGAGCCGCGCGAACGGGAAAAGCAGCGTGCCGGTGGTGTCTTCCTGCACCAGTTCGCCATTGAGCCAGGTGCGGACGCGGAGGCCGGCAGGATCGACGTCGCTGGCGGGAATCAGTCCCGGGCCGACCGGGGTGAAGCCGTCCCCGCCCTTGGAGCGCAGGTTGGAGCCCTTGTCCGCGTAGCGCAAGTCGTAGACGCCGAGGTCATTGGACGCGGTGACGAAGCCGACGTGCTCCCATGCGTCCGCCGGGGATACCCGGCGCGCCCGGGTGCCGATCACAAGCGCCACTTCGCCCTCGAAGCCCAGGAGCTCGCAGCCGTCCGGGCGTTCCACGGCACCCCCGCCAAGGCTCAGCGAGGACGATGGCTTCAGGAAGTAGGACGGCTGTTCGGGGGTGCGGCCGCGCTGGGCGGCCCGGCTGGGGTAGTTAATGTGTACCGCGATGACCTTGCCCGCGGCGGCCAGCATGTCCTGCGAAAGCCCGTCCATCGCAACTCCTCATTGAGTATGAAATCGTATACGATACAAAATGCCCGAGTGGGGGTGGATTGTCAAGCAGGCGACGAGACTCATGAATGGTGCTCGCTAAGTGGGGTGCGTGCCTCATTTGGGAAATGCTCGCGAAACGTGTCCGGCTGCGGGTGCTGCTGGGACCATGATGGATGGGTCAGGGGTTGTCGTTGTCAGCGCGCAGGGAGATCACCAAGCAATCCGCGGCGGAGTACGCGCGGGCGGCCAAGAAGGACAAGGGAAGGATCCTGGACGATCTGGTCGCTGTCACCGGCTGGTCCCGGGCCAACGCCCGCCGCGCGTTATCCACGGCGCTGAAACGCAGGACTCCGGTGCGGAAAGCGAAGCGGAAGCCCCGTCCGCGGACTTATGGATACGACACGCTGACGGCCTTGATCAGGGTCTGGCGGCTGGCCGGCATGCCCTCGGGCAAGTATCTCGCGGCGACCATGGACCTGTGGCTACCGAAACTGGAAGCCTATGGTGAGCTGAAAAGTGTGCGGTTCAGCCCGGAAATCCGGAACCAGCTCATGGCCGTCTCCGGGGCCACGATCGACCGGCTCCTGAAGCCCACCCGCGAGGATAGCGCCCAAGGGCCTGTCCGCCACGAAGGCCGGCAGCGAGCTCCGCTCGGCCATTGCGGTGCGCCGGGCCGGACAGGAACACGAGCAGGTTCCCGGGTTCATCGAGGCGGATCTGGTCTCACACTGCGGCCCTGCACTGGTGGGGGAATTCGCCCGCACCCTGACCGCCACCGACGTGTTCACCGGCTGGACGGAGAACGTCGCAATCCGCAACAGCGCCTACAAATGGATCCTCGCAGCGATGGAAACCGTCGCGGAACGCCTGCCGTTCCCGCTCACGGGTCTGGACACCGACAACGGCGGGGAGTTCATCAACCACGCCCTCGTCGGCTGGGCAACAGCCCGGGACATCTACTTCACGCGCGCCAGGCCCTACAAGTCCAACGACAACGCCCATGTGGAGCAGAAAAACGGTGACATCGTGCGCCGCCACGCCTTCCACTACCGGTACGACACCGCACTGGAACTGCAGCTGCTCAACGAGCTCTACGCCCTGGTGCGGATCCGGTTCAACATGTTTACCGCGACGAAGAAGGCCATCGGGTGGCGGGAGAACCGGAACGGCCACAAAACCCGCATCTACGACAAACCCCGAACCCCCTACCGGCGGGTCACCGACGCGGGTGTGCTCACACCCGCGAAAGCCGTTGAACTCGAGGCCCTGTTCAGCTCCACGAACCCCGCCGATCTCACCCGCGGAATCACAGACATCCAGCTCCAGCTCATCAGCCTCGCCGCCGACAAGACCCAGGCAATGCGCCAGCCACCAACGCGAGCAAAAATACGTGAGGCTCGCACAGCCGTTTCGCGAGCATCTTGACATGAGGCACCACGGCAGGCGGGCGGTGTCGGGCAGCGCCGGGCGTCAACCCAGCTGGGCTTCGATGCGGGCGGCGCCCGCCGCCAGTGCGGCTGCCACTTCGTTCGGGTCCTGGGCCGCCCGGATGTAGACGACGGCGAGGGCCGCCGGCCGGCCTCCCGGCACCCGGATCGGCACCGCGAGCGAGGAGACGCCGGCGATCACCTCGTCGTGGCTGGCAGCGAAGCCGCGGCTTCGCGCTTCGGCCGCCTCCGTGCGGTAGGCGATCCCGGGTGCCAGGGCGTTCCATTCCTGTTCCGACAGGGCCGACTGGATGGCAATGCCGGGCGCGCCGGTGTTGATCGGATGCCGTGAGCCCGGGTGCTGGACGACGGCGGCCCCCGTGCGCCGCGGATCCACGGTGACCAGGGTGACACAGTCCTCGTGGTCCCACACCGCGACGAAGGCGCTCATCGCCAGGGTGTTGGCCAGCTGGGTGAGCTCCGGCAGTGCCGCCGTCTGCAGGCTGCGCGATACGCCCCGGGCAAGAACGGCGAGGCCCGGGCCGGGCTGGACCCGGCCGGCGTCGTCGCGCACCAGCAGGGAGTGGTCCTCCAGGGTGCGCAGGATGCGGTACGCCACGGAGCGGTGGACGCCCAAGGCGTCGGCGAGCTCGGCGATGGTCAGCGGCTGCTGGGCTTCGGCGAGGATCTCCAGTGCCCTGATCCCGCGGGACAGCGTCTGCGACGGGGATGCCTGGGTGCTGCCGGCGGTCGGGGTCATGGTGTCCATCCTAGGGGCGGGCGTTTGCGGGGCCGGGAACGCCGTCGCCCGGCCCTTGTGCCGGGGCTTACAGTGCGCTAGCGTTCTATATGAGAACTACGTGTTCGATTATAGAACACATAACTTGTAGATCACAGAATCAATGGAACACGGCGGTTGCTCACAGCGGCCCTCAACCACACCATCAGATGCAGGGGATCAACGATGATTGCCAAGCCACCGGCCCACCCCGCGGCGGGCGTCCCGGGCCGCACCTCCGCACCGCGTGCCAACCATTTCCGCGGCAGCCTGGGCAGGTTTGCCACCGGCGTCGCGATCGTCACGTTTGACGGCGTCACCAAGCGCCACGGCATCACGGTCAACTCCTTCACCTCGGTGTCGATGGATCCGCCGCTCGTGCTGGTGAGCATCGCGCGCACCACCAGGGCGCACGACGAACTCGCCGGCCGGCCTTTCACCGTGAACATCCTCGGCGCCGAACAGCGGCAGCTGGCGATGCACTTCGCCGGGCGGCCCGGGCCGGAGCCGCTCTGGGTGGAGGGCGGGACGGCACCGCGGCTCTCGAAGGTGCTCGCGTATTTCGAATGCAAGCCCTGGGCCGCGTACGACGGCGGCGACCACACGCTCTACATCGGCGAGGTGGTGGACTTCAACTACCGCAACGGCGACGCCCTGGCCTTCGCCAACAGCACGTTCACCACCCTTCCGGAAAGCCAGCTGGGCATGGAAGACCTGCTCTGACGCGCAACGTCACGCCAGGCCTTTTCCACGACGGCCCCTGGAACGCGGCCGTAGAAGACGGCACTTGCAACACACAGCTCAACGACGACTGGAGAAACGACCATGGGTATCCGTACCGGACAGCAGTACCTGGACAAGCTCAACTCAATGACCCCGCACGTGGTGATCGACGGCGAGGTGGTCAGCGAGAAGATCGCCGAACATCCGGCCTTCCGCAACGTGGCCCGCTCCTACGCGAAGCTCTTCGACATGCAGCACGATCCCAAGTACCAGGAGGCGCTCACCTACACCTCACCGAGCACCGGTGAGCTCGTCAACGCCTCCTTCCTGGTCCCGAAGACCATCGAGGACCTCCAGCGCCGCCGGCGCGCCATCTCCACCTGGGCCGAGTCTTCCAACGGCTTCCTGGGCCGTTCCGGCGACTACATGAACTCCTCGCTCACCGCGCTCAGCACAGCCGAGAAGTGGTTCTCGCAGGCTGACCCGAAGTTCGGCGAAAACATCCGAAACTACTACGAGTGGGCCCGGGAGAACGACGTCCTGGCCACGCACACCCTCATCCCGCCGCAGGTGAACCGCTCCGTCTCCGGCTCGGAGCAGCTCGGCGGCCAGCTCTCGGCCCGGATTGTCGAGGAGCGCGAGGACGGGATCGTCATCCATGGCGCCCGCATGCTCGCCACCATCGCCCCGATCGCCGACGAGCTCCTCGTCTTCCCGTCCACGGTGCTGCGCGGCACTCCGGAGGACGCGCCCTACTCCTACGCCTTCGCCATCCCCAACGATGCCCCGGGCCTGCGCTACCTCTGCCGCACCTCGCTGTACAACGGCGGAAGCACCCACGACGAGCCGCTGGCTTCCCGCTATGAGGAAATGGACGCCGTCGCGGTCTTTGACCACGTCTTCGTGCCCAACGAGCGCATCTTCATGCTCGGCAACCCGCAGCTGTGCAATGGCTTCTACTCTGAAACCGGTGCCGGCGCGCTCATGACGCACCAGGTGGTCACCCGCACCATCGCCAAGAGCGAGTTCTTCCTGGGACTGGCGTCCGAACTGGCCGAATCGATCGGCATTGACGGCTTCCAGCACATCCAGGAGGACATCGCCGAGCTGATTGTCGACGTCGAAATCGGCCGGGCGCTGGTCCGCGCCTCCGAGGCCGACGCCGAACTCAACGACGCCGGTGTCATGCTGCCGAAGTGGTCCACCCTGAACGCGGCCCGGAACTGGTACCCCAAGATTGCCCAGCGCTTCCCGCAGATCATCCGAAAGTTCTCGGCGTCGGGCCTCATGGCGCTGCCGGGCGAGGCGGACGTCAACAGCGAGGCGCGGGCGGACATCGAGCTGTACCTGCAGGGCAAGACCCTGACCGGCCCCGAGCGGGTCCGGCTGTTCAAGCTGGCCTTCGACGCCTCCATTTCGGGGTTCTCCGGGCGCCAGTCGCTCTACGAATACTTCTTCTTCGGGGATCCGGTCCGGATGGCCGGCGCTCTGGTGAACAGCTATGACCGCGAGCCGGTCCGTGCCCGGGTCCGGGAGCTGCTCAATCGCGCGGACTGACGCGCGGAAAACATTTCCGAGTTGTGTGCGCCCTGTCACATTTCCGTAGTAGTCTTCTTCTACTGACTGACCGTTCGATCAGTATTTGAACGATGTCAGGCATTTTCCTCGCATCCACCCGGGCATGACCTCTGCCCAGAGCAATGGAGTTTCAATGACCGCAACTTCAACCGTCGATTCCGAGGCGGGCCCCAGCAGCAAACACGAGGAGCGCAAGGTCCTCGCCGGCACGCTGGTCGGGACCACGATCGAGTGGTACGACTTCTTCATCTTCGCCCAGCTGACGGCTACGCTTCTGTCGCCGCTGTTCCTCGCCCCGCTGAACGATTCCAACCCGGGCCTGGCGCAGATCCTGTCATTCGCCCTCATCGGCATCAGCTTCCTCTTCCGCCCGCTCGGTGCGATCATTGCCGGCCACCTCGGCGACCGCCTCGGCCGCAAGGCCATGCTGGTCTTCACACTGGTCATGATGGGTGCTGCAACGGCCCTCATCGGAGTGCTGCCGACCTACAAGGAGATCGGCGTCTGGGCGCCGATCCTGCTGATCACCCTCCGCGTGATCCAGGGCTTCTCCGCCGGCGGCGAATGGGGCGGCGCTGCCCTTATGGCGGTGGAGCACGCTCCCATGAGCAAGCGCGGCCTGTTCGGCGCGTACCCGCAGATCGGTGTCCCGGTGGGCATGATCCTCGCGACCGGGCTGCTGTTCTTCCTCAACACCGGCATGTCCAAGGAAGCCTTCGGCGCCTGGGGCTGGCGCGTGCCGTTCCTGCTCTCCATTGTGCTGATCGTGGTCGGCTACCTGATCCGCAGGGCCGTCGCCGAAAGCCCGGTCTTCAAGGAAATGACGGCCCGCAAGGAAGAAAGCAAGGCGCCCCTCGGTGAGCTCATCCGGAAGCACAAGAAGGCCGTCCTGTATTCGACGATGATCTTCATTGGCAACAACGCCGCCGGTTACCTGCTGATCGCGTTCTTCATCTCCTACGCCACGAAGTCACTGAAGATGCAGACCCCGCAGATCCTGCTGGCCACCACCCTGGCGTCCTTCGGCTGGCTGATCTTCACGCTGGTGGGCGGCTGGCTTTCGGACAAGATCGGCCGCGTCAAGACGTTTCTGATCGGCTATGCGATCGTCTTCGCCTGGATGATCCCGATGTTCGCCCTCATCGACACCAAGGACATCGTGCTGTACGGCGTCGCGCTGTTCGTCCTCACCATCGGCCTGGGCCTGTCCTACGGTCCGATGTCCGCCATGTACGCGGAAATGTTCCCCGCAAACGTCCGCTACTCCGGCATCTCGATCGGCTACGCGTTCGGGGCCATCCTGGGCGGCGCTTTCGCCGCAACGATTGCCGAAGCGCTTCTGCAGGGCACCCACTGGACCGGTTCCATCGGGATCTACATCATGATCCTGTGCGTCATTTCCGCCGTCGGCGTCGTGCTGGCCAAGGAGACAAAGGGCCGCCTGCTCGGCGTCAGCAACCACTGACCACTTCGACTAACGGCGCGGGGTCACTTCGCGCCCATCTGCCACCGGTTGATGGGCCCGGGTGACCCCGCGTTGTTGTGTGTGCGGATCACCCGGGCCGGGCACCGAGGATCCGGACGACGTCGTCATCCCGCACTTGCGTGAAAGTCCTGTAATAGCTGCCGACGGCGCGGAACTGGCCGGGCGTATGCAGGCAGAAGACCGTGTCGGCGAGCTGCTCCAGGGAGATCTGGGCGTCCAGTGAGGCGACGGGGACCGCGACGACGACGGATGCGGCGCCCGCCGCCCGCACAGCCTCGACGGCGGCCCGCATGCTCGCTCCGGTGGCCAGGCCGTCATCGACCAGGATCACGGTATTGCCGTCGACGTCCGTCCGGGATCCCGGATACGCCGCGGCTCGCCGTTCCAGTTCCGCCCGGGCCGTTGCCTCCACCTGGTCCAGCGCGGACTGCCGGACCCCGACTTCGAGGAGCCGGTCCATGAGCGACCGGTTCAGTACACGCACCACCCGGCCGTTTGACCATGCCAGCGCCCCGAAGGCCGTCTCCTCATGGCCGGGGACCCCCAGCTTCCGGACAGGAAGCGCAGCGAAGGGAAGCCGGAGCGCGCCGGCCGCCGCTGCCGCAACCGGCACGCCGCCGCTGGCCAGGCCCAGCACCATGGTCATCGGGCGTCCGCGGAACTGGGGGAGCACACCGGCCAGGCGTCGTCCGGCCTCTTCGCGGTCTGTGAAGCGCGTGCCCATGGCATCCCTCTCCCGGTTCCTGCCGCTTCACGTCGTCCCGATATGCGCCGGGTGACCCCGCGTTGGAAATAGCGCGTTGGAACTAGACGCCCAGGAAGCTGATGGCTCCCTGCTTGAAGGCGCGGCTCGTGATGGCGTTGGTGTGGTTCCGGCCGGGCAGGAGGAGCTGCTCGACCATGGTGCCGGCATTGGCGCCCAGGGCGGCAAGCTCCGGCATGGTCGCGGCGCGGTCATCGTTCTCGCCGGCCACGAGCAGCATCGGCATGTGCGGCACGGCCTCGGCGGGATCGAACGGCTCGCCCTTGACGGCCTCCACGAGCGACAGCAGCGAGAAAATGTTGTTGCTCGGCAGCATCTGCGCCATCTTCAGCAGCCCCGCGGTGGATGAGTCAGCGATCGGGCTGCCGTCGGCGAGGTACCGCTGCGCGGCGACGAGGTCAAAGTCGGCCAGCGGATCGGCGACGTTCGGACCGCCCAGGACCAGCCGGTGCACCAGTTCGTGCTGGGTGGCGCCGAACTCCCAGGCCAGCCGGGACCCGAGGGAGTATCCGATCAGGTCGAGCCCGCTGGACGGGTCGCCGTCGCGCAGGGGGCGCGCGCCGGCGTCGAACGCTATCTGGAGCAGGTCCGCGCGGATCCTGCTGGGCGCGTAGGAGTCCATGTCCTCGGGGGCGCCGCTGCGGCCGTGGCCGGGCAGGTCCACCGTAATGACGCGGCGGCCGGCGTCCACGAGCGCGCTGACCCAGCCGGTGTCCTCCCAGTTCAGCTTGGAGGAGGAGGAAAAGCCGTGCAGCAGCAGGACCGGGCGGAGTCCGGCGTCGTTCCGGGGTTCGTGCACCCCGACGTACAGCTGGGGGTCGGTGCCCTCGACGGTGTGGGAATGCTGTTCGCCGGTGTGTCTGCCGCTCATGGTGTCAATCCTCATCAAGTACGGCGCTCAGGCGGACCCGGCGCTTCGGTGCCTCTTCCTTCGGGACCGTGCCCACGATGCCGGCGGTGTTGTCCGGCACCTCAAACACAATCAGGGGCTCGCCGACGTTGATCTTGTCCCCGGGCCCGCCGTGGATACGCACTACCTTACCTGCCTGGGGGCTGGGTAATTCGACGGCCGACTTGGTGGTTTCGACCTCCACGAGGGGCTGATTGCGCTCCACCTGGTCGCCGGGGGAAACGAGCCATTCCAGCACGGTGGCCTCGATCAGGCCCTCGCCGAGATCGGGCAGGGGGAACGATATTTCAGCCACGGCGGTACTCCAATACTCGCTGGATCCCGAAGAGGATCCGGTCAATGTTCGGGATGTATTCGTCTTCCAGATCGCCCGAGGGGTACGGGACGTCGAAGCCGGTGACGCGCTCCACCGGCGCCCTGAGGGTATCGAAGCAGCTGTGCGTGATCAGCTGCGCCACCTCGGCGCCGAGGCCTGAGGTCAGGGGCGCTTCGTGGACGACGACGGCGCGGCGGGTCTTGCGCACGGAGGCGGCCAGGGCTTCGGCGTCGATCGGCTTGAGCCAGCGCAGGTCCAGGACCTCGACGTCGATGCCGTCCTCGGCGGCGAGTTCGGCCACCTGCAGGCAGCGGGCCACCATGGCGCCCCACGCGACCAGCGTGATGTGGCGGCCCTCGCGCATGACCTTGGCGCCCGTGGGGGAACCGCCGGCCGCGTCGTGCCTGGCGACGTCCACTCCGCCCTTTTGCCAGTACCGCGACTTCGGTTCCATGAAGATCACCGGATCCGGCCGTGTCGCGGCGTACTTGAGCAGGTGGTAGGCCTCGTGCGGGTTCGACGGCGAGACCACCTTCAGTCCGGGGACGTGGGCGAACAGCGCCTCGAGGCTTTCGCCGTGGTGTTCGGGGGCGCGGATGCCGCCGAAGCTGGGGACGCGCAAAGTGATGGGCATCGGCAGGGTGCCCCGGCTGCGGTAGTTCATGCGTGCGATCTGGCAGACGATCTGGTTGATGGCCGGGTAGGCGAAGCCGTCGAACTGGACCTCGGGGATGGGGTGGAAGCCGGCCATCGCCAGGCCCACCGACATGCCGAGGATGCCGGATTCCGCCAGCGGGGTGTCAAAGACGCGCTGCTCGCCGTGTTTGGCCTGCAGTCCGTCGGTGATCCGGAAGACGCCGCCGAGCCGGCCGCAGTCCTCACCGAAGATCAGGGTTTTGGAATTTTCCGCCAGCACCTCGTCGAGGGCGCGGTTCAGTGCCTGCTGCATGGACATCAGGGTGGTGGGGTGCTGGGCGGCTGCTTCGGCAGTGTTGGTGACAGTGCCGCCGGCAGTGCTCCCGCCTGTGTTGTCGGCAGTGCTCTTGCCTGTGTTGTCGGCAGTGCTCTTGCCTGTGGCACTTTCGCTTTCGAGAATCGAGTTAGACATGTTCGGACTCCTCGCGCCAGTTGGCGGACTGGGCCTGCAGGGCCGGGGTGGTTTCCTGGAAGACCAGGTCAAACATTTCGGTGCCGGGGCGGGAGCCGAGGGCCTGGATGCCGGTGCGGATCTGCTCCTCTTCGGCCTTGGCAGCGGCCAAGGCCCCGGCGAAGAAGGCCTCGTCCGCGATGTCGTCGGCGAGCAGCCGCTGCCGGAGACGTTCGAGCGGATCCACGCCCGCGCCGTCGCGCTCTTCGTCCAGGGAGCGGTAGCGTCCGGGGTCATCGGAAGTCGAGTGCGGGCCGCGGCGGTAGGTCATGGCTTCGATAACGACGGGCCCGTTGCCGGCGCGGGCGTGCGCGAAGGCCCGGCGGGTGGCCTCGACGACGGCGGTGACGTCGTCGCCGTCGATCTTCAGCGCCGGGATGCCGTACCCGGCGGCTCGGGCTGCGACGGAACCGCCGGCCACCTGACGTTCGGTGGGGACCGAGATGGCCCAGCCGTTGTTCTGGATGAAGAACACCACGGGTGCCTTCATCACCGCGGCGAAGTTCATGGCCTCGTGGACATCGCCCTGCGAGGAGGCGCCGTCGCCGAAGTAGCTGAGGGCAACGCCGAGCTCTCCGCCGGCGTCCGCGCTGCCGGCGAGCGTCTGGCCGTGGGCCCAGCCGACGGCGTGCAGCACCGAACCGGCGACGACGGCCTGGATCGGGGCGAGGCGGGATTCCATCGGATTGTAGAGCCCGCCGTGCCACGTGGCTTTGTGCGTGGACATGTAGGCGACCATGTCCACCCCCATGGTGCGGGCGACGCCCATTTCGCGGTAGGTCGGGAAGACGAAGTCACGGGTGGTGTCCACGGCGTAGCCGCTGCCGACCTGAGCCGCTTCCTGCCCGAGCTCGGGCGCATAGCCGGGGATGATGCCCTGCCGCTGCCACGCGATGGCGGAGGTATCGAGGTGGCGCACGGCCACCATCAGCGAGTAGAGCTCGCGGAGTTCCGCGGGAGTCAGCGGCGCGGCAGCGTCGCCGGAAACCGCCAGGGGAAGTGTGTCCATGCCTGTGACCCTAGTCACCCGGACGGCGCCGGGCAATCAGCTCAGAAAATGCCGTCCAGACTGCACAATGCGGCCAGCCGAATCGCCGTCCAGCGTTACAAGTTGTGCAGTTGCAGTGCTACCCAACTGACTGGCAGCAGGGGCCGTTTTGAGGGCGCAAAACGGCCCCTGCTGCTAGCTAGTTGGGCTGGTGCGCCCTGCTGCGGGTGAGCCGGGCACCGATCCAGCACGCCGCGGCGATCCCGGCGACCAGGGCCAGGGTGCTGAACAGCTGACGGCTGCTGTCGGGGCTGCTGAAGCCGACCGCAAAAATCAGGGCGAGGAGGACGAGCCCGAAGACCGTGAGGCCGGGGAAGCCCTTCATTCGCAGCGGCAGGACAGTGCCGTCGCGGTCGGCGCGGCGGCGCAGGATCAGCTGGGAGACCAGGGCGGTGCCCCACACGACGAGGCAGGTCGAGCCGACGAGCTGGAACAGTGCCGGCAGGATCTGCCCCGGGAAGAGGAGTTCCAGCACTGCGGCCAGGAAGCCGAAGGCCACGGAGATGCTGACGGCCACCACCGGGACGCGGGCCTTGTTGAGCCGGGACAGGATCCGCGGCGCCTCGCCGCGGGTGGACAGGGAGTAGACCATGCGCGAGGCTCCGTAGAGGTTGGCGTTGAGCGCCGAGAGGAGCGCGATGACGGCCACGAGGGTGATGGCGGTGCCGGCCCCCGGGATCCGCGCGACGTCCAGGACGCCGGCGAACGGGGACTTCAGGGCCTTCGACGTCGAGGGCAGCACGGCGGCGATCACGAAGACGGAGCCGATGTAGAACACCAGGATCCGCCAGACCACGGTGCGGATGGCCACTCCCACGCTGTGCGCGGGGTTCTCCGTCTCGGCTGCGGCCACGCTGACGATCTCGGTGCCGCCGAAGGCGAAGATCACCACGAAGAGGGCGGTGGCAATACCGCCCAGACCCGCCGGGGCGAAGTTGGTCGTGAAGTTGTGCAGTCCCGGGGAGGGGACGGCCGGGAGCCAACCCAGCAGCAGTGCGGCGCCCACGCCAAGGAACAGCAAGATGGCGGCAACCTTGAGGATGGCGAACCAGAACTCGAATTCGCCGAAGTTCTTCACCCCGGCCAGGTTGATGGCCGTGAAGAGAGCCATGAAGATCAGCGACAGCGCCCAGACGGGAACCACGGGCCAGACCGTGAAGAGGAGGCCTGCGGCCCCGAGGGCTTCGGCGGCAATGACGACAACAAGCTGCAGCCACCAGAGCCAGCCGACCGTGGCGCCCGCTGTCTTGCCCATGGCCTTTTGTGCGTAGACGGAGAACGCGCCGCTGTTGGGGTTGGCAGCGGCCATCTCGCCCAGGGCCCACATGACCAGGATGATCAGGGTTCCCGCGACGAGGTAGGAGATGAGGACGGCCGGGCCGGCTGCCTGGATGCCGGCCCCGGATCCCAGGAACAGGCCGGCGCCGATCGCGCTGCCGAGCCCCATCATGGTGAGTTGGCGTGGCTTCATGCTGTGGCCGAGTTTCAGGGCCGGGCGCTCCGCGGTGGACTTCATTGTCATGCTTGCGAACCTTCTTGTGGTTTTTGATCCTTGCGTCCTTATGGGACCTCTTGAATTTACCGTCTTTGCAGCGACCCGGCAGGCGGACGGCAGCTGCTGCCGTGAGACCATGGTTGCAGTTTGCTAGCTGGAATCCAGTAACGATGGCGGTTTGCCAAGGCGGGATCCCGCGGGAAGGAAAATTCCATCGACGTTGACATCCTGGACGCCAAAATTGTCCGATTCTTCACGGACTCGCCGCGGGCGTCCGTCCTGGAAGCCTCACGCGTCCTGAAAGTTGCCCGCGCCACGGTGCAGTCCCGGCTGGACCGGATGCAGGACAGCGGCGTCATCGGCTCCTGGGTACCGCAGCCTGATCCGGCGCACTTCGGCTTTCCGGTAGTGGCGTTTTGTTCCCTGACGATCAACCAGGACCTCGGGCACGACGCCGTCGTGGAGGCCCTCGCCCAGATCCCCGAACTGATCGAGATCCACACCGTGTCGGGCAGTTCGGATCTCATGGCGCGCATCGCGGCCCGCTCCAATCCGGACCTCCAGCGGGTGATCGACGCCATGATCGCCACCAGGACCGTGCTGCGGTCCTCGTCGGTCATCGTGCTCAACACCCACTTCCAGGGCCGCACCCTGCCGCTGCTGGAAGCCGCCGCCCAGCGCCGGTAAGCGCCGGGCGCCGCCGGCGGGGCCGCCCGGCCGGCGAGCCGCGGTAAGCCGCCGAGGACCTACAGGACGCTGAGGTTCCCGGGCAGGCCGGAGCGCCCGGTGAGCAGGAGCAGCAGGTCCGGCGCCGAGGTCAGCCGCGCGCCGATGGCCCCGGCAAGTTCCAGGGACGCCGCGACCGCGGGGGAGAGCGCGGCGGGCGGCGCGATGCCGAGGGCGCGCGCCAGGTCCAGGCCGTGCACGGCCAGTTCAAAACTGCGGGTCGGCAGGTAGTCGATGAGCGTCATGGCCCCGGCGGCGGTGGCGACGGGCGCGTCGTCGGGGGTCTTCCCGACGAGTTCCGTGACCCGGCCCACGAGCGCCCTGACTGCGGCGGCCGGATCCGGGCCAAGGGCGTCGCCGGTCTCCCGGCCGCGCGCGGCGATGGCCTCGGCCGCCACGCCGCCGCGAACCGCCAGGAAATAGGCCACCGGGCCCTCCACCCGGTCTCCCGTGGCGGGCGCGGAGAGGTACGCCTCGACCGTGCTCAGCGCCCGGCTCGTGTGGCCCGTCAGCCCGCGGACGTCCCATTCGCCCAGTGCGGGCCGGCTCCAGGCGGCTTCCGGAACTTGTTCCACCAACTCCAGGAACGCACCTGCCGCTCCGAGGTAGCACGATCTAATCGCTGCACTGTCCATGGCGCCGATTATTGCCGCCTCCGGCGCGGGCTTCAACCACTCAGCGCGGGACCGCAGCGGCAGGCAGGGTCCGACACATTTCTTTTCGGGAGCGCGGGGTCGTAGAATTAGTTCTAGTCACTTTGACTATAACTAATCCGGCGGTCGGGCCGGAATCCTCGTGCCGGCCCGTATGGGATCGGTCAGGAGCCAGGAATGCGGGGTGGATCGCCATTTACACGACAGCTGCCAACGTCTCGGAGCGTCAGCTCGCTCCGCCGTCTCTGGCCATCTCCACCGTGATCTTCGCTCTCCGGCCCAGCGAGCGCTCCGGGCGCCCCACCCTCTGGATCCCGTTGGTGCGCCGGATCAGGGAGCCGTTCCTGGGCCTCTGGGCCCTCCCCGGCGGACCGCTGACCCACTCCGAATCACTGCAGGACGCCGCCTCCCGGAACCTGCGGGAAACGACCGGTCTGGCACCCAGCTACCTGGAACAGCTCTACGCCTTCGGGGGCCTGCACCGCTCGCCGTCCCAGCGCGTCGTCTCGATCGTGTACTGGGCGCTCGTCCAGCCCACCGAGGCCGCGCTCGCCGACGAATCCGAGAACGTCCGGTGGTTCCGGGCCGACCGGCTTGGAGAGCTGGCCTTCGACCACAACGCGATCATCGAGTACGCCCTGTGGCGGCTGCGGAACAAGATGGCCTACGGATCCATCGCGTACCACCTGCTCGGCGAGTACTTCACTCTGGCCCAGGTCCGTGAGGTCTACGAGGCCGTCCTGGACCGCGAACTGGACCCGGCCAACTTCCGCCGCCAGGTCAAAGCCACGCCGGAGATTGAAGACACCGGCGAATACCTGCAGGGCGGCAAACACCGCCCGCCCCGCCTCTACCGCTTTACCGGCCGCCCCGGCCTTGACCCAGACAACAGGAGCACACCATGAGCAGCGTCAACACGGCAATCCGGCTGATCACGCGCGAGCAGGCCGTCACGTCCGCCGCCGGGGCGGCGGCCGCCACCTGCAGCCCGGCGCTCGTCCGCGGCCCGTGGGACTTCGACGCCGCCGAGGCTGCCGCCGGTGTGCCCGCCTACGGACCCGGGGCCTCCTCCGCCGACGTCGCCCCGGCGTCGACCCCCCGCCAGGGCCAGCTCCCGGAGGAATACAAGCTGGCGAGCGACGCCGAGCTCGACGCCCGGATCCGGGCCGCCAAGGCTGCGCTCGGTGACCGTGCCGTGGTCCTGGGCCACTTCTACCAGCGCGACGAGGTGGTCGAGCACGCGGACTTCGTGGGCGACTCCTTCCAGCTCGCCAACGCGGCACTGACCCGGCCGGACGCCGAGGCCATCATCTTCTGCGGCGTCCACTTCATGGCCGAGACCGCAGACATCCTGTCCCGGCCGGACCAGGCTGTCATCCTGCCGAACCTGGCGGCCGGCTGCTCCATGGCGGACATGGCGGACATTGATTCGGTGACCGAATGCTGGGAACAGCTGGAGGAACTGTTCGGCACGGAGCCCGACGCCGACGGCCGGGTTCCGGTCATCCCCGTCACCTACATGAACTCCTCGGCTGCGCTCAAAGGATTTTGCGGCGAGCACGGCGGCATCGTGTGCACGTCCTCCAACGCCGCGACCGTCCTTGAATGGGCGTTCGAGCGCGGCCAGCGGGTGCTGTTCTTCCCGGACCAGCACCTGGGCCGCAACACCGCCAAGGCCATGGGCGTGCCGCTGGAGCAGATGCCAATGTGGAACCCGCGCAAGGACCTCGGCGGCAACGACCAGCAGGCCCTTGAAGATTCCCGCGTGATCCTGTGGCATGGCTTCTGCTCGGTGCACAAGCGCTTCAACGTCGGCCAGATCGCGAAAGCCCGCGCCGAATTCCCGGACGTCCAGGTCATTGTGCACCCCGAATGCCCCATGGAAGTGGTGGACGCCGCCGATTCCGCCGGATCCACCGACTTCATCCGCAAGGCCATCGCCGCCGCGACCGAGCCGACCACCTTCGCCGTCGGAACCGAGATCAACCTGGTCAACCGGCTGGCCGCCGAATACCCGCAGCACACCATCTTCTGCCTGGATCCGGTGATCTGCCCCTGCTCCACGATGTACCGCATCCACCCCGGCTACCTCGCCTGGGTCCTGGAAGCGTTCGTCCGCGGCGAGGTGGTCAACCGCATCACGGTGGAAAACGAAGTCGCCGCCCCCGCGAAGGTTGCGCTCGAGCGGATGCTGGCGGCCCGGCCGTGACCAGGCCCGCACGCCTGGTCATTGTGGGCAGCGGGATTGCGGGGCTCTACGCCGCGCTCCTGGCCTCCGACGCCGTCGCGGACGACCGGACCGGCGCCCCCGCCGCCGAGGTCGTGCTTCTGACCAAGGGAAAGCTTGAGCAGAGCAACACTTTTTACGCCCAGGGCGGGGTCTCGGCCGTGCTGTCCCCGGACGAGGCCGCCCCGGGAGACTCCGTGGCCGCCCACATCGCCGACACCCTCGCCGCCGGAGCCGGGCTCAACGAGCCGGAGGCCGTTCGCGTCCTGTGCACCGAAGCAGCCCGGGACATCGAGGAGCTCCGCCGCTTCGGCATACTCTTCGACGCCGGGCCAGGCGGCGGCCCGGCCCTGGGCCTTGAGGCAGCCCATTCCGCGGCCCGGATCCTGCATGCCGGCGGCGACGCGACCGGTGCCTGCATCGCCCGCGGGCTTGTCGCTGCCGTCCTGGACCGCGCGGTCCAGGGCCGGCTCCGGGTTGAAACCAGCGCCTTCGTCACGAAGCTCCTGACCGGGCACACACCGGCGGAAGCCCCGACGGCGGCGGCCCGGGTCACCGGCGTCGGGTACCTCTCCAACGGAGCGCCGAAGCGGCTGGCCGCGGACGCGGTGCTGCTGGCCACCGGCGGCGCCGGACGGCTGTTTGCCCGCACCAGCAACCCCGCTGTGGCCACCGCTGACGGGCTGGCCCTGGCCTGGCGGGCCGGGGCTGCCGTGCGAGACCTCGAGTTCTTCCAGTTCCACCCGACGACCCTCGCCGCCGGGGAGATCCCCGGCGGGCCGCCGGCGCTGCTGATCTCCGAAGCCGTGCGGGGCGAGGGAGCGATCCTGCGCGATGCCGCCGGCCACCGGTTCATGCCCGACTATCATCCGGACGCGGAGCTGGCCCCGCGCGACGTCGTCTCCCGCAGCATCGCCCTGCACCTGGCGGCTTCGGGGGCGCCGGCGGACAGCCCGGTGTATCTGGATGCCCGAGGCATCGACGCCGCCCGGGGTGCAGGGTTCCTGGCCCGGCGGTTCCCCACGATCACGGCCGCCACCCGGGCCGCCGGCTACGACTGGACCACGGAAGCGATTCCCGTGTCGCCAGCAGCCCACTACTGGATGGGCGGGGTAGCCACCGATCTGTGGGGCCGTACCTCCGTTCCAGGCCTGTATGCCGCTGGGGAGGTCGCCCGCACGGGGGCCCAGGGCGCCAACCGGCTGGCGAGCAACTCGCTCCTGGAGGGCCTGGTCTTCGGCCGCCGCGCGGTGGAGGACCTCCTGGGTGACGAACCGTCGCACGACACCGCTGCTCCGCATGCTCCCCACGATCGCCCCAACCTCGCCAGCGCGGCCAGGGAACCCGGAGTGAGTTTCTCGCGGGAGGCTCTCGGGCGGTTGATGACCGCCCACGCCGGCGTGTTGCGCAGCGGCGAGCAACTGCGGGAGGCGGAGGCCACCCTTGCTGCCTGGGCCGCCGTCGTCCGTCCCGGGATCGTGACGAACGCGGCGGACCCGCGGGAGCACGAGGACCGAAACCTGCTGCTGGCCGCGCAACTGCTCGTCGCAGCGGCGCGGACGCGGACCGGATCGGTGGGCGCCCACTACCGTGCGGATGCGGACACCGCAGCCGCCCTCCCGGCGGTGCTCGCAGCCCCCGTCCGCGCCGCCCCTGAGGCCGGCACGCACAGCCATCGGCATGCCGCCGCTTCCCGTCCGAAACAAAGGATCACCTCATGAGCGCACCCGCCTCAGCCCGCCCCTCCGTCTCCCCGGTCACGGCGCTTGCCGGGACCCTGCCCGCCTCCGCCGTCGACGCGGTGCTGCGGGCCGCCCTGCAAGAGGACGCGCCGTACGGCGACATCACCTCGCAGACGCTGATCCCCGCCGACGCGCAGGCAACGGCGGTCCTCGCCGCCCGTGTTCCGGGTGTTCTCAGCGGCGGTGAGGTGTTTGCGGCCGCGATGACCCTGACGGATCCGGACGCCGTCGTCGAACTGCTCGTCAACGACGGCGAGTCCTTCCCTGCAGGGACTGCCCTGGCCCGCGTCACCGGGAATGCCCGTGCCGTGCTGCTCGCCGAGCGCGTCGCCCTGAACCTGGTCCAGCGGATGAGCGCCATCGCCACCCGTACGGCGGAGTTCGTCGAGCTCGTGGCGGGAACCCGGGCGCGGATCACCGACACCCGCAAGACGACGCCGGGACTGCGCGTGCTGGAACGCTACGCAGTGCGTTGCGGCGGCGGCGCCAACCACCGGTTCAGCCTCTCCGACGCCGTCCTGGCCAAGGACAACCACCTGGCGGTCCTGACCGGGGGCGACCCGGCGAAGCTTACTGCGGTGCTGCGGAACGCCAAGGCGCAACTGGGCCACACCATGCACTTCGAGGTGGAGGTGGACCGCATGGAGCAGATTGAACCCGTCCTGGCAGGCGGGGTGGACACCATCATGCTGGACAACTTTTCGCTGACCGAGCTCGCCGCCGGCGTGACGCTGATCGGCGGACGGGCCCGGGTCGAGGCCAGCGGCAACGTCAACCTGTCCACGGTCGCGGACATCGCCGCCACCGGCGTGGACGTCATCTCGATCGGCGCCCTCACCCACAGCGTCACCGCCCTCGACCTCGGGCTCGACATAGAGCTCGACGTTGACCCGGTAGCCGGCTGAGGGATGCCATGATCTTCCTCGACGCAGCGGCCACCACGCCGGTCCGCCGCGAAGTGCTGGAGGCCATGTGGCCCTACCTCAGCGGCGAATTCGGCAACCCCTCAAGCCATCATTCCCTCGGCGACGCGGCGGCCGCCGCACTCGCCGGGGCCCGGACGGCAACGGCCAAGGCGCTCGGCTGCCGTCCCGGGGAAATCATCTTCACCTCCGGCGGCACGGAAGCGGACAACCTGGCCGTCAAGGGCATCGCCCTGGCGCGGCGCTCGGCAGACCCCCGGCTGGACCGCGTGGCGATCAGCGCCGTCGAGCATCCCGCCGTGGAGGAATCCGCCCGCTACCTTGAACGGGTCCATGGCTTTGCCGTGGACGTGATTCCGGCGGACGCTTACGGGCAGGTCACGGTGGAGGCCCTCGCTGCGGCGCTGCGCCCCGGGACGGCCCTGGTCAGCGTGATGTACGCCAACAACGAAGTCGGCACGGTCCAGCCCGTCGCGCGGCTCGCCGCACTGGCCCGCGCCCATGGTGTCCCGTTCCACACCGATGCGGTCCAGGCCGCGGGCTGGCTGCCGCTCGGCACCGCGGCGTTGGGCGCGGACGCGCTGAGCATTTCCGGCCATAAACTGGGCGCCCCCAAAGGCAACGGCGCACTGTTCGTGCGCGGCCGGACGCGGCTTGAACCCCTCGTGCACGGTGGCGGGCAGGAACGCGGGCGCCGCTCAGGCACCGAAAACGTGGCCGGTGCCGTGGCGCTGGCGACGGCACTGACCTTGGGGATGGCGTCACGGGATGAGCTCGCGGCCCGGGTCTCGGCCCTGCGCGATGACTTCATAGGATCCGTGCTGGCCGGTGTCCCCGGGGCGATCCTGACCGGCCACCCCACCGACCGGCTTCCCTCCGTGGCATCGTTCTGTTTCCCGGGGACGAGTGGCGAGTCCGTGCTGCTCGAGCTCGAACGCCAGGGCGTGATCTGCTCGAGCGGTTCGGCCTGCGCAGCGGGCTCGGATGCGCCGTCGCCGGTGCTGCTGGCCATGGGCATCGGCGCCGGGGTGGCGCAGACCGCAGTGCGGTTCAGCTTCGACTCGACCATCACGGAAGCGGAACTGCAGGAGGCGGCGCGGGCCGTACGCACCGCCGTCGGCAGCGTCCAGGCGCTCGGCCCGACCCGCCGTTGAGCCATCAGCAGATGCCGTTCCGGAACGCCGAAAGCAACGTCGACTGAATTTTCAACGGCGGTCGTGCGGGAGGGTGGGGCTCAGCGGTGCCGGGCGCGGCGGAAGATCCAGTGCCGCAGCAGCGTGAACCGCACGGCGGTTGCCGCGAAGCCGGAGAGCGTGGTCGTCCAGAGTTCATCGGCGACGGTGGCGTTGGGCCGGACCCAGTTCAGCACGGCCAGGCTGCCGCCGGTGATCAGCAGGGCCACCAGGATCACGATCAGCCCGTTGAGGTGGTCGCGCTTCATCCGGTGGCGCTCGGTGATCTTGAAAGTCAGGCGCCGGTTGAGGGCCGTGTTCATCAGCGAGGTGATGACGAGGGCGCCCGCGTTGGCCGGCTGCGACCCGATCCAGTGCCGGGACAGGGCATACAGGGTCAGGGATGTCACCGTGCAGATGATGCCGACGCCGGTGAACCGGATCAGTTGGCGGATCACCGGATAGCGGAGGATTCCGGGGCGACGCTTAGGTCCCGGACTGCGGACGACGCCGGATGTGCCGGCCCGGGACTCCGCCCCGGTCCCTGCGGCTACTTTTGCCCCCGAAAGAGGCTGCTGCCCGAGCTCGGTGGCCGGGGCAGCGGAGGGATCCATAGTCCAACACTGTCATACGGGGCTGGGAATTCCCGAAAAGGGCCCTGTGCGGACGCTGCTGGTCGGGCCCCGGGGCAGCCTCAGTACAGCTCGCCCACCGGGATTTCCACGGCCAGCCGGTTGGACGGGCCGGCGAGGGGACATGCCCAGGCCTCGTTGTAGGCGCAGGAGGGGTTGTAGGCAAAATTGAAGTCCAGGACGACCTCGGCACCCGGCCCGGAACCACTTACCCCGTGGAAGGCGCCCTTGATGGTGTCCAGGAGGTAGCGCCCGGCACCGTAGCTGCCGCCCGGCTGTCCGGCCGTGGCGTCGCGGAACGGAACAAAGATGCCGCCGCCGTAGCCGTTCAGCTTCCAGACGGCCAGCTGGCCCATCTCGGGAAGGTCGAACGTGCCCAGCCGGACGAACCGGACCACGCCGTCGGTCCCGGTCTCGACGTTCATTTCCCGGCCCGCGCCCTCCTTGGTCAGGGGGACGTGGAAGCGGTAGATCGGATCGTAGTCCGCCGTCTTCAGGCCGCCGAAGCTGGACTTGGCCTCGGCCGTCAGCGCCGAGGCGGGATGGGTGCCGAACATGCGGTCCCGCTCGTGGCGCCAGTAGGAGTGGGCCTCTGCGGGGCTGTCTTCGGCGATCTTCCGCACTGTGGCGTAGAGAGCGAAGGTCCGGAGCCGCCAGTCTGCGATGTCAAGGGCGGACATCTCCGCCACGCCGTCCTGGTCCCCAAAGCGCGTTCCGTCAAAGTGCTGTTCCGCCATGTCCCCAGAGTAGCCCGCTTTCGCCACGGTGAATCACGCCGGAAATCATGCCGGCACGGGCGTGTCCGGCACATAGACTTTCGCGCATGCAAAACACTGCGGCCGCCGCCGGAACCGTCACCCGCGCCGCGGGATCACTTGCCGAACTCGTCCGGTTCCGCACCGTCTCCATCCGCCCGGACGCCAGCCAGCAGGCGCCGCCAGCAGGGGGTGACGACGCCGCGGAGTTCGATGGGTTCATCGAAGCCCTGCCGCGGCTGTATCCCGCGGTCCACGCCGCCCTGGAGCTGGAGCGCATCAACGGGCATGCCCTGCTGTACTGCTGGCCCGGCACCCGTCCGGACGCCGAATCCCGTCCGTCGGTGCTGATGGCACATTACGACGTCGTCCCGGCGGGCGATCCGGGCCAGTGGACGTGGCCGCCATTTTCCGGCCACAACGACGGCACCTTCCTTTGGGGCCGCGGGACCCTCGACGACAAGGGCCAGCTGGTGGCCATCCTTGAAGCGGCGGAGACCCTGCTCGGCGCGGGCTTCGCCCCTGGCTATGACCTCTATTTCTCCTTCGGCAACAACGAGGAGACCGCCGGGACCAGCGCGGCCGCCGCGGCTGCAGTCCTGGCCAGCCGGGGAGTCCGGCCGTGGCTGGTGCTGGACGAGGGCGGCGCCGTCGCCGGCGGTGCCTTCCCCGGCGTGACCCGTCCGGCCGCCGTCGTGGGCGTGGCCGAGAAGGGGATCCTCGACGTCGAGCTGCTGACCCGCGACCCCGGCGGCCACGCCTCCACGCCTCCACGGATGGGGGCCACCGCCCGGCTCGCCCGCGCCATCACCCGGATTGAGCGCCATCCCTTCCCGCAGTCCCTGCCGGACGTGACCGCGGAGATGCTGCGGCGCTTCGGCCCGCACACCCCGCCGCCGATGCGTGCAGTGTTCGCCAACCTGTCCCTGCTGCGGGCCCCCATGACCTGGCTCTTCGGCCGGCTTGGGAACGAGACGAACGCGATGACCCGCACCACGGTTGCCATCACCACGCTGGAAGGCAGCGCGGGCGCCAATGTCCTCGCCGCCACCGCCAAGGCGAACGCCAATATCCGGGTGGCGGTCGGGGAGTCCGTCCAGGGGACCGTGGACCGGCTGCGGAAAATCATCCGGGATCCCAAGGTGGAACTTCGCGTCGTGGAAGGCAACGAACCCTCCCCGGTGTCCGCTTCCTCCGGCGCCCAGTGGCAGCTGCTCGAACGCTGCATCGCCGGGACGTTCCCGGAGGCCATCATCACGCCGTACATCATGATGGGCGGCACCGACTCGCGCCGCTTCACGGGAATCTGCGAGGCCGTCTACCGCTTCGCCCCGTTCTTCATGGACGTGCAGGCGCGCGCGTCCATCCACGCCGTCGACGAGAAGATCCCGCTGGAGACCCTGGGACGTGGCGTCAGCTTCTACGAAACACTGATCCGGGAACTCTGAGCCGCGCGGCCACCCGGCTATTCTGGCAGCATGACTGGCACGGCAATCTCCCGCAGGATCCGGATCGCCGCCGCGCTCGCGGTGGCCGCGGCGTCGCTCGCCGGCTGCAGCACCGACGGCAAGGGCACGCCCGCCTGGACGGCCGGCAGCAGCACCGCGGGAACCACGACGCCGGACGGGGCGTCCGCGGGTGCCCCGCCGGCGTCGGGCCCGAGCTCAGGCCCGACGCCGGACGCCACGGCCTCCGGCAATGGGTCCGCCGCTCCCGGCTCGACGGCGGCGGCCTGGAAGGTCTTCACCGATCCCGGCAAGACCGTGAGTTTCGAGCTGCCGCAGGACTGGATTGCCCAGTCCGTCGCGCCTGATGCGGGAACGATGCCCGGAGCGCTCAAAATCGAAGTCAAGGACGCCAAGGGCGGCTATCTGGCCACCCTGCAGACCGGGCTCCCGCCACAGCCGGTCCCGCCGTGCACGGACGACGCGGCCAAGAACTATGTGGTGGTCAGCAGCGTCCCGGTGGAACTCCCGCACCGGGGCGGCGACGGCACGATTGACCCGCATGCCGTGTTCCGGGTCATCCAGGGCTACAAGTACTTCGGCTCCTTTGGCATCACCAACATTGTGGGCGGGGCCGGCGGCAAGAGCTGCGGGCTGCAGAACGTGGTCCGCGGCCCGGAGGGGAAGGGCGACTACTCTTTCGGGGACCTGACCATGCTTAAGACGCTCGCCCCGGACCAGAAAGTCGCCCCGGCGAAGTCGTTCGACACCCTCGACCAGGCGGCCAAGTACGTCAATGAGGGATCCGAATTCGCCAATGTCCAGCGGATGCTAATGTCTCTGAAGATCAAAAACTAGTCCCGCTCCGCCCGCACACCCCATGGGCCGACGACGGCGACTTCCCTTGCCGTCCCTTCACACCCGGAGATACATGGAACGCACCGTAGCCGCACGCCTGGCCTTCAAGACCGTCGCCGATACCAGGGTCGCCATGGCGGTGGCCGTGGCCCGCAACGCCGGCTACGACTCGCTTGTGGAGACGCTCTCGGTCACCGCCGGCGGCGCGGACGTGCCGCTCACGGAGCTCTCGGACCATCACGGAGGCCGCTTCCACTACATGGAATTCGCGGACCCCACGGAGGTCCTGGTGGAATACACGGCCACCGTCACAGGCTTCGCCCAGCCCGAAGAGCCGGGGCTGATGGAACTCATCCGCTACGTCCGGCCCAGCCGCTACGCCGAATCGGACCGGCTGCTGCCGACCGCGTACGCCGAATTCGGCGGCTTCCAGGGTGAGGAGCTGCTGAACGGCGTGCGCAATTGGGTGTTCAGCGAGCTGCGCTACGTCAGCGGCTCCTCACGGGGCACGGACGGCGCCGTCGAGACACTGCTGCACCGCCGCGGGGTCTGCCGGGACTTCGCCCACCTGGCCATTGCGCTGCTGCGGTCCAAGAACGTCCCGGCCCGGCTGGCCGCCGTGTACGCGCCCGGGCTGACCCCGATGGACTTCCACGCCGTGGCAGAAGCCCACATCAACGGCGCGTGGCACGTCATCGACCCCACCGGCCTGGCGCCGCGCGAAAGCATGCTGCGCATCACGGCCGGGCGCGATTCCTCGGATACCGCGTTCCTTTCCACGGTGGGCGGCAGCCTGTCCCTCCAGGAGCTCAAAGTCGTGGCCGTCGTTGACGGTGATCTGCCGGAAGAAGACCCGGCGAAGCTCGTCGCCATCCACTAGCTGCGGCCAGCGGCTGCCCGGCCGCCGCCTGCCCGGCTGCCGCCATCTCGTCAGCGCGAGGCCACCGAGGCCCGCAGCTTCTCCGTGAGCCGCAGCAGCTCGCGCTGTTCCATGGCCGTGAGGGCCGGGGCCACGAGGGTGGCGATGTCCCGGACGTGCTCCCGGCCGATCTGCTTCTGCAGCTCCCGGCCGGCCTCGGTGAGCTTGATCAGGATCCCGCGGCCGTCTTTGGGGGCCGGCGAGCGCTCCACGAGCCCCCGCTTTTCCAGCCGTTCCACGAGTCGGCTGAGACTCGACTGGCTCAACAGCACGTTGTCGTTAAGCTCGTTCAGCCGCAGCCACCCGGACGGGCAGCGGGAGAGGGTGAAGAGCACGTCATACTCATTGAGCGCGAGGGCCTTGAAGGCGGGGGCCGCCTGAAGCCTGCGCATCACCGCCACCTGGGCGCGGAACAAGGACTCCCAGGTCTCCGCGGCCAGGCGGACCGGTGACTCCGCTGCCGTTGCCGGCACGTTCCCGGTCATCAGGCGTCCTGACTGCTTGCTGTGCTGAGTTCCGCGGAACCGTTGGCCGTGCCCGCGGTCCCGGTGCCCGCGGTCCCGGTGCCAGCGGCGAGCGAGGCCGCCACGCGTCCGGCGTGCGTCGGCGGTTCGGGGACATGGGCCGGGGTGAGGGCGGCGTATTCCTTGCGCAGGACCGGAAGCACTTCCTCGCCGAACAGGTCCAGCTGCTCCAGGACGGTCTTCAGCGGCAGGCCCGCGTGGTCGATCAGGAACAGCTGGCGCTGGTAGTCGCCGAAGTACTCACGGAAGGTGAGGGTCTTTTCGATGACTTCCTGCGGGCTGCCGACCGTCAGCGGGGTCTGCGATGTGAAGTCCTCCAGCGACGGGCCGTGGCCGTAGACGGGTGCGTTGTCGAAGTAGGGGCGGAACTCCTTGACGGCGTCCTGGGAGTTCTTCCGCATGAAGAACTGCCCGCCTAGGCCCACGATCGCCTGGTCCGCTGTGCCGTGGCCGTAGTGCTCGTAGCGCTCACGGTAGAGGCCGATCAGCTGCTGGTAGTGCTCCTTGGGCCAGAAGATGTTGTTCGCGAAGAAGCCGTCGCCGTAGTACGCGGCCACTTCGGCGATCTGTGGCGTTCGGATGGAGCCGTGCCACACGAAGGGGGCGACGCCGTCGAGCGGGCGGGGCGTGGAGGTGAAGTTCTGCAGCGGCGTGCGGTGCTTGCCGGACCAGTTGACGGTGTCCTCGTCCCAGAGGCGGCGCAGCAGGGAGTAGTTCTCGATGGCGAGTTCGATCCCGTCCTGGATGTTCTTGCCGAACCAGGGGTAGACCGGGGCGGTGTTGCCGCGTCCGAGGACCAGGTCGACGCGGCCATCTGCGAGGTGCTGGAGCATGGCGAAATCTTCCGCGATCTTCACCGGGTCATTGGTGGTGATCAGCGTCGTGGCCGTGGACAGGATGATGCGCTCCGTCTGGGCGGCGATGTAGGCCAGTGTGGTGGTGGGGGAGGAGGAGAAGAACGGCCGGTTGTGGTGCTCGCCGATGGCGTAGACATCCATGCCGATTTCTTCGACCTTCTTGGCGATGGCCACGGAGGCCTTGATGCGTTCGTGCTCCGTGGGGGTGTGGCCCGTGGTGGGGTCGGTGGTGATGTCGCTGACGCTGAAGACGCCGATTTGCATGATGTGCCTTTCCATGGCCGGTCTGATCCGGGAACTGCTTCCACTGTAACCGATTTACATGCATTTGCATGTATCGACGTGTACAACGCGCGCCCGGGCCGAATATTCCCGGGCCTTCCTCCGGGCTTACCACCGACTTCCCCGGCGAGTCCCCGGCCTGGTCTGCCGCCCGTGGCGGGAGCGCGGGCCTAGGATGCAATCAATCGGCTGGCCAACAGTGTCCGGCCCGCCCGGAAGGTCTCCATGCGCCGCGTCATCGCTTTCCTGTGCCTGGTGGAGCTCACCAGTGGAATCCTGCAGGGCTACTACACGCCCATCCTCACCGACATCGCCCGGCACCTGGGCATCCACGACGCCGACGTCAACTGGTTCGAGGCCGCACAGCTCATGGTGAGCGCCCTGGCCGTGCCGGTGCTGGCCAAGCTGGGTGACATGTACGGCCACCGCAGGATCCTCCTGGCCTCCACCCTCGTGGCCGCCGTGGCCTCATGGGGTGTCGCGCTGGCACCCGACTTCTGGACCTTCCTCGCGGCCTGGTCCTTCCAGGGCTTCTACGTCGTCTGGCTTCCCCTGGAAATCGCGCTGATCTTCAGCCGCGTCCATCAGCTGCCCGACGGCGCCGCCCGCACGCGCCGCGCCGCCGGTATCCTCGTCGGCGCGCTTGAGTTCGGGGTCATCGCCGGAGCCCTCGCGGCCGGTGCGCTCGTGGAGGCGTTCGCCGGGCAGCTGCAACTGGTGCTGCTGGTCCCGGCTGTTGCCGTCACCGCCTGCGGTGTCGTGATCCGGTACGGGGTGCCGGAGTCCCTGGAACGCAGCGGCGGGCGTGTGGACACGCGCGGCTTCGCCCTGCTCGCCGTCGGGCTCCTGCTGGTCACCTCGGGGCTGACGTTCATGCGTCTCAACGGTGCGGGGGCGTGGTGGCCCTGGGCACTCGTTGCGGCCGGACTCGTGGCCTTCATTCCATTCACCCGTTTCGAGCTGGGCCAGGAGGATCCGTTGGTGGATATCCGGATGCTCCGGGGAAAGTCCATGTGGCCGGTCCAGCTGACCGCCGGCCTGTTCGGAGTATCGGTCCTGGGTGCGCAGGCGCCGCTGTCCACCTTCGCGCGGACGGATCCGGCGCTGCACGGCTACGGACTGGGGCTGCGCGCCGGGCAGGTCTCCATCATCATCGGCGTCTATGTTCTTGCGCTGCTGGTGGGCGCCTTGCTGTACCCGCTCGTGACCCGCCGGCTCACGCCGCGCTGGACGCTGGTGTGCGCGGCCGTCCTCGTGGGCGTGGGTTATCTGCTGTTCCTGCCCTTCCACGGCAGCCTGGCCGAGGCGCTCGTGAACATGGCCGTGGCCGGCGTCGGCTCCGGAGCGCTCGTGGCGGCCCTGCCCTCCGCGGCTGCTGCGGCGGCGCCCCTGAACCGGACCGCGATGGCCACGGGCCTGACCAACACCACCAAGACCATCGGCGGCGCGTTCGCCTCGGCGGTCTTCGGCATCGCCTTGCTGAGCCATGTCCTCGCTGAGGCAGGGACGGCGGCTACGACGGCGGGCCAGACGGCGGCGCCCCTGGCCGGTTACCTGACAGTCTGGACCATTTGCGGGCTGACCGGACTGGCGGCCGCGGCCGCGCTCGTGCTCGTTCCACGTCTGGCGTTCTCCGACCCGGCCCGCGCCGTCGCCGAGGCAGTTCCGGCCCCAACCGGCCCGCAGTAGCCGGCGGCGTGCTCAACCGGGGTATGCGGGCGTTAGTTCTGCAGGGCCGGGGCTTCGTCCGCTTCGGGGAGCTCGTCCTGGAAGTCGATGTCCCGGGGGGCCGGCGTCCTGGCAGGGCCCGCCGGTGCGGCGGCAGGGGCGGCCGCCGGGCGCCCCGCCGGCGCGGCGGGCGCGGAGGATGCCGGGGCAGCGGCATGGCGGCCGGAGCGGGGGAGTGTCTTTTGCAGGGCCTTGCGCTCCCGGCGCCCCTCCACGAGCCGGTACAGCACGGGAACCAGGATCAGCGTCAGGGCCGTGGAGGAGATCAGGCCGCCGATCACAACGATGGCCAGCGGCTGCGAGATGAACCCTCCGCCGCCGGTCAGGCCAAGCGCCATCGGCGTCAGCGCGAACACCGTGGCCAGGGCCGTCATCAGGATCGGACGCAGACGCTGCCGGGCGCCGTGCGTGATCGCATCCGCCACGCTCATCCCGGGCTCGCCGTTGCGCGGCTGCCGGTACTGGTTGATGAGGTCGATCAGCACAATAGCGTTAGTCACCACGATACCCACGAGCATCAGCATGCCGATCAGCGAGGGGAGCCCCAGCGGCACGCCCGTCACGAGCAGCAGGGCGATGGCGCCGGTCGCGGCGAACGGGACTGACACGAGCAGGATCAGCGGCTGGATGAGGGACTTGAACGCGGCCACCATGATCACGTAGACAATCGCGATGGCCGCCAGCAGGGCCAGTCCCAGCTGGGCGAAGGACTCGGCCTGCTGCGTGGTGGCGCCGCCGATGGTCGCGGCGACCCCGGGCGGAAGCTGGACGGATTTGAGCCGGTTCTGCACCTCGGTGCTGACGGCGCCGAGGTTGGCGCCCGACGGTGTGACGGACACCCGTGCGGTGCGCTGGCCGTTACTGGCGGTGATCGAGACCGGGACGTCCACCGGCTCCACGGAAGCGATGCTGCCCAGCGGAACGGGACCGGCCGCCGTCGGCAGCGCGATGTTCCGGACCGCACCGATGCTGGTGAAGTGGGTTCCTTCGCCGATCCGGACCGGGAAGTCGTTGGTGTCGATGCGCACGGTGCCGGCCTGGACCGGGCTGATGGTGGTGGCCAGGACCCCGGCCACCTGCTCCTCGTTCAGTCCGGCCGCGACAGCCTTGGCGCGGTCCACCTTGACCTGGACGACGGACTGGTTCGCGGCCAGGTTGGTGGCGACCTCGCTGCTGCCGGGGACGCCGTCCATTGCCTTGATTATGGCGTCGCTGGCGGCCTTAAGGCCGGCGGAGTTGGCGGCCTTGAGCGTGATGTCGACGGTTGAGGACGTGCCGAAGCCGCCCTGCTGGGAGCCGACGGTGATCTTGCCGGCGTCGCTGAGCCGGGCCAGGGTGTCGCGGACCGTGTCCTGGAGCTTGGTCTGCTTGGCTTTGTCATCGGTGACGACGGTGAAACTGGAGTTCGAGGCGCCGGTGGAAAGCAGCGCGGCGAAGCCCGTCTGGGCGTTGCCGGTGGTCACCTGGACGTCCTTGACGCCGTCGATGGTCCGCAGCACGTCTTCGACCTTGATGGCCGCGGCATTGGCGTCGCTGAGGCTGGTGCCCGCGGGCAGTACCTGCTTGACGGTCATGCTGTTCTCGCCCGAGCTGCCGAGCAGATCGGTGGCGAGCAGCGGCGACATGGCGGCCGTGCCGCCGAGCACCAGGACGGCGGCGACCAGGGTGATGACCGGATGCCGCTGGGTCTTGGTCAGGACGGGCAGGTAGCCGCGCTGCAGGAGGCTGCGCTGCTCGGCCTCGTGGGCCTTCGCCGCGATGTCCCGGGCGGCGGCCTCCGAGACACCGGTCTCCGCGGGCGTGCGCAGGAACCAGTAAGCGAGCACCGGCACGATGGTGAGGGAGACGAGCAGCGAGGAGACCAGGGCGATGGTGACCGTCAGCGCGAACGGCCGGAACAGTTCACCCGCGAGGCCGCCCACGAAAGCGATGGGCAGGAAAACGGCAACCGTGGTCAGGGTGGAGGCGGTGATGGCGCCGGCCACTTCCCGGATGGAGGTCAGGATCGCGGTGATCTTGGCTTCGCCGTAACTGAGGTGGCGCTTGATGTTCTCGATGACCACAATCGAATCGTCCACGACCCGGCCGATCGCGATGGTGAGCGCGCCGAGGGTCAGGATGTTCAGGGAGTAGCCGGTGCCGGAAAGGCCGATGAAGGTGATCAGGAGCGACAACGGGATGGACACGGCAGTGACCAGCGTGGAGCGTACCGACATCAGGAACACCAGGATCACGGCGACGGCGAAGCCCAGGCCCAGGAGGCCCTCGGTGGTGAGGTCCTTGATGGACTTCTCGATGAACGGCGCCTGGTCGAACACCGGGGTGAACCTGGCGTTGGAGCCGAGCTCAGCCTCGAGTTGGGGGATCGCGTCCTTCACTGCGTGGGAGATCGCCACCGTGTCGCCCTCGGGCTTCTTGGTGACGGAGAGGGCCAGGGTTTCCTTGCCGTTCGTGCGGGTGATCGAGGTGCGGGTGTCCTCGGCGAGGCTGACGTCGGCCACACTGCCGATGGTGGCGGCATCCTTGGCCCCGGCCAGCGGGAGGGCCTTGATGGCGTCGAGGGAATCCACCGGGCTGCCGATCTGCAGCGAGAGGGACTTGCCCTGGTCCTCGATGGTGCCGGCCGGGATGAGTGCCCCGTTGTTCTTCAGCGCGTTGCTGATCGATTGGATGCTCGCGCCCGCCGCGGCCATGGCGGCCGGCCTGGGCAGGATCTGGATGTGTTCGGTGGCGCCGCCGGTGACATCGGCACCCCTTACGCCGTCGAGCTTCTGCAGCCGGGGGACGCTGAGGCGGGCGAGATCGGCGTTCAGCTCACTCAGCGGCTTGTCCGAGGATACCGCAAGGTAGACGATCGGGAAGTCGCTGATGCTGCCGGCGATCGCCTGCGGCTGCACGTCCTTGGGCAGGGCCTGCTTGGCGTTGGAGATCGCGCGGTCGATCTGGTTCCGGGCCCGGTCCAGGTTGGAGCCGTAGGTGAACGCCATGGTGATCTGCGAGACGCCGTTGCGCGAGGTTGACGACGTCGACTCCAGCCCCTCGACGCCGTTCAGCGCAGTCTCCAGCGGGGCGCTGACCTGCTTGTCCACGACTTCCGGGGAGGCCCCGGGCATCGAGGTGACGACCGTGATTTGCGGGAACTCGATGGACGGGATGAGCTCCTGCTTCAGCGAGGACATCGTGATCACGCCGAACACCGACGCGAAAACGGTGATCAGCGCGATTAGAGCCCGGTTTGCCAGCGACAGCTTTGCGAGCCGGAACATCTCATGGTCTCCTGGTGGGTCGACGGACGTACTTCAAAGGGGCACTTCAAAGGGGTGAAGCCTGCCGCAAACCCGCGCAGGGGGTCAGCTGCGGGCGGCGTCGACCTGTTCGAGCTGCAGCGTCTTGGCCGTGCTGGCCTCCAGCTGCGCGGCGAGCTCAGGGTTCTCATTGAGCTTGACGCCGTAGCCGGGCATCATGTCCTTGAGCTTGGACTGCCAGCCCTTGAAGTTCTTCGGGAAGGATTTCTGGAGCAGTTCGATCATGATCGGCACGGCAGTGGACGCGCCCGGCGAAGCGCCGAGCAGGGCGCCGATAGTGCCGTCCCGTCCCGCGATAACCTCGGTGCCGAACTGCAGCACGCCGCCCTTCTTCGGGTCCTTCTTGATGATCTGGACACGCTGCCCGGCGGTGATGAGTTCCCAGTCGCCGTCCTTGGCCTCGGGGTAGTACTCGCGCAGGGCTTCGACCTTGTCGCCGTGGCGCTTGGCGACTTCCCTGATCAGGTAGGCGGTGAGGTCCATGTTGTCCTTGGCCACGGCCAGCATCGGGATGATGTTGGAGGGCCGGATGGACAGCGGCAGGTCCAGGTAGGAGCCGTTCTTGAGGAAGTTGGTGGAGAAACCGGCGTACGGGCCGAACAGCAGGGAGCGCTTGCCGTTGACGTAGCGGGTGTCCAGGTGGGGCACCGACATGGGCGGGGCGCCGACGGACGCCTGGCCGTAGACCTTGGCGCTGTGCTGGGCTGCCAGGGTTTCGTCGGTGCAGCGGAAGAACTGGCCGGAGACGGGGAAGCCGCCGAAGCCCTTGCTTTCCGGGATGCCGGAGGCCTGCAGCAGGTGCAGGGCGCCGCCGCCGGCGCCCACGAAGACGAACTTGGCGTGGATCGAGCCGTGCTCGCCCGACCGCGGGTGCTTGAGGGACAGGTCCCAGCCGCCGTCGGACGCGCGCTTGATGCCGTTGACGTCGTGGCCGTAGTTAATTTCCACGCCGTTGTTGCCAAGGTAGGTGGTCAGCTCGCGGGTCAGGGCGCCGAAGTCGACGTCGGTGCCTTCCGCCGCGCGGGTAGCCGCGATGCGCTGCTTCGGGTCGCGGCCCTTGACGATCAGCGGAGCCCACTTTGCGATCTGGGCGTGGTCTTCGGAGAACTCCATCGACCGGAACAGCGGGTTCGGCTTGAGCGCCTCAAAGCGGGTGCGGAGGAACGTGGAGTTGGCCTCGCCGATCACGAAGCTCATATGCGGCACGGTGTTGATGAAGCCCTTGGGGGAGCCGATCAGGGAGTTCGTCACCAGGTGGGACCAGAACTGGCGCGAGAGCTGGAACTGCTCGTTGATGTGAAGCGCCTTGGCGGGGTCCACCGAGCCGTCTTTGGCTGCGGGGGAGTAATTAAGCTCACACAGGGCGGCGTGTCCGGTGCCGGCGTTATTCCACGGGCCGGAGCTTTCCAGCCCGGGCTGATCCAGGCGTTCGAACAAGGAGATCGTCCAGTTCGGTTCGAGCTGCTTCAGGAAGGCGCCCAGCGTGGCGCTCATGATGCCGCCGCCAATCAGGACGACGTCGGCATGTTGGGTCTTGGAAATGAAAGTCACAATCAGTCTCCGATAGCAGCGGCTCTGGCTGTCACAGAATATCCCCGCACCCTCCACTAACTGAAATTGGGTCCGCCCGTCAAGGCTTGAGCTCGACCTTTGTGAAAACTTCGTTCAGGACCGGGGAGGCCGGGTATTTAAGCACCCGGTCGGACAGGGCCAGGGCCGAGATCGGGAAGGCGATCGGGACGGCCGGGACCGTGGCCGCGATCTGGGCATTGATGGTCTGGTACTGCTCGGTGCGGTCCTTGCCGTCCGGCAGTCCGCGGGCCCGGGCGATCTTGGAGAAGACCTGCGGGTCCTGGTAGCCGAATTCACCGGTGTTCTCGCCGAACAGCGGTCCCACGAAGTTGTCCGGATCCGCGTACGAGCCGTTCCAGCCGAGCAGGTGGAGGGCGTGGTCCCCGGGGGAGGTGACCTTCTGCAGGTAACCGTCGGACCAGTCAACGGGCACCGGTTTGATGTTGAGTCCGACGGCGGTCAGCTGCCGGCTGATCTCCGCGTACACCTTTTCCGGCGTCGGAAGGTAGGGCCGCGTGACGTTGAGCGGGTAGTAGAACTTCAGCTCCTCGCCCTTGTAGCCGGCCGCGGCGAGGAGTTCCTTGGCCTTGTCCGGGTTGTACCCGAGGGAAGCCGCGTTGTTGTTGAAGCCGCTGAGTTTGGGCGGGACGAACTGGGTCGCCTGGGCCGTGTTGTCGATGAAGAACCGGCGGATCAGCGTGTCTTTGTCGAGTGCCATTTCGATGGCCTGGCGCACCTTGAGGTTCTGCAGGATGGGGATGTCCTGGTTCATGCCCAGGTACATGACGGAGAAGGGATCCCGCTGGATGATCTGCTTGCCACGCTTGACGAGTTGGTCGAAGTTGCCCACCGTGACGGCGTCATAGGCGTCGATCTTGCCGTCGAGCAGGGCCTGCATCCGGGTCTGCGGGTTGTCGTAGGCCACAAAGTGGATGGTTCCGATCTGCCCCTTGTCGCCCCAGTAGTCCTTGTTGCTGGCGAGCGTGACGGTGCCTTGGTCCCAGGAGCTGAAAGTGTATGGCCCGGTACCGACGGGATGCAGGGCGTAGGCGGACACGGGCTGGCCGGCGGGACTCTGGTTCAGGACGTCCGCGTTTTGCGCGGCCAGGGCCTGGGGGGAAGACATGGCGAAGGCCGGAAGTGTCAGCGCCTGGAGGAATCCGGTGAAGGGCTGGGTCAGGTCGATCCGCACGTTGTCCGGGGCCAGGGCGGTGCAGCCCTTGTAGATCGAGAGCGATGCCTGGTCTGCGTAGGCTTTGAAGACGCCCTTGAATGTGGCGCCGGTGGCCTGCTTCCGGAGGGCTTCCGGGAAGTTGAACCAGCGGTTGAAGTTGCTGCACACGGCTGCTGCGTCGAAGGGCGTCCCGTCCTGGAACGTGACTTTCCCGCGGAGCTTGAAGGTGTAGGCCCTGCCTTCGTCGCTCTGGGTCCATTCCGTGGCCAGCAGCGGCGTGGGCTGCCCGGTCGTCTGGTCGACGCCGACCAGACCTTCCAGGATCTGCCGGGTGACGCGGTAGGAATCAGTGTCCGAGACGAGGGCCGGATCCAGGCCCAGGGGCTGTGCGGCAGTGCCGAAGGTGAAGACGGCGCTGGGCGCTGCGTCGGGGGAGGAAGCTGATGCGGTTCCGGAGCTGGGCCCGGGCCCGGGCGCTCCCGTGCAGGAGGCCAGTGGCAGCATGAGGATTGCGGCACCAAGGCTTGCCGCAATGCGGCGCAACGTCCTGCTGGGCACTGTACTGCTGGGCACTGAAAGGATCTCCTCTGGGGAACTGGACTGCCGCCGGCAGCGGAACAGCCCCAGTCTAGTTGACCCAGGAACCGGTTCTCCGTTGTGGTTCTCCGTTGTGACGGTCCGGCACAAACGAAGGCCCGCACCGGACGGTGCGGGCCTTCGTTTCTCCTAGGAGGTCCAGGGAGTCAGGCTGGAGCCGGGGCAGGAGTGCTTAGTGCTGCTTACTTGGGCATCAGGACGGAGTCGACCATGTAAACAGTGGCGTTTGCGGTCTTCACACCGCCGCAGATGACGTTGGCGCCGTCAACCTTGAGGGCGTCCTTGCTGCCGGTGACCGTCACGGAACCGCCCTCGACCGTCTTGTGGGTGCCGACGATCTTGTCCGGGCTGATCTTGCCGGGCACTACGTGGTAGGTCAGGATCTTGCTGAGCAGGGCATCGTCCGTCTTCAGCGTCTCGATCGTGGCCGGGTCGATCTTCTTGAAGGCGTCATCGACCGGGGCGAAGACTGTGAATTCGCTGCCGTTCAGCGTGTCCACGAGGTTGACCTTGGGGTTGAGCTTCCCGGACACGGCAGCCGTGAGGGTCGTCAGGATCGGGTTGTTGGACGCGGCCTTGGCAACCGGGTCAAGGGCCATGCCGGACACCGAGCCGGCGCCACTGGGGACCTGTGCGGCGTAGGCCGCACAACCGGAACCGACGAGGTCAGCTGCCGGATCCATGGCTGCCGCGGAGGAGCTCATGGACGGCGACGGCGCCATGCTCGAGGCGGAGGGCGTGGAAGCCGGTGCCGAGGAGCCGGAGGCCGTGGTGCTGGATCCGCCACAGGCAGTGAGGCTAAGCATGGCAGCGGCTGCGATTCCTGCAACGGCGAACGTGGTGCGCTTGATGGTCTGCATTTCGGTTTCTCCTTCGTTATGTCGATCATTGGCTGCGGCGAACTTTGCCGCTCTGGCCCTTTTCCGACTGTCGGGCACCGACCCTTGGTTGGTGTCTCAATGGGTATTCGCCGGTTCGAAGGAAACGGATGGGTGAAGGATTGAAATTCTTTTTGAACCTTTGAGAATCCCCAAGTTCTCGCCGAAAAAGCGGAAACCCCGGTCCGAAGACCGGGGTTCCCTTTCCCGTTATGTGCGCAAGGGGGGACTTGAACCCCCACGCCCGAAGGCACAGGAACCTAAATCCTGCGTGTCTGCCAATTCCACCACTCGCGCGCGGCGCCGTGGCCCGTTCATCCTCACACTGCGTGTCTGAAGATGCCCGACGGCGGACGCCAGGCTCCATTGTACCTACTACCAGTGTTCCTGCGTCTGTACGCCGCGACGCGGTCCGGGCCCCCGGCGTCGGCCCGCCGTCAGGTCCCGGCGGGACTAGCCATCAAGCTTGAGGTCCCGGCGGAGTTTGGCGACATGGCCGGTGGCCCGCACGTTGTACTGCGCCACCGCGACGGTTCCCTGGGGATCGATCACCACCGTGGAACGGATGAGCCCGTCATAGGTGCGGCCATAGTTCTTCTTCTCCCCCCAGGCGCCGTAGGCCTCGGCCACGGCGTGGTTCTCGTCGGAGAGCAGCGGGAAGTTCAGTCCTTCAGCGGACGCAAAGCTGGCGAGCTTATCGACCGGATCCGGGGAGATTCCCAGTACGTCATAGCCCGCCAGCTGCAGCGACTGAAGTGAGTCCCGGAAGTCGCACGCCTCTTTCGTGCATCCGGGCGTGGAGGCCGCCGGATAGAAGTAGACCACGGTGTTGCGTCCGCGGAAGTCCTTCAGGCTGACGTCGTGTCCCTCGGAATTCTTGAGGGTGAAGTCCGGTGCCACGGCACCGGAAATGAGTCGTTCAGACACGGGTTTCTCCTTGAAAGGTGGGGTTTAACCCAGCCTAGTGAGCCGTGCGGCGCCCGACGAATCCAGCGCTCGCTATACTCGGTGGTATGCCTGATATGGATCGCTGGCCCACGGGCCGCCTATTGTCCACGGCAGCACGCCTTGTAGAGCACTCCTGGAACGAAAAATTGGGGGCCATTGGCCTGACCCACGCAGGGGTGATCGCCATGGAAGTGCTTTCAGCCAATGGGCCGATGACGCAGGCCCAACTGGCGCAGCTGGTTCGGGTCCAAGCGCAAACCATGGGGAAGACGCTAAGCCGCCTCGAGGCGCACGGCCACATCTCCCGGCAGCGCAGCGCCTCGGACCGCCGCAGCCATGTCGTGTCCCTGACTGAACGTGGCCGTGAGGCCGTGGCGCAAGCCGCGGACATGGAACGCTCCGTGCTTGCGGCCACCTCGATTGACCCGGACCTGCTCCGCCAGGAGCTTCAGTCCGTGGTGAAGGTGCTGGCCACCAAAACATCTGCGCATGAGGTCAAGTCCATTGTCAGTGCCGTTGAACCCGGGCTGGCCGTCGAGACGACACACCTGAACTGAGCTTCACGCGGCCGCGCGCCGTCCGGTCCGCTCCGTCCAGCACTCTGTGCAAAGCTGTGGGCATGGGACACATGCTGACTATTTCACATAACGGGACCACCCTGGACGCTTACGTGAGCGAGCCTGCGGGCCAGCCGAAGGGCGGCCTGATAGTCATTCACGAAGTGTGGGGTCTCGTGGAGCACACCAAGGACGTCGCCGACCGTTTCGCCGCCGAGGGCTATCTCGTCCTCGCCCCGGACCTGCTTGCCGGGACCGGGATGACGCCGGAGCTGGCGGCCGAGCTGCAGGTGAAACTGTTCGATCCCGAGCAGCGGAGCATAGCGCAGCCGAAGCTGCGCGAAGCGATGGCCCCGCTGCACGCGCCCGGATTCGCCGACCGCACACTGGCATCGCTGCAGGCCTGCTTTGAGCACCTCTACGCCATTCCGGCGCTCGCAGGCCGGGTCGCGGTGACTGGCTTCTGCTTCGGCGGCACCTACAGCTTCTCGCTGGCAGCGCGCGAACCGCGGCTGCGGGCGGCGGTGCCGTACTACGGCCACGCGGACTTCCCGGTTGAGCAACTCGGGAGCATCACCTGCCCGGTCCTGGCCTTCTACGGCGAAAAGGACGCGGCACTGGTGGACAAGCTGCCGGAACTGACCGAAATGATGGACCGGGCCGGCGTCGATTTCACGCCGGTCGTGTACCCCGGAACGGGCCATGCGTTCTTCAACGACACCAACACGTGGACCTACGACGCCGATTCCGCCGGGGATGCGTGGACGCGGACTCTTTCATTCCTGGCGACGAACCTCGCAGCGTAGGGCCTTCCTTTGGCCCCGCGGAGGCTCCCATGATTCGGCAAGTGCGAGGATGATGAAGCCATGCGTGGGCAGGATCGATCCCGTCGGAAGGCAAGGGCATGAGCAGCAGCAGCGCGTTCAGGATTGTTGTGGGAGTGGACGGCTCGGTGCAATCCCAGGCAGCCCTCGACTGGGGCGTGCAGGAAGCCCGGCTCAGGGGCGGGGAGGTCCTTGCGCTGGCTTCGTGGCACTATCCCTACGTCACGGACGCTGCCGGCCAGGCCTGGGACTACGGGGCTTTTGAGCGGGATGTGCAAGCGATCCTGGACGAAGAGTTGGCGCGCGCGGCCCAGCCTGGGGTACCGGTCAGCGGGCAGCTTGTGCGGGGAAGTGCGGCCTCCGCACTGGTGGCGGCGTCCCGGGACGCCGACCTAGTGATCGTCGGCTCGCGCGGACATGGCGGCTTCGCCGGGCTCCTGCTGGGCTCGGTGTCTTCCCAGCTGGCGCACCATGCCCATTGTCCGGTGCTGATCATCCGGACCGCGCCCGAAACCTAGGCCCCGGGCCGCCGGGAAGACCCCTTTGGCCGGAGCCTTGCGGGTGCGCCAACACCCGGGCTGGTCTTGCCGCGGCTGCCGCGCACCGTTGCGCCGCCGTCTGCTACCGACCAGGAGGCCTTCGTGCAGATTGACCCGAGCACCCCCGCTGTCGTACTCATCGAATACCAGAACGATTTCGCAACCGTGGGCGGTGGCCTGCACGACGCTGTGAGGCCCGTGTTGGAGAAGACCGACATGCTCGCCAACACGTCCCGGGTGGTTGAGGCCGCACGGGCCGCCGGCGCCACGATCATGCACGCGCCCATAACTTTCGCGGAAGGCTACAACGAGCTCGGCGCGCACCCCCATGGGATCCTCAAGGGCGTCGTGGACGGGAAGGTGTTTGTCAAAGGATCCTGGGGCGCCCAGATCATTGACGGGCTGACGCCGGCCGACGGCGACATCCTCATTGAGGGCAAGCGCGGCCTGGACACGTTTGCGAGCACAAACCTGGATTTCATCCTGCGCAGCAAAGGCATCACGACCATCGCGCTCGGCGGCTTCCTGACCAACTGCTGCGTCGAATCCACCATGCGCAGCGGGTACGAAAACGGCTACAAGGTCATCACGCTGAGTGACTGCGTCGCGGCGACGTCAGCGGAGGAGCACGAGAACGCCATCACCTACGACTACCCGATGTTCTCCACGCCAATGACAGGCGGGGAATTCGTCGGTTACCTGTCCTAGCTGCCGCGGCTGAGTCCGCCCGGCGGCACGAGCCAGGCGCCGGGCGGACTCAGATGGTGGCGACGTGGTTCGCCAGCGTGGCCACCATCGCGGACATCTTGAGTCCCACCAGGACAATGGCCACCGCGGTCACGGCTATGGTGGCCCATATTGGCGCGAGCCCGCGCCGCGGCGCCGCTTCGTGCACTATGACGGAGCGGCCGATCACGTAGAGTTCGCGGCTCAGGAAAACCCACGCCCAGTGGAAGGGCCGCACAACACCGTCGCGGCGAAGTTTCGCCCAGTCCAGATACGCCAGGACGGCGGACACACCGTACACGAGGATGCCGCTGGCGAGCAGAAGGAAGTAGGGGACGGTAAGGATCGACGCCGGGTCGAGCGTCTGGACTTGCCGCGCACCGACGCTGCGCACCCGCAGGACCGGATTCCAGATCATCAGGAAGATGAGCGGGATGACCGGCAGCGCCACAATCAGCCAGATGAAGGGGTTATAGACCGGGGTCTTGGCACTGATGTGCGGACGTTGAAGCGGCGGGCCTGGGCGGACCGGCCCGCTGAACTGGCCGGTCCACGCCGCACCGTTCCACCATTGAAGCCGGCCTGAGCCGGCCGGATCCGGATACCAGCCTGGACCAGGCGTGGATGCATTCTGTGGGACAGTCATGGATGGTCTTCCTTTAGCTCGTTCTGACACCGAGAGTACATCCGCGTGGCGCCGCCCGCGAGGGGTTTAGCCCCGTCCGGACCGTTTGAGGCCGAACGCTGCCGACACCGTCATCAACAGCCCTCCCAAAGTCAGCAGGTACGCGCCGGCGCGGCTGCCATATCCCCTCTCCGCAGGTGCTTGGGAGACAACTGCGTCCTCATAGTCGGCAGCAGCAGCAGCCGGCGTCGTCGGGGCGGCGGCCGTGCCCGACGCGGCGGGTACCGCTGCCGGCGGCATGGCGGTGCCGCCGCCGTTGTCCGGCGATCCGCGGCCGGGCGCGGGCGCCGCAGCGGTTTGCGTTGTCCGAGGAGGGAGCGGTGCACGGGTGCCGGCGGGAATGGGGTGCACCACAACGCCGGGCGCGGTCGAGGGGCCGGGCGGCGATGCCGGGGCTGTAGGGGACGGTGATGCTGAATGGGCGGGCTGCGGCGGAACTGCCGGGCATAAGTTCACGGGGCTGATGCCCACGAGCCCGGGCCCGCACGTATCCGCTAATGCAGGTAACGCCAGGGCAATGGGCGCGACTAAGAATGCCAGGGATGCCGTTCCCAGATAGTAAGCCCTCTTAGCGGTTGTCATCCCGATCATCCTACGTGCCGCCCGGGACATAGGATCGTAATGCCGCTGACACGGCGGCGTCGACAGCGTTTCAAGCTATTTGCCCAGTCCGGTCCTCCCGAAAGAGAACACTACGATGCCTGATACCGACCCCGTGAGCCTTCCCGAGCGGAAACCCCGAACGGGTATGCCGGCCATCTGGTCCGACGGCCTCGGACGCGCCAGCATCCGCTCCGTCCAGGCCCTCACCGTGGCAGCCCTGGCGTGGGCGGTCCTCTGGGCCGTCACCCGGGTCCCGCTCGTCATCATTCCCGTGGTGATCGCGGTGATTTTGGCCGCGGCGATATCACCCCTGGTCCGCTGGCTCACGGGCCACAGATGGCCCCGAGCACTGGCGGTCGTTGCCTCATTCCTGGCGATCCTGGCCGTATTCGGCGGCGTCATTACCGGGGTTGTGTTCCTGGTCCGTTCCCAGTGGAAGGAGCTGTCCGTCCGCGCCGTGGCCGGCGTGGACCAATTCCACGGGTTCCTGAACAACGGGCCCTTCCAGGTCAGCGATGAACAAATCACCGCCACACGCGACTCGGTCCAGAAGTTCTTCACGAGCAGTACGTTCGGGACCGAAGCCCTGACCGGGGTACGGACTGCCGGGGAAATCCTTGCCGGCATGGTCCTCATGGCTGTCATCTTGTTCTTCTTCCTCAAGGACGGCGAGAAAATCCGCGGCTTCCTGATCGGTTTCCTTCCCGCCACGCACCGCGCCAGGGCTGCGCTCGCGGCCGAGCGAAGCACACTTGTCCTGGGCGGGTACGTCCGCGGGACAGCCATTGTCGCGGCCACCGACGGACTCATCGTCGGCGTGGCCCTTGCCATCATGGGTGTGCCGCTGGCCTTGCCGCTGGGCGTGTTCGTCTTCCTTGGAGGCTTCATCCCGATCGTGGGTGCCACGGCCGCCGGGACCCTCGCGGTCCTGGTAGCCCTGATCTCCAACGGGCCCGTGCCTGCCTTGATCGTGCTCGCAGTGGTCATCGGGGCCAACCAGCTGGAACACCACTTCCTGCAGCCTGTCCTCATGGGCAGGGTGCTGAGCATCCACGGACTCGCCATCCTGCTGGCGCTGGCCGCGGGGACCATGCTTGCCGGCGTCGTCGGAGCATTGCTGGCCGTGCCGCTGACGGCGGTCGGCTGGACCGTCATCAAGACGTGGTCCGGACGTGGGGACGCCGCGGCCTAATGCGCCGGGGACACCGTGGCTTCTGGCGGGCAGCCTGAAAGCGCCTCCCGGCATAAGCGGGGACAATGGTTCCCGGCATAAGAGACCGATCCACAGAATGAAGGACATGCAGACACCCACAGACACCGCCGTGCCGGCGCACGTCGACCTCAAGCGCAGCGAGCCTCCCGCGCGGAACGCCTTCACCGGCTGGCTGCTGGCCAACCGGGTCGCGCCCGCAGGGCCGGCAGCGGCCCAACAGGAGCACACCACGCCAAACGCCTGGTGGAAGGTCATGTGCCTGACCGGCGTCGACTACTTCTCTTCCCTCGCGTACCTGCCCGGGATCGCCGGGCTGGCAGCCGGTGCCCTGTCCCCGTTTGCGACCCTTCTGATCGTGGCCCTGACGCTGCTCGGCATGCTGCCGATGTACCGCCGGGTCGCCCACGAAAGTCCGCACGGGCAGGGCTCGGTCGCGATCCTGGAGAAGCTGCTGCCGTTCTGGCGCGGGAAGTTCTTCGTTTTGGTGCTGCTCGGGTTCGTGGCGACCTCGTGGATCATCACCATCACGCTCTCGGGTGCTGACGCGACCGTGCAGATTATGGAAAACCCGTTGCTGCCCGCCGGGCTGCACGGTCAGGCCGTCCCGATCACCGTTGTGATGTTGCTGATCCTGGGCGGGGTCTTCCTGCTCGGCTTCAACGAGGCCGTCGGCGTCGCCATCCCGCTGGTGGCCGTGTACCTGTTGCTGAACGCCGCGATCGTCGGCGTCGGACTCTTTGACGTCTTTACGGACCCGGGCGTCCTCAACGGCTGGGTTGGCAGGCTCGGTGCCAACACGGGCAGCGGACCCCTGGGTCTGATCATGCCGGTGGTCATCGCGTTCCCGCTGCTGGTTCTGGGCTTGTCCGGGTTCGAGACCGGGGTGTCGATGATGCCGCTGATTAAATCCCACGGCGACGACGAGGAAGCGCACCTGGGCTCACGGGTGCACAACACCCGCAAGTTGCTGACCACGGCCGCGCTCATCATGTCCGGCTACCTGCTGACCACGAGCTTCATCACCGCGGTCCTGATTCCCGCCAGGGAATTCCAGGACGGCGGCGCCGCGAGCGGCCGTGCCCTTGCGTACCTGGCCCACGAAAAGCTCGGCAGCGGCTTCGGGACCGTCTATGACATCAGCAGCGTCCTTATCCTCTGGTTCGCCGGCGCGTCAGCGATGGCCGGGCTGATCAATATCGTCCCGCGCTACCTGCCCGACTACGGGATGGCCCCGGAATGGGGCCGCGCCGTGCGCCCGGTCGTGATTGTCTTCACGGCGATCAGCGTCGGCATCACCATCGCCTTCCACGCCGATGTCAACGCCCAAGCGGGGGCGTACGCCACCGGTATCCTCGCGATGATGGTCTCCGGTGCCGTCGCGGTAACCGTCTCGGCCATCCACCGCGGGCACAAGGGCGGGAGTGCCGGGTTCGGATTCCTGGCCCTGGTCCTGCTCTACGCGCTGGTCATGAACGTCATCGAAAAGCCCGAGGGCATCGCGATCTCCGCCGTGTTCATCGCCGGCATTGTCATTGTTTCCCTGATCTCGCGGATTTCCCGGACCACGGAGCTGCGGGTGGACAGGGTGGAGTTCGACGCCGCGGCGCGCCAGTTTGTCGCCGATTCCGTCGCGTTCGACGGCGAGCTGAACCTGATCGCCAACCAGCGCCAGGCCGGCGACGGGCACGAATACGACGACAAGGAACGCGAACAGCGGGCCCTCAACCCGGTCCCGGGCAAGGCCGACGTCCTGTTCCTGGAGGTGGGGGTCGTGGACCCGTCCGCTTTCACCCACGTTTTGCGGGTCCAGGGCGTAGATATCGACGGTCACCGCGTCCTGAGGGTCGAGTCCCCGGCCGTCCCGAACGCGATCGCCGCTGTCCTGCTGGCCCTGCGCGAGAGCACCGGGCTGCGCCCGCAGTGCTACTTCGAATGGTCCGAGGGCCACCCTGTCGGGCACCTCATGCGTTACCTTGTCCTGGGCAAGGGGGACACCGCCCCGCTCGTGCGCGAAATCCTGCGCGTCGAAGAGGAGGACCCTGCCCGCCGGCCTGGCATCCACGTGGGCTAGTCCTGCGCCGCTGGGCTGTTGCGGTGCCCGGCGCCTGCCAGGAGGACCTCCTTCACAACGAAGCGCGGAGGAGGAATAATCAGGTTGGTCAGTATACTTATCAATTTCAGCTGCAACTGAAGGAGCGGACATGAGGGCACTTACCTGGCAGGGAAAGCGGTCGGTCAGAGTGGAGATAGTTCCGGATCCGGTGATCCAGGAGGCGACGGACGCGATCGTGAAGATCACGTCGTCGGCGATCTGCGGTTCCGACCTCCATCTGTACGAGGTCCTCGGGCCGTACATGAACGCCGGCGACATCCTGGGCCACGAACCCATGGGAGTCGTTCAGGAGGTTGGTTCGGGAGTTTCGAACCTCAAGCCGGGCGACAGAGTGGTTATCCCGTTCAACATTTCCTGTGGCCATTGCTGGATGTGCAAACAGGGCTTGCAGTCCCAGTGTGAGACCACCCAGGTGCACTCCCACAGCAGCGGGGCGAGCCTGTTCGGGTTCTCCGAGCTTTACGGGTCGGTCCCCGGCGGGCAGGCAGAGTACCTGCGCGTGCCCCACGCCGACTACGGACCCATAAAGGTGGGGCATGAACTGCCCGATGAACGGTACCTCTACCTTTCCGATATTCTTCCCACAGCCTGGCAGGGAGTGAAATACGCGGACGTCCCTGCGGGCGGGACACTGGCCGTCTTTGGGCTTGGGCCGGTGGGGCAGTTCGCCAGCCGGGTCGGCCGCCACCTGGGCCAGAGGGTCATCGCCGTCGAACCGGTTCCGGAACGCCGCCGCATGGCGGAGCGGCACGGAGTGGAAACGATCGACTTCATGAAAGACGTCGGTGACCAGCTTCGCGATATGACCGACGGAAGGGGCCCGGACGCGGTGGTCGACGCTGTCGGTATGGAAGCGCATCATTCGCCCGTCGGCGCCTTTGCACAGCATGCGGTGGGGCTCCTGCCCGACGCACTGGCCAAGAAGGCCATGGAGACTGCCGGCGTCGACCGGATGACGGTCCTCCATGCCGCCATAGATTCCGTGCGTCGGGGCGGGACCGTCTCGCTGAGCGGAGTGTACGGGGGCACTGCGAGTCCCATGCCGCTGCTCACAATGTTCGACAAGCAGATCCAACTCCGAATGGGCCAGTGCAACGTCCGCCGGTGGACGGACGAGCTGCTCCCGCTCGTGGAAGATCCCACGGACCCGCTCGGCGTGATGGATCTCAAAACACACGAGGTCTCCCTCGACGGCGCCGCTGCCGCCTACGAGCTTTTCCAGAAAAAGGAAGATGGCTGTATCAAGGTGGTCCTGAAGCCATAGCAGCGCTTCAGCGTGCCACGATGAGCGCCTGCGGGGCCGCCTGCTTCATCCGGGTTTGCAGCCAGCGCAGTTGGACCGCGGTTTCAGCGTCGCACCGGGAAACGACGTCGAGGAGGTCGCGGTCGCGGAGGGCCGACCCGGCTTGTTTGACCATGGTCCAGGTCACGTCGACGAGGCTCGCCAGGAGGTAGAGGTCCTGAAGGTCCCGCAGTAGGCCGACCGGGCCTTGGCGCGTTGTGGAAAGCCCTTCGGCGTGGAGCCGTTCGGGTTCGTTGGCGGAGCGGTCCTCGCCGTAGCGCTGAACGAGAGGGATCAGCAGCCGCCCGTGTTCATCGCACTGGTTCGCCAGCGTATGGCAGAGGAAGTGCACGTCAGGTTCGGCCCCATGGCCCACCGCCACTTGGCGGAAGGAATCTGACAGTGTCTGTTCGGCCTTGTGGAGCATGCCCAGATAGATATTCAGGTTCATGGCCTGCCCTCCTGTCCACCGCGCCTGATCGCCTCGGGGAAGCGGGGCGGCGGGGCTGCGCCGACGCGCTCGGTGGCTTCGGCGTCCGTGCCGCCGGTGGTCGGCCGCACGGATCCGGCGCCCGCTGCGGTGGACGGGCGGGATGCGGTTGTAGTCGGCGCCGGGGCAGGGCCCGCAGCATCGCCGATTTTCTCCACGTTCACGGCGGCGTTTTTGAAGACGGGCTGTTTGGAGACCGGGTCCCATTCAGTGAGCGTGAGTTCGTTTGCAGCTGTCGGGTGTTCTCCGGGTGATCCGTCCCCGTCCCAGTAGCCGTAGTGGAACGGCGCGAAAACCGTGCCGCGTCGTATGTCGCTGACGCGCGCCGGGACCTCGATCCTTCCCCGCCGCGACGTCACGCGGACAAGGTCGCCTTCCCGGATTCCCAGCCGCTCGGCGTCGTCCGGACCAAGCTCCACCCAGGCGCTGGGCGCGGCCTGGGTCAAGGGCCGGGACCTTCCGGTCTTGGTCCGCGTGTGGAAGTGGTAAGCGGTGCGGCCGGTCGTATACCGGAGCGGGTACTGGCCGTCGGGTTCCTCGTGCGCGGGATGGAACTCCGCGGCTTTCAGGATCGCGCGTCCGCCCGGGGCGCTGGCCCGGAAAGCCTCCGGTCCGACGGTGGCGCCCGTGAGCAGTTCGTGCCCGTAGCTTTCGCAGTAGTCCGGGTCTGTGGGGAAGACTCCGTCCCTGTAGAGCCGCTCCCGCCCGTCCGGGTTCTCGTCGTTGCAGGGCCACGGGATGCCGCTGCCGCCGCGTAGCCGTTCGTAGCTCATCCCGGTGTAGTCGCAGGGACGGCCCCGGGAACATTCCTTCCACGCCTCAAAGGCGTCCTCGGGACCGGCCCAAGGCAACAGCGGTTCGCCGTGCAGCGTGGTGAATTCCATCCGGCGGGAGTAATCGAGGAAGATGTCCAAGTCGCTGCGCGCCTCCCCAGGCGGCTCAACGGCCTTGTCCGAGAGATGCACGGTCCGGTTGACGTTCGTGAAAGTGCCGGTCTTTTCACCCCAGCCCGCTGCCGGAAGGACGACGTCGGCGGCCTGGGCCGTCTCGGTCAGGTAGAGGTCCTGCACCACAACGAACAGCTCGGGCTTGGCGAGGATGTTCCGGATCCGGGGGAGGTCGGGCATGGAGACGGCAGGGTTGGTCGCGGAGATCCAGAGGAATTCGATAGAGCCCTGCTCGGCATAGCGGAAGATCTGCATGGCGTGCGTCGGCGGGGCCCAATGTGGGATGGTCAGGGAGTCAACGTCCCAAAGCCTGGCGAGTTCCTCGATGTGTTCGGGGTTCTCCCAGTTCCGGAAGGCGGGCAGGTCACCGTCCGCCCCGCATTCGCGGTTATTCTGCGCGGTCGGCTGGCCGTTCATCTGGAGGATTCCGCAGCCGGGGCGGCCCAACAGCCCGCGGAGCAGGTGCAGGTTGTTGACCTGGCAGGACGCTGCGGTGGCCTGCGCGGACTGGTAGAAGCCCTGAAGGACCGTGGACAGGACACGGGCCGAGGTGCCGAAAATCCGGGCCGCTTCCCTGATGTCGGCGGCGCTCACGTCGCAGACCGCCGCGGCCGCTTCGGCCGTCCACGGCTCGACTGTGGCCCTGAGTTCCGCCAGCCCGAGCGTGTGCGCGTTCACGTACTGCTCATCGAGCCAGCCGTTGGCCAGGACTTCATGGACAAGGGCGTTCATCAGGGCGAGGTTTGTCCCAGGCCGGACGGCAAGATGGACGTCGGCGTGGCGGGCGACTTCGGTGTCGCGGGGGTCGACGCAGACGAGCTTGGGCCGGTCAGGTCCGGCGATGCGGTCCAACACCCGCGACCACAGCACGGTCTGTGTTTCGGCCATGTTGTGTCCGTAGAGGAAGATCGCGTCGCAACTGTCGATGTCGGTATAGCTTCCGGGCTGTCCGTCGGCTCCGAAGGTTTCCTTCAGCGCCGCCGCCGCCGTCGCGGTGCAGAGGCGGGTGTTGCCGTCCATGTGAGGGGTGCCGATGCCGGCCTTCCCGAGGACGGCGAGGGCGTAGTACTCCTCGAGGAACAGTTGGCCGCTGGTGTAAAAACCGTGGCTGAGGGGTCCGCGGTCTTGCAGAAGCTGCCGGCTGCGCTCGGTGATCCGGTTCATCGCGGTGTCCCAGTCGCATTCGACGAGCCGGCCGTTCTCGCGGATCAAAGGCTGTGTGAGACGGTCCTTGTGGGACATCCCCTGCCAGCTGGCAAAGAGGCCCTTGGGCCCCAGCCGGCCGTGGTTGACCAGATCACCCGCGCGGCCGCGGATGCCCACCATTGCACCGTTCTTCACGGCGATATCGCACGCGCAGCCGTTGCTGCAAAGGACGCAGGCGGACTGAACCCAGCGTTCGACGTCATCCTCGGTGATGCCCTCACGCAGGGCCTGGTCCACCCGCACCGGCCATAGTCCGTCCCGCGGGTACGGGGTTCTCGTGCCCCAAATCTCTGCAATCCGGTCAACCACCGTTGGTCTCCAGTTCATTCGCGGCTTGGTTCGACGGCAGGTTTCGCCGCTTCCGGACCCGGATTATCCCCGTGAATCCGGGTCGGCCGCGTCTTCGCCCGCGTCCGGCGTGCCCAGCTCGGGGTCGATCTTGCGGGCCATGTCGCCGGCGAGGGAGTCCCTCGCGGCAGCGTCTTCGGAACGGTCCGGCTCGTTCTCGCTTACGTTCTCCATGGCATTCTCAGCCGCTTTGCGGATGTTGTCCCCGATTCCCATGTCACTCCTTCTTTGGATCTGAGTTCAGACGGTTGCCCGGATCAAGCTTTATCAGCATGCTTTGGAGTAGTACAGCCTTTTGGTGGTTGATTACCTGTCGGTCCCTATGGAACCGGGAAAAGCGTTGCACCACGTGGGGTCCGACCGGACTCAGAAAAGGCGGCTCTGGAACGGACTCTGGCATGGTGGGCGTGCCGGATGGGAAGATGCGTATATGAGCGAGAACACGCAGTCCGGTTCGAACAGTCCTGCTTCTGGCGGCGAGGAAGAACACGCCCCGGGTCCGGGTCAAGCGCACCCGCGGACGCCGACGACTCAGCCGATGCGCACCGTGGGCCAGCGGCGCCGGGATTCGGAGAAGAAGCTGGACAACCACCAACGCGGAGCCCGGACAAAACCGGCAGATTGAGGCGCCGGCCAGCTGGCGGTGGCGTGCCACGCGGCATCCGGCACGGGCGGAACGCAGCAATGAAGCAACCCCATGGAACGGCTCCGGGAGGGGCTCAGCGACGTGATCACATCCCCGGGAGGACGACTTATGAACGCGAACATGCAAGCTGATGAATCGGCAGCCGATAATTCATTGCGCGGATACCTGCACAGTCATTTGATGGCCGCCTCGGCAGGCGAACGCCTGTTCGAGCAGGCAGCCAAATCGTGGGCGGGTTCCGCTCAAGGGGCCGAGCTCAGCAGGCTTGCCGCAGAGGTCGGCGAGGACAAATCTGCGCTCGAGGAAATCTGCGAGAAGCTGCAATCCGGCTTGCCGGGCCACAAGAAGCCTCTGGCCTGGATCGGTGCACACCTGGCGACTTTGGACCCCTTGAATCCGACGCATTCCCGCGACGGTGCTGCCGGCCAGTTGGAGCTCGAAGCGCTCATCGCCGCAGTCTCCGGCAAATTGTTGCTCTGGAAAACCCTCACCGTACTCTCCGGCGTCTATCAGGTCATCGACCAGGGACAGATACAGCCACTGCTGGAACGCGCCCTGGGACAGATCCGGGATTTGGAAACCCTCCTTCTGGATACCAGCCCGGGGCGGCTCGGCCCATCAGAAAAGAAATAACGTACCGCACGAACGACGGCAGTGAGGCCCTTCCCGACTCCTTGTCCGGTGTAGCCGACCGCGTCACCCGGGGAGCCTACCCGGGCACGGGGTTTCCGGCGCCGGCACCGAAGAGCAGACGAGCCGCGACCCGGGCGTTCAGGTGCTCAGTTCCATCATCAGGGCCGGCAACTCGTCGGCCTGTTCCCGGGCCAGGTAGCCGGGGCTTCCACTCCTGCTGGCGGGCTTCATCCAGGCCCGGGCCCATCAGGATCATTGCCGGTCATCGCCCATAGCGATCTCCTTTGGTCACAGCCGACCTCCCGCGATCCGCACCGGTCATCTGGATGGATCCGCCTCACGATACCGGCCAGCCGCAGGAAGGGCCGTAGGGCCCCGTGCTTAGGAACCGGCCGGAGCGGGAGCGAGAGCGCGGACGGCGAGTCCGGCTACCCGGGAGCGCCGCGGATACTGCGAGGCGTACGTCTCAGCGCGGCTATCGAAGAAGTGCGTTCTTCTGCCTTGCTTTGATCGTTGAGCTCTGCCCGCAGTTGGAACACGTGATGCGGTACGACTTCGACGTCGTGAAGATCGGGAGGAAGAACAACGTAAGTTTGGTGGCCCGCTCCTGGAGGCCATGCTGAACGAACCGGTGGCAGTACTGGCACGTGGCCATCCGCCCGGCCAAATCGCGCAGGACGGTTCTAAACCCGAACAGTAGAAACATGGGTGTGCCTTTCACTGGGTTACTCGGTCAGGGTTCCCGGCCGGGAGAGGAGCGGTCGTGAGCTTGCATCGCAACGGTCCCGAGGGTGCTCATTCAAGCAATTTAGCAAGCGTACTTATTATCTGATTGTAGCCATATTCACCCGGAGCAAAACCTGCGTAGCCAAAGGCGGCACAGGGGGTGCTGTGGCGCGCCTGCTCAAGGCGCGCCAGTACGTGAGGAAGGACGACGACGTGTCACAGCCGGAGGATGGGCCGGCCGGGGCAGGCATTTCAGGAAGTCTGCCAAGTACGCCACGGTCCGGGGTTGGGGTGCTTCCTGCGTGCTTGCCGCGCCGAAACCAGTCCGGGCCGCAAAAGCCATTGACTTCAAAGGCTCAGGTGAGGATCCTCAAAATAGCCATCCAAAACCTTTACGACACACCGCTGCGGGGGAGCGCGGAGCGGACGGCGATTGCGCCAATGGCTGCACCAGAGGTGCAGCGGCGCCGCGGCCCGGTCGTTACTTGAAGGATCCGGGGTCAGGGTGGGGTCCATCGTCACCCACAGCGGCAGCAGCGGCACGGAATACGCCGCCCCCAAACTGCATTCGCACCTGAAGGTCCTTCCCATGAAACACCAACAACCCTGGCGTAACTCGTCCGCGCCACGGACTGGCCGGCGGCACGTCTTGGCGCAGGCCAGGATACTCGCGGCCATTCTCCTCACCGCCTGCTTCTGCCTGGCGGGCGGCCCCGCACACGCGGACATCATCGACCCCTTCGGACATCAGTTCCATTCCAGCCTGATGTGTGACCCTGCGTCGTTCTCCCGAGGGACCCACCTATATGCCTGGAGGTTGGATAACAAGCCCTCATCTGTCGTCCTGACGCTGAGGAATATCAAGACCGGCGCAGTCCTGACCAGCGATCCGGCGGGTGTCCCGGCCGAAAACATTCCGGGCAATGTTGAATGGGCATGGATCTGGATCCGCCCGGGCGATGAGGCCGTTTACGGCCCGAACGAAGCCTGGGTGCACTACACCTGGCCCGACGGATCAATGGCGTGGGAGCAGCTAACCGACATATCGGTGAGCATGCTCGGCAACGGCGCCCCATACTGCATTCTCGGCTTTTGACCCGACGCAAAGGATTTAGCCATGAAACCATTCGCTCGCACCCATGGACCCTCGTCCCCCCGCCGCGCCTCCGGCCCCCGCCGCGGCTCCTTGTTGGCCCTGCGCAGCCCCCGAAACATCCTCCGGCTTCTGAATACGGTCGTCCTGGCCGCGGCCAGCTCGCTGGGCGGCGTCGCTCCGGCCCAGGCAGGCGTACCGCATGCTTCCCAGCTCAGTCCGTTCGTCGACATCATGGGGTACACATGGGGTGACTGCTTCATCAAAGTTGGACCGGCCTACGACAACTGGCACGCTGCACCGGACTACCACTTCTTCGGTGCCGGAGAGGTCAATTGTGCCTCCAGCCACGAGATTGACATCACCATCCTCCAATACCGGGACTCCAATGGATCCGGCCCCGGCGGTGACGTCGGCGCAGTGGGTGATCCCGGCTCCTCCGGTCCCCTCTACACGAACTACGTCTGGGTCGCTACGGGTCCTGCCTGTAAGGACGGGTCACCGGACGCGGAGTTCTTCGCAAGCGCGTACCTGACCATCGACGGGAACGATATCGGCTGGCTACCCGGCTACCAGCAGCCGACACCGCAGGGTTGCCCATAGCCGCAACCAGGGGCCGTGCCCTCCGGTTGGCGGACAGAACGCTGCCAGGCTCGAGAGCAGTGCGCTTGGCGAACTGGCCGCCGTCGGGATGCCTGCGGGCTTGTGGGCTGAGATGAAAGTCATGCCGCTGACCCAGTAAGGATCGTCCCGGGACCAATCCAGCCAAAACAAAAACCCCGTCTTCACCAGCCGCTAAGCCGGTGAAGACGGGGTTTGTCCGTGGTGCACCCCCCGGGACTCGAACCCGGAACCCATTGATTAAGAGTCAATTGCTCTGCCAGTTGAGCTAGAGGTGCATCTGTTGTTTTCGTTCATCCGGGGGCTTTTTATTTCCCTCGTTGTTCTCCGCAACGACATGAAACTCTACACGAGTTTGGACGTTGTGTGAAATCGGCGGCCGGTGCAGGTGCTCCGCTAGCCGTGCAGGTCCAAAACCAGCACGAAATCAGGGTTTTGGTCGTTGCTGAGGAGCCAGAGGCGGCCGTCCGGGGCGAGCGAAACGTTCCGGATACGGCCGTACATTCCTGTGAAATAGCCCACAGGATTGCCGGCGGTTTCCCCGTCCAGGACCACGACCCACAGCCGTTGCCCGCGGAGGGCGCCCAGATAGGCGGTGTCACGGACAATCTCGAGTCCGCTGGGGGACGAATCCGCCGTCGAGGGCCATACGGCTTTGGCGTCCAGGAAGCCCGGACGGTGCGGTGCGCCGGTCACCTCGGGCCAGCCATAGTTTCCGCCTGGCACAATCAGGTTCAGCTCGTCGTCCACGTCGGGACCGAATTCGCTGGCCCACAGCCGTCCCGCACTGTCCCAGGCAAGTCCTTGCACGTTCCGGTGGCCGAGACTGTATACGGGGTTAGTTCCGAAGGGGTTTCCCGGAGCGGGCCTGCCGTCCGGCGTGAGCCTGAGGATCTTGCCGCCCAGGGCCAATCTGTCCTGCGGCTGCTCACGCCGCTGCGAATCTCCGGTTCCCACATAGAGATATCCGTCCGGCCCGAAACGGATCCTTCCGCCGTTGTGCGTGCCCGCCTTCGGTATCCCGGGGAAGATGACCTGCGGGGCCCCCAACTTCAGCTGGCTGCCGCTCCCGTCAAGGCGGAAGCGGGCGATCCTGTTGTCGTTCGCGGCCGTGAAGTAGGCGTACAGGTAATGGTCCGTGGCGAACTCCGGCGAAAGTGCCAGTCCCAGCAGGCCGCCTTCGCCTCCGGGCACGACGCCGGGCACCTGGCTGATGGTTTCGGCGTGTCCGCCGCTCACAGACTTGAGCAGGGCGGTGTCGCGTTCAGAAATGACGGCGGTGCCGTCCGGCAGGAACACCGTCGACCACGGCTCCTGCAGTCCGACGTCGATCCGGCCGGTGACTGTCGGCGGTGCCGGCAGCGGTTGCGCATCGCCGGCCGGATTGCTGCCCCCTGTCGCAGAGTCGCTATTTGGCGGGGGAGTGCCATTGCCGCCTGTGCAGGCCGTGAGCAGGAGTGCCACAGCGGCAGCCAGCGCCCTGATGGCACGTGTCCGGGCCCCCATCGAACTGCGGCGTCTGCTGTCGGCAGGCCGTCCCGTGGCCGCTATTGACGGGTGCGGCGTGGCGGCCGGAAGCCGGCGGCCTCGGCGTGGGCGGGCGAAAGGAACCAGACCTCCGCACGGGTTTCCTCGAAGGCCGGACTCGTCTCGTCGTGATAGATCATCGAGGACGCGTTGCCCTTGACCGTGAAACCCTCCGGTCCGCTGCCGTCGGCAGCCGGCGCTGCCGATCCTTCGCCGTAGGGCTGGTCCTGGGCCAGGTGGCCCGCTGGTTCCGCCGTGTGGCTCGCAAGGGTCTCGGACGCGGCGGAAAGTGCTGCCGCCTGCAACGGATCGGCCGCTGCCAGCGGAGCCGCCTGAGTTTCGGGAGCCGCCAGGGTTTCGGGCGGCGCCGGAGCCGATTGCGGCGCCGCCGATTCCCCGCCGGCCTCGGTGGCTTCGGCCGCGGCCGATTCCGCACCGGGAAGGGTCGGAGCGTGGGGCTCGGTGTATTCGGGATGGTGGACCGGCATGCCGGCCGCCGCGGGCGGCTCCGCGGCGCCCTCGGCCTGGGCAGCCTGCGTCCCCGCGGCGTGGGCTGCATAGCCATGGTCGCCTCGGACCGGTTCGTGGTGCACCGGGGCGGGAGGAGTTTCTGCGGGGGCGGTCTCCGACCACTGTGTTTCCCATTCGGCGGCGTCCGCCGCCGTCGTGTCCGCCGCCGTCGTGTCCACTGTGTCGTCCGCCGCCGCGGGAGCGGACACGGGGGGCATTTCGTTGGCGGCGACAGCGTCCTCGGCCGGAACCGCGGTCGTCTGGTCCTGGTCCTGGTCCTGGTCCTGGTCCTGGTCCCGGTCCTGGGCAGCGAACGCCTGCGGCGGAGCCTCACGTCCCTGTAGCTTCTGGTCCGCCTGGGCCTTTGCGGGCGGCGCCATGGCTGCCGCTGTGGCGGAGGAGTCGGCGGTGGCGGAGCCGCCCGCGCTTTTACGGGAGTTGCGGCTGAGCAGCCACCACACAACGGCGACGATGACGACGATGACGATGAGCCAGACAATCCAGTCCATGGCGGAGCCCTTCTGTCCATAAGGCAAGGTTGCCGTTGCTTGACGTTACGTCCGTCCCAAGCTGGCTGTCCACCCTCGTCGGCACCGCTCCACGGCGCTACGGGAAGGGCCGAACCCGCGGCAGGAAACCTGAACGAACCCTCCCTGCCGTGGTGCCGGACCTGCGTGCCGGAACCCGCTGGAACCGGGTCTTTGAGCCGGGCAAGCCCGCTCAGATTCCATTAGGTGAGACGAGAGTCCACTATTTGATCGAAATATTCCCGGTTTTCCGCTTAATCAGCCTCTTTCGGTCGTTGGCGTCCGGGGCGGCGCCCTAGACTTTGAGCCATGAGCGAGGACACCCAAACAACAACAGACACCAAGCCGGACATCAAGCCCCGCAGCCGGGTCGTCACCGATGGCATCCACGCCGCACCGTCGCGCGGGATGCTCCGGGCGGTCGGCATGGGCGACGACGACTTCGCCAAACCCCAAATTGGCGTGGCCAGCTCGTGGAACGAAATCACTCCCTGCAACCTGTCCCTGAACCGGCTCGCCCAGGGTGCCAAGGAAGGCGTCTTCGCTGCCGGCGGTTTCCCGATGCAGTTCGGTACCATCTCCGTCTCCGACGGCATCTCCATGGGGCACGAGGGCATGCACTTCTCCCTGGTGTCCCGCGAAGTCATCGCCGACTCGGTGGAGACCGTGATGCAGGCCGAGCGCATCGACGGCTCGGTGCTGCTGGCCGGCTGCGACAAGTCCCTGCCCGGCATGCTGATGGCAGCCGCCCGGCTCGACCTGGCGTCGGTCTTCCTCTATGCCGGCTCGATCATGCCGGGCTGGGTCAAGCTCGAGGACGGGTCCGAAAAGGAAGTCACCCTGATCGACGCCTTCGAAGCCGTGGGTGCCTGCGCCGCCGGCAAGATGAGCCGCGGGGACCTGGACCGCATTGAAAGGGCCATCTGCCCCGGCGAAGGTGCCTGCGGCGGGATGTACACGGCCAACACCATGGCCTGCATCGGCGAGGCACTGGGCATGTCCCTTCCCGGCTCTGCCGCGCCGCCCTCCGCGGACCGCCGGCGCGACGTCTTCGCGCATAAGTCCGGCGAGGCCGTCGTCAACCTGCTCCGTCTCGGCATCACGGCCCGCGACATCCTGACCAAGAAGGCCTTCGAGAACGCCATCGCCGTCACCATGGCCTTTGGCGGCTCCACCAACGCCGTACTGCACCTGCTCGCCATCGCCCGCGAGGCCGAGGTCGACCTGAGCCTGGAGGACTTCAACCGCATCGGCGACAAGATCCCGCACCTGGGCGACCTGAAGCCGTTCGGCCGCTACGTCATGACCGACGTCGACAAGATCGGCGGCGTGCCGGTCATCATGAAGGCCCTGCTCGACGCCGGCCTGATCCACGGCGACTGCCTCACTGTCACGGGCAAGACCGTGGCCGAGAACCTTGCCTCGATCAACCCGCCGGATCCCGACGGCAAGGTCCTGCGCGCCATGGACAACCCGATCCACAAGACGGGCGGCATCACAATCCTGCACGGTTCAATGGCGCCGGAAGGCGCCGTCGTAAAGACCGCAGGCTTCGACGCCGACGTCTTCGAGGGCACCGCCCGGGTGTTCGAGCGGGAACAGGGCGCCCTGGACGCACTCAAGAATGGCCAGATCGCGGCCGGCGACGTCGTCGTCATCCGCTACGAAGGGCCAAAGGGCGGCCCGGGCATGCGCGAAATGCTCGCCATCACCGGCGCCATCAAAGGCGCCGGCCTCGGCAAGGATGTCCTGCTGCTGACCGACGGCCGCTTCTCCGGCGGAACCACCGGACTGTGCATCGGCCACGTCGCCCCGGAAGCGGCCGACGGCGGCCCGATCGCCTTCGTCAAGGACGGCGACCGGATCCGTGTGGACATCGCGGCCCGCACGTTCGACCTGCTGGTGGACGAGTCCGAGCTCGAGGCCCGCAAAGTCGGCTGGCAGCCGCTGCCGGCCAAGTTCACGAAGGGGGTCCTCGCCAAGTACGCCAAGCTGGTGCACAGCGCCTCCACCGGCGCGTATTGCGGGTAGTGCCGAGTGCCCAGCCTCCAGCGGCGACACGGCCGCTGGGGGAGGAGCAACCCGTGAACCCAACTAGCTCGCACTTGTGGCCGTTTGGAGCGATCATAACGGCCATTAGCTGCGACCTAGTTGGGAGGGCGTTCAGCCAGTGGACAATGGGGTCCACATCGTGAGACTCGGGGCGGGCTCGTTGACACCTGTCTCACTCAGAGGGAAAACTGAACGCATGATCGAGATCGTTACCGCCGGAGCCACTGCAGTCGACAGCACTGCAGATGCTTCCGTCGTCCTTACCAGGCGCGTGGCTCATTAGCCTTTACCGGTAACAAACCGTCACGCGCAACCCCTCGAAGAGCCTCACGGGCTGAGGGGTTTTTTTATTTCCCGCATCACCCGTACCACCAGCATCAGGCGTTACCAGCAGTTCCACGATCACAGAAGATCCACACCGAAGAGCCACAAAGGAAGAGTCCGATGAGCAAAGGATCGCCGATCAGCCCCTCGCTGATGGCCACGAAGTCCGCTGGAGCCTCCAAGGCTTCGGACCGCGTCGAACGCCCGGCTGACGCCGCCGTCGACACTGCTGCCGTCTCTCCTGTCCTTGGGCCGAACAACGTCGTACCCCCGACGGTGATGACCGGCTCAGAAGCAATTGTCCGCGCGCTCGAAGAACTCGGCGTGAAGGATATTTTTGGTTTGCCCGGTGGCGCGATCCTGCCCACCTATGACCCCTTGATGGCCTCCCGAATGAACCACGTTCTGGTCCGTCACGAACAGGGAGCCGGCCATGCCGCGCAAGGCTACGCCATGGTCACCGGACGGGTTGGCGTCTGCATCGCCACCTCGGGGCCGGGTGCCACCAACCTCGTTACCGCCATCATGGACGCCCACATGGACTCCGTGCCGATTGTGGCCATCACGGGCCAGGTCTCCAGCGGGGTGATCGGCACCGACGCGTTCCAGGAAGCGGACATCGTCGGTATCACCATGCCGATCACGAAGCACTCTTTCCTGGTCACGGACCCCAACGACATCCCGCACGTCATGGCCGAGGCCTTCCACCTTGCCTCCACCGGCCGTCCGGGACCGGTACTCGTGGACGTCGCCAAGGACGCCCAGCAGGCGCAAATGACGTTCTCCTGGCCGCCGAAGATCGACCTCCCCGGCTACCGCCCGGTGCTCCGCGGCCACAGCAAGCAGGTCCGGGAAGCCGCCCGGCTGATCGCGGCCGCCAGCAAGCCCGTCCTCTACGTGGGCGGCGGCGTCGTCAAGGCCCACGCGTCCGCGGAACTGCGCGAGCTGGCCGAGCTGTCCGGTGCCCCCGTGGTCACCACCTTGATGGCCCGCGGCGTGTTCCCGGATTCGCATCCGCAGCACGTGGGCATGCCCGGCATGCACGGCACGGTCTCCGCGGTCACCGCCCTGCAGCAGTCCGATCTCCTGATCACGCTCGGAGCCCGCTTCGATGACCGGGTGACCGGCATCCTGAAGTCCTTCGCGCCGAACGCCAAAGTCATTCACGCCGACATCGACCCCGCGGAAATCTCCAAGAACCGCACGGCGGATGTACCGATCGTGGGCTCGGTCAAGGAGATCATCCCGGAACTGAGCGATGCCCTGCGCCTCCAGTTCGAGGCCTCCGGCACCCCCGACCTCACCAACTGGTGGGCCTTCCTGAACAACCTCAAGGAGACCTACCCGCTCGGCTGGACCGAACCCGAGGACGGCCTCAGCGCCCCGCAGCGCGTGATCGAACGCATCGGCGCCCTCACCGGCCCCGAAGGGATCTATGTTGCCGGCGTCGGCCAGCACCAGATGTGGGCCTCCCAGTTCATCAAGTACGAGCGCCCGCACGCGTGGCTGAACTCCGGCGGGGCCGGCACCATGGGCTACGCAGTCCCGGCCGCCATGGGCGCCAAGGTCGGCGAACCGGACCGTGTGGTCTGGGCGATCGACGGCGACGGCTGCTTCCAGATGACCAACCAGGAGCTCGCCACCTGCGCGATCAACAAGATCCCGATCAAGGTGGCCATCATCAACAACTCCTCGCTGGGCATGGTCCGGCAGTGGCAGACCCTGTTCTACGAGGGCCGCTACTCCAACACCGACCTCAACACGGGACACAACACCGTCCGCATCCCCGACTTCGTCAAGCTGGCGGACGCCTACGGCTGCGCCTCCTTCCGTTGCGAACGCGACGAGGACATCGACGCCACCATCCAGAAGGCCCTGGCAATCAACGACCGCCCCGTGGTCATCGATTTCGTCGTGAGCCCCAACTCCATGGTGTGGCCGATGGTCCCGGCAGGAGTCAGCAACGACCAGATCCAGGTTGCCCGCAACATGACCCCGGAATGGGAAGAGGAGGACTGATCATGACCCGCCACACACTGTCCGTTCTGGTCGAAGACAAGCCCGGTGTGCTGACCCGCGTCGCCAGCCTCTTCGCCCGCCGCGCCTTCAACATCAACTCCCTGGCCGTCGGCCCGACGGAAGTTCCGGGCATGTCCCGGATGACCGTCGTCGTCGACGCCGACGGCGAGCTGATCGAACAGATCACAAAGCAGCTGAACAAGCTCGTCAACGTGATCAAGATCGTTGAGCTCACCCCAGAATCGTCCGTACAGCGCGACCACATCCTGGTCAAGGTACGTGCGGATGCCGCGACACGCCTGCAGGTCACCCAGGCTGCAGACCTGTTCCGCGCTTCAGTGGTCGACGTCTCCACAGAGTCGGTGGTCATCGAGGCAACGGGCCACCCCGAGAAGCTCTCGGCACTGCTTTCCGTGCTTGAGCCTTTCGGCATCCGCGAAATCGTGCAGTCCGGCACCCTGGCCGTTGGCCGGGGATCCCGCTCCATGAGCGACAGGGCCCTCCGCTCCGCGTAGGAACGTGCCCCCGTACCGCACCACCGAGTTCCCCAACCGCTTTCCCACACCAGCAACACCTACGAATCCATTCAAAGGAGACACCCCAGTGACTGAAATGTATTACGACGACGACGCCGACCTGTCGATCATCCAGGGCCGCACCGTCGCCGTCATCGGTTACGGCTCCCAGGGCCACGCCCACGCCCTGAGCCTGCGCGATTCCGGTGTTGACGTCCGCGTCGGCCTGAAGGAAGATTCCAAGTCCCGCGCCAAGGCCGAGGCCGAGGGGCTGCGCGTCCTGAACGTCGCCGACGCCGTCGCCGAAGCCGACCTCATCATGGTCCTCACCCCGGACCAGGTCCAGCGCCACGTCTACGCCGAGGACATTGCTCCGAACCTGCAACCCGGCGACGCCCTGTTCTTCGGCCACGGCTTCAACATCCGCTACGGCTACATCAAGCCCCCTGCCGACGTCGACGTCGCCCTCGTCGCCCCCAAGGGCCCGGGCCACATCGTGCGCCGCGAGTTCGAAGCCGGCCGCGGCGTGCCGGACCTGATCGCCGTCGAGCAGAACCCCTCCGGCAAGGCCAAGGAACTGGCCCTGTCCTACGCCAAGGCCATCGGCGGCACCCGCGCGGGCGTCATCGAGACCACCTTCACCGAAGAGACCGAAACCGACCTCTTCGGCGAACAGGCTGTCCTCTGCGGCGGCGCGTCGCAGCTGATCCAGTACGGCTTCGAGGTCCTCACCGAGGCCGGCTACAAGCCCGAGGTTGCCTACTTCGAGGTCCTGCACGAGCTCAAGCTGATCGTGGACCTCATGGTTGAAGGCGGCATCGCCAAGCAGCGCTGGAGCGTCTCCGACACCGCAGAGTACGGCGACTACGTCTCCGGCCCGCGCGTGATCGACGCCCACGTGAAGGAAAACATGAAGGCCGTCCTGAAGGACATCCAGGACGGCACCTTCGCCAAGCGCTTCATTGACGACCAGGACGCCGGAGCTCCCGAGTTCAAGGCGCTGCGCAAGAAGGGTGAGGACCACCCGATCGAGGCCACCGGCCGCGAACTGCGCAAGCTGTTCTCCTGGATCAAGAACGAAGACGACTACACCGAAGGATCGGTAGCCCGCTAAGGCAACTGACCGGCAGGGGGGCCGGACACCAGCACTGGGGTCCGGCCCTCCTTCTGTAGCGCACCACCTGCACCACGACGATTCACCAAAATCCGCACCTGAAATACAAGAGAGCTAAAGAGGTCACCGGTGACAAGCACCAAACCTGTAGTACTCCTCGCTGAGGAACTTTCGCCCGCCACGATCGAGGCCCTCGGCCCGGACTTTGACATCCGCCAGACCGACGGCGCCGACCGTTCCCAGCTGCTCTCTGCGATCGCCGACGCCGACGCGATCCTGGTCCGCTCCGCCACCCAGGTGGACGCCGAAGCCATCGCCGCCGCGAAGAACCTCAAGGTGATTGCCCGCGCCGGTGTCGGCCTGGACAACGTCGACATCAAGGCCGCCACGCAGGCAGGTGTCATGGTGGTCAACGCCCCCACCTCGAACATCGTCTCGGCCGCCGAACTCACGGTAGGCCACATCCTCAGCCTGGCCCGCCACATTCCGCAGGCCAGCGCCGCCCTCAAGGACGGCGAGTGGAAGCGCTCCAAGTACACCGGGATCGAACTGTTCGAAAAGAAGATCGGCATCATCGGCCTGGGCCGGATCGGCGCCCTCGTCGCAGCCCGTCTGAAGGGCTTCGACACCAAGATCCTGGCGTATGACCCCTACATCACCTCCGCACGGGCCGCACAGCTCGGCGTGCAGCTCGTGACGCTCGATGAGCTCCTCGCGCAGTCGGACTTCGTCACCATCCACATGCCCAAGACCCCGGAAACAGTCGGCATGCTCGGAGCCGAGGCCTTCAAGAAGATGAAGGGCACCGCCTACGTCGTCAACGTCGCCCGTGGCGGCCTCGTGGATGAAGAAGCCCTTTACGCGGCCCTGGAGTCCGGCGAGATCGCCGGCGCCGCCGTCGACGTCTTCGTCAAGGAGCCCAGCACGGACCTGCCGTTCTTCAAGCTCGACAACGTCGTGGTGACCCCGCACCTGGGCGCATCCACCGACGAAGCGCAGGAGAAGGCCGGCGTCTCCGTCGCCAGGTCCGTGCGCCTGGCTCTGGCCGGTGAACTCGTGCCCGACGCCGTGAACGTCGCCGGCGGCGTCATCGCCCCTGACGTGCGCCCCGGCATCCCGCTCATCGAAAAGCTGGGCCGCATCTTCACGGCGCTCACCCATGCCTCGCTCACCCAGTTCGACGTCGAGGTGGCCGGAGAAATCTCCTCCCTCGATGTGAAGGTGCTGGAGCTGGCGGCGCTGAAGGGCATCTTCGCCGACATCGTGACCGAGCAGGTCTCCTACGTCAACGCCCCGGTGATCGCCGAACAGCGCGGCATCAACGTCCGCCTCATCACGACGCCGGACACCGAGTCCTACCGCAACGTCCTGACCCTGCGCGGCGCGCTCAGTGACGGGACCCAGATCTCGGTGGCCGGAACCCTGACCGGCCCGAAGCAGATCCAGAAGCTCGTCGGCGTCAACGGCTACGAGGTGGAAATCCCGATCAGTGAGCACCTCGTGGTGGTTGCCTATGCGGACCGCCCCGGCGTCATCGGCACGATCGGGCACATCCTGGGCATGAACAACATCAACATCGCCGGCATGCAGGTCGCGCGCCAGACCGAGGGCGGGCAGGTGCTGGCCCTGCTCACCATTGACAGCTCCGTTCCGCAGCAGGTCCTGGACGCGATCAAGGCCGGAATCGGCGCTGACATGGTCCGCGAGGTTGACCTCGAGGACTGAAGTCCCCGCCGTGGGCGCCGGCGGCGGCACAGCCGCTGCCGGCGGCCACGAATGAGTTGCCGGTCTGCGTACAATGGCTAGGTCCGAATTTCGGATCTTGGCCGGCAGACCGGCCTTTACTTTTTGTACGCCCGGCAGGGGACGCCTTCAATTCCGCAGGAAATGAACAGCGGCGTGCGCACGCAATCCAGCTTTCAGGAGCCCAATGAACGCCGTCCAGAGGTTCATCAGAAGCAGAGTGCTTTTGCTGACCGCGTCCATTTTGATCGTGGCCATGTGCCTGTCCGTCCTCGTCCAGGGCCAGTCCCAGGCGGCGCTGAACCGGACCGTTGACCAGAACTCCCGGGGCCTCTACGACGTCCTGGTCCAGGCCAAGCCGGACAGCAGCGGCGGCCTCATGCAGCCGGATATCGCTACCGGCCAGGGCGGCATCAGCTTCGACCAGCTCGATTCCATCCGGAAGCTGTCCGGCACCTCCGTTGCCGCGCCCATCAGCCTGGTCTCCCGCGTCACGCAGAACCTTGAGTCCCCGCGGCTCGACGCCACCGACTACCTCGGCTTCAACGCCGGACTCGCCGGCACCGCGGGGGACCCGACCGCCACGGATCCCAGCAAATGGCCGGCCGCCGAGTCGGTCCTGAGCGACTCGCCCAAGAAGTACCGGCTCACCGCCAGCGCCGTCAGCTCGGACGGCCACTCCGACAAGACCCTCTTCAAGACCACGGCCGAAGGTTCCCTCGGCAAGGCCAAGCTCGTCGAAGAGCAGGTCGCCGGCGGCAAGAACGTCCGCATCCAGGGCCCGGCAGGGGAGACGGGCATCAAGTTCCCCGCCCCCGCCGGCGGCTCCGAGCACAACCTCTTCGACCTTTCCGTCTCCCTCCCGATGGCACCGCAGGTGACCGAGTCCGTCGTCGCCGTCGACCCCGTCTCCGAACGGGCGCTGCTCGGCACGGCAGGTGACTTCCTGGCACCCCTGGAGAAGGCGCCGCCCGCCGACGCCCGCAACGCCGGAGCGATCGGCCGCCACTTCGAGAGCCTCTTCACCAGCGGCATCAGCATGGACCAGCTGAAGGAAGGCCCGGACTTCCTCGGCGTCAAGCTCAAGTACTGGGCCCCCCTGATGACCCAGTACCAGCAGGCCAAGCGTGCCGGACAGCTCACTGACGACTCGCAGGCCATCCCGCTGATCGTCCGCTCGGGCACCTCCCTGGACCTGAAATACTCGGTCAAGATCGAGGAAATCGACGACTCCGGAAAGGTCGTCAAGGACGTCGGGACAGCCACACGGTCCCTCGACAAGGACTACCTGCCGTTCGTCTCCAAGTCGCCGTTCGCGTTGGCGTGGCCAGGCTCCAAGGACCTGTCGCAGCTGATGGGCGATACCGGATCCTTCAGCCAGGGCCTCTACAACCCGGCCACCTGGAGCACCAACTTCGCCGCCGCCCCCAAGTACAAAGACGGCGAAACCGCCGGCAACGGCGCCGTGGACAAGAGTGCCACCCCGGGCGACTGGGTTACCGTGAACCGGCTGCCCGAGAAGGGCGCCAACGGCGCTCCTGTCGACCAGACCCAGCGCGACCCCGTTGACGAGCGCTCCTACCGGGAGAACCTCGAAACAGGGAAGAAGCTGGCCACCCCGCTCGCGATGGTCTACGGAACATTCGATCCCGCCAAGGTCCAGGCGGCCGCAGGCGACGTCAACCGGCTTCCCCTGGGCGGCTACGACCCGACGCCGTTCACGCTGACCAAGGATGCCACCGGGAAGGACGCCGGGAACACGGAACTCAAGCCCTCGCTGAGCGCCACGGGCCTGGCCAGCCAGTCCGCCGGCGCCATCACCGACTACTACGGCCTCGCGGCAGCCCGCGGTTTCGACAAGAACGCCAACGTGATCGACGCCGTCCGCGTCCGGGCCAAGGTGCCCGGCAGCTGGAAGCAGGCGCAGCCGGACGTGGAGAAACTCGCCAACGAGATCCGCGGCATGGGGCTCCAGGCGACGGTCGTCGCCGGTTCAGCGCGCGAGGACGCCAGCATCGCCGTTCCGGGGTACTCCAAGGACGACGCCGGCAAGGAATCACCGCTCGGCACCGTCCAACAGTCGTGGGTCCGCCAGGACGCCGCTGACGCGGTCTCCGGGTCCCTGACCGGGACCAACCTGACACTGCTCTTCCTCACCCTGTGCGGAGCGGCGCTGCTGACCGGTGCCTCGACCGTCAGCTACATCCGCAAGCGCAGGAGCGAGGCCGGGACGCTGCGGGCCATGGGCTGGACCCAGCGCAAGATCCGCTCCTGGGTACTGGCTGAATTCGGTGTCGGCGCGGCCCTCCTGGCCGTCGCCGGGACTGTCCTGAGCCTGATCAGCTGGAGCCCGGCAACCGCCATCGTCTCGGCATCGGTCCTGGTCCTGTACGTGGGCGCCGCCTACATCGCGGCGCAGCAACTGCGGCACCGCGACGAAGTAGACCAGGAACCGCAGCACGATGAACGGCTCATCCCGGTCGACTCCCCGCTCACCTTCGCCAACCGGCAGCTGAGCACGAACAAGTTCAACACCATCTCCCTCGCCGTCGCTGTCGGCGTCTTCGGGGCGTCGGTGGGCGGACTCGTGGCCCTGCTGATCGACATCCCCCGGGCCGCCGGAGCCAGCGCGCTGAGCGGGCTGGCCGCGGCCAGCATCGCACTGCCGAGCATCATCCTGGGCCTGTCGGGAGTGGCCGTCGGGCTCCTGCTGACCATGGTCACCGGACGCTTCGAGCTGCAGGCCAAGCGCCAGTACCTCGGCACGCTGCAGGCCATGGGCTGGAACCCGGACATGCTCGGCCAGGTGCGTTTCTTCGAAAACGCCATGGTAGGAACTGTCGCACTCCCGCTCGGTGTCCTGGGCGCCCTCGGCGTCGGCCTCCTTCTCGCCCCCTATGCCGCACTCTGGGCCGCTCTCGCCGGTCTTGTGGCTGTACTTTGCTGGATTCCCATTGCAACGAAAGTGGTCCAATGACTAACGAGCTGAACCTTGACCGGGCGGCACACGACCGGATGACGGAAAGCACCCGCCGCGGGGGACACAAGACCCGCGCCAACACGATCGTGAAGGCTGCGGACCACGCAACCCCGTTGGAACTGAGCAACATCACCATCCACTACGGCGGAGGCAAGGGCGGCGCCGAAGCCGTCAACGTGGTGGACGATTTCAACTTGACCCTGCACGCCGGTGAGATGCACTGTGTCGCAGGCCGTTCCGGCTCAGGCAAGACCAGCATCCTCACGGTCGGTGCGGGCCTGACCCTGCCGACGTCGGGCCGCGTGTTCTGGGAGGGCGATTCCCTCGAAACCATGGGCGACGACGAGATCGCCGACCGCCGCCGGGCCCTCATCGGCTACGTTGACCAGGGCGGTGCCCTGATTGACGGGATGAGCGCGCTGGAGAACGTCCTGCTGCCGGCCGTGCCCGACGGGGAGGTCGAGAAGCGCCGCGACATGGCCAAGGACCTCCTGGACCTCGTGGGCCTGGGCAGGCGCATGCGCCACCGCCCGGCCCAGCTTTCCGGCGGTGAACGCCAGCGGGTGGCGATCGCCCGGGCGCTGATCCTCGGCACCCGCGTCCTGGTCGTCGACGAGCCCACGGCCAGCCTGGACCGTGCTTCCGCCAACCGCATCATCAGCATCCTCAAGGACACGACCTCGGACGGCATCGCCGTGCTCGTCGCTTCACACGACCACGAACTTGTCCGCCAGAGCGATACCCTGACCGAACTGATCTAGGTTTAGACCGTGACTTCTTCTGAAAAACCCCCGTTCTACATCACCACGGCCATCAGCTACCCCAACGGCGTGCCGCACATCGGCCACGCCTACGAGGTCATCGCCACCGACGCCATGGCGCGTTTCAAGCGGCTGGACGGCTTCGACGTCTTCTTTATGACGGGCACGGACGAGCACGGGCTCAAGATGCAGCAGACCGCGGAAAAGGAAGGCATCCCGGTCAAGGAACTGGCCGACCGGAACTCCGCCGCGTTCCGCCAGATGAGCGATGACCTGGGCATCTCGCTCGACCGCTTCATCCGCACGACGGATCCGGACCACTACGAAGCGGCCAAGGCCCTCTGGCAGCGGATGGAATCCAACGAGGACATATACCTCTCCAAGTACGCCGGCTGGTACTCCGTCCGCGACGAGCGCTACTTCGTCGAGGACGAGACCGAAGTCCACCCGGACGGGCTGCGCTACGCGAGCGAGACCGGCACCGAAGTCACCTGGACCGAGGAGGAAAGCTACTTCTTCAAGCTCTCCGCCTATCAGGACCAGCTGCTGGCCCTCTATGCGGAGCACCCGGACTTCGGCGCCCCCCACAGCCGCTTCAACGAGGTCATCAGCTTCGTCAAGGGCGGCCTGGAAGACCTGTCGATCAGCCGGACCTCGTTCGACTGGGGCGTGCCCGTCCCGGGCAACCCCGGGCACGTGATGTACGTGTGGGTTGATGCGCTGACCAACTACCTGACCGGGGTCGGTTTCCCCGACACCGAGTCCGAGTCCTTCCAGAAGTACTGGCCGGCCGACGTCCACGTGATCGGCAAGGACATTTCCCGCTTCCACGCCGTCTACTGGCCCGCCTTCCTGATGTCCGCCGGGCTGGAACTGCCCAAGCGGGTGATGATCCACGGGCACCTGCAGAACCAGGGCGTCAAGATGTCCAAGTCCCTCGGCAACGTCGTGGCCCCTGCGGACTGGGTAGCCCAGTACGGCCTGGACCAAGTCCGCTTCTTCCTGCTCCGCGAGGTCCCCTTCGGTGCCGACGGGAACTACAGCCATGACGCGATCGTGGGCCGGATGAACTCGGACCTGGCCAACAACTTCGGCAACCTCGCACAGCGATCGCTGTCCATGGTGGCCAAGAACTGTGGCGGCCAGGTTCCTTTCCCGGGCGGGTTCTCCGCTGAGGACGCCGCCCTGCTGGGCCAGGCCTACGGCCTGCTGGACATCTCCCGCGCCGCGTTCGAAAAGCAGGAGTTCAGCCGTGCGCTGGAGGCGATCTGGGGCGTCCTGGGGGACACCAACGCCTACTTCGCCGAACAGGCCCCCTGGGTGCTGCGCAAGACCGACGTCGAGCGCATGAACACGGTCCTCTACGTCACACTGGAGGTGCTGCGCATCGTTTCGATCCTGGCGCAGCCGGTCATGCCGACGGCGGCCTCGGCGATTCTCGACACCCTCGGCCAGACGGAGGGGGCGGCACGCGACTTCGCCGCCATCGCCGAACCGATCGCGGCCGGCACCGCCCTGCCTGCACCCGCCCCGGCCTTCCCGAAGTACGAGGAGCCCGCCGAGGCGTAGCCCCCTCTACCGACGCTCCCGCAGATCCGGCGGTGGTTCGGGTGACGCTCCCGCAGATCCGGCGGCGTTTCAGGTGACGCTCCCGCACCTCCGGCGGCGTTTCAGTTGACGCTCCCGCACCTCCGCTTTGGAGGAGCGGGAGCGTGTCGCTTTTTGTTGCAGGAAGTGCGGGAACGTTTCGTCTTTTCTTGCAAGACGTGAGGGAGCGTCGTATAAGTGTTCGGATAATGAGACGACTTGACCAGAATGTGGATCGCTTGGCTAACCTGAAACCATGAGCGCATCGACGATTGACCTGGCTGTCATCCCCGGCGACGGCATCGGCCCGGAGGTCACGGCCGAAGCCCTGAAAGTCCTGGAAAAAGCCGCCGCCGCCGAGGGCATCGTGCTGCAGCAGACCCACTACAAGCTGGGCGCGCAGCACTGGCTCGAAACGGGTGAGACCCTGCCCGCGGCAACCCTCGCGGATCTCCGCACCCGCGACGCCATCCTGTTCGGCGCCGTCGGGGCGGCGCCCGGCGACACCCGGATCCCCTCCGGCATCATCGAGCGCGAGCTGCTGCTGAAGCTGCGCTTCAGCCTGGACCACTTCGTCAACCTGCGGCCCTCCCGCCTGTACGCGGGCGTCCGCAGCCCGCTCGCCGAGCCCGGCGAGATCGACTTCATCGTGGTCCGCGAGGGCACCGAAGGTCCCTATGTGGGCAACGGCGGCACGCTGCGGGCCGGGACCCGGCACGAGGTCGCAACCGAGGTCTCGCTGAATACGGCCTACGGTGTGGAGCGCGTGGTCCGGGACGCTTTCCGCCGGGCCAACGAGCGGCCCCGCAAGAAGCTGACCCTCGTGCACAAGCACAACGTCCTCGTCTTCGCCGGGCACCTCTGGAAGCGCACCGTTGAGGCGGTGGCCCAGGAATTCCCCGACGTCACCCACGACTACCTCCACGTCGACGCGGCCACGATCTTCATGGTCACCGACCCGGCACGCTTCGACGTGATTGTCACGGACAACCTCTTCGGCGACATCATCACCGACCTCGCCGCGGCCGTCACCGGCGGGATCGGCCTGGCGGCGTCGGGCAACATCAACATGGACCGCACGGCGCCCTCCATGTTCGAACCCGTCCACGGTTCCGCCCCGGACATCGCCGGCCAGCAGAAGGCTGATCCCACCGCCGCCATCCTCTCCGCAGCGCTCCTGCTGGACCACCTAGGGCACGCGTCGGCAGCCCGGAAGATCGAGGCGGCAGTCGTCGCGGACGTCGAAAGCCGCGGGGGCGGGTCCCGGAGCACCAGCGCGATCGGCGATGCCATCGCCGGCGCCCTCTAGGGCCCTGCGGGTCCCGGCTTCGGGCGTAAGCTTGTTTCGAATCACCAACATGCTGCCGTGGTCCGAGGATGAACCACGTTCACACACCAGGCAGCCGATCGTGGAGGAACCATGACTCAGACTGCCCATGGCGTCGAATTCACCCAGCAGCTCTCGGCGACCCCGAAGTCTGCTGAAGAGCGTGCAGCCATCCTGGCCAACCCGGGTTTCGGCGACTATTTCACCGACCACACCGCGATTGTCGACTACAGCGTTGACGTCGAGGGCAACGGTGGCTGGCACGATGCGCGGGTGGAGCCCTACGGTCCCATTTCCCTGGATCCCTCCGCGGCGGTGCTGCATTACGGCCAGGAGATCTTCGAGGGACTCAAGGCCTACCGCCACGCCGACGGGTCTATCTGGACGTTCCGTCCGGAGGCCAACGCCGCGCGCCTGAACAAGTCCGCCCGCCGCCTGGCCCTGCCCGAGCTTCCGGAAGAGTACTTCCTGGGCGCCATCCGCGAACTGGTGTCCGTTGACAAGGGGTGGGTGCCCTCCGGTGACGGCGAGGCCCTCTACCTGCGTCCGTTCATGATCGCCACCGAGGCCTTCCTCGGCGTCCGCGCCGCCCGTGAAGTCTCCTTCCGCGTCATCGCCTCCCCGGCCGGCAACTACTTCGGGGGCGAGCTCAAGCCGGTCTCCATCTGGATCTCCCGCGAATACGCCCGCGCCGGCCGTGGCGGCACCGGCGCCGCCAAGTGCGGCGGCAACTACGCGGCCTCGCTCATCGCCCAGCAGGAGGCCGAGGCGCACGGCTGCAAGCAGGTCCTCTTCCTGGACCAGTTCAACGACAACGCGGTCGAGGAACTCGGCGGCATGAACGTCTTCTTCGTGATGAAGGACGGCTCGTTGGTCACCCCCGCGCTGAGCGGCACCATCCTCGAGGGCGTCACCCGCTCCTCCGTGATCCAGGTTGCCAAGGACATGGGCCGCGAAGTCACCGAACGCAAGATCACCCTGGATGAATGGCGCGACGGCGTCGCCTCCGGCGAGATCGTCGAGGTCTTCGCCTGCGGTACCGCCGCCGTCATCACCCCGATCGGCGTGCTCAAGGACAACACCGAGTTCATCGGTTCCGAGGACGCGAAGGCGGGGGAGACCACCATGGCCATCCGCGCACAGCTGCTCGGGATCCAGACCGGAACCGTCGAGGACACCCACGGCTGGTTGACCCGCCTGGTCTGACCCATAGCCCAGCCTCCGGATTGCCGGAGCGTTCGACGGCGGCTCCCCACCACTGGTGAATCTTTGGTGTGGGGCCGCCGTCGTTGTGCGGGCGGGGACACCGCTACCGGCCATCATTGCGGCATTGCTCCTCGTGTAGGGACCGCATTCGGTGCGAAGATGGAACTGTGACCCCGGACGAACAGCGCACCGTTGCGCGCAGCACCCACCTGACGCGCTTCCGCCTTGCCCCGAATCCGGGCCCGATGAGCCTGCACGGCACCAACTCCTACGTGATCGCGGCCCCCGGTGCCGCCAGCACCGTCGTCGTGGATCCCGGTCCCGCTGACGAGCAGCATCTGCAGGAGCTGGCCGGGGCAGGCGCCGTCGAACTCATCCTCATCACGCACCGGCATGCGGACCACAGCGCCGGGGCCGAACGCTTCGCCGAACTCACCGGCGCCCCGGTCAGGGCCGCGGACCCCCAGCACTGCCACGGCGGCACCCCGCTGGCGGACGGGGAGGTCATCCACGCCGCGGGGGTGGAAATCCGGGTCCTGGCGACGCCGGGCCACACCTCGGATTCGGTCTGCTTCCACCTGCCGCAGGACGGCGCCCACGGTTCCGTGCTGACCGGAGACACCATTCTGGGCCTCGGCACCACCGTCCTGGACTACCCCGATGGCACCCTCGGCCACTACCTCGACTCGCTGGACCGGCTCGAAAGACTCGGCCCCGCAACCGTCCTGCCCGCCCACGGTCCCATGCTCCCGGCCCTGGATACCATCGCCCGCGCGTACCGTGACCACCGGCAGGGCCGGCTGGCACAGGTCCGGGCCGCCCTGGCCGACCTCGGCGCGGACGCCGGTGTAGCCGACGTCGCCGACGCAGTGTACGCCGCCGTCGATCCCGCCGTTCGGCCCGCGGCGGAACTCTCCGTGGCCGCCCAGCTCGAGTATCTGCGCTCCGGCCTTGGCGCTGCCTGAGGGGCGCGGCCGGAGACGGTACGCTTGGAGCCATGCGTATCGCCCGGTTTGTAGTCGATTCTGATCCCCTCTACGGCATTGTTGAAGGTGACCCCGGCAGTGAGGAAGTCACTGTCATCAAGGGTGACCCCTTCTTCCACGGCGTGGAACGAACCCTCATGAAGCACAAGCTCGAGGACGTCCGACTCCTTGCGCCGATCATTCCCCGCAGCAAGGTGATCGGCGTCGGCCGCAACTTCGCGGAGCACGCGCACGAGCTCGGCAACGAGGTTCCCCAGCAGCCCTTGCTGTTCCTGAAGCCGAACACTTCCGTGATCGGCCCCAACGATCCGATCATCCTGCCGGAGTTCTCCGAGGAAGTGTCCTTCGAAGCCGAGTTGTGCGTTGTGATCGGCCGGATCTGCAAGGACGTGCCGGAAGAACGCGTCGACGACGTCGTCTTCGGCTACACCTGCGGCAACGACCTCACCGCCCGCGACGTCCAGAAGACCGACCTCCAGTGGGCCCGGGCCAAGGGCTTCGACACCTCGGCTCCGCTGGGGCCGTGGATCGAGACCGACCTCGATACCGAGGACCTGCAGATCCAGGGCCGGCTCAACGGCGAACTGCGCCAGGACGGCAGCACCAGCCAGATGATCCGCGGCGTCCGTGAACTCGTCTCCATCGTCTCGCGGGCGTTCACCCTCCTGCCCGGCGACGTCATCATGACAGGCACCCCGGCCGGCGTCGGCGTGGTTCAGGCCGGTGACCGCTTCGAGGTCGAGATCGAGGGCATCGGCCGGCTCTCCAACCCGGTCGTGCGCCGCTAGGCACCCCGACGGCGGCGACCCTCGGTTTCCGCGCCGATTCCGGACAGCCGCTACATGGATCCACCTGGCGGCTGTCCGTTTTCGCAGCGGATTCGACAGCGGATTTCGCAACCGGGATCAATACAGTACACGCGGTAAAGTTGGAGTCACTATGACTACTCCTTCTGCGCCCGCCGCCGTCCCCAGCTCAGCCACCCGTGAAGTGACCCGTGACGTCACCGCCGAAACGCCGGTCCGGGTCCGGTTCTGCCCGTCGCCCACGGGCACCCCGCACGTCGGCCTGATCCGGACGGCCCTCTTCAACTGGGCCCACGCCCGGCACACCAAGGGCACATTCGTGTTCCGCATCGAGGACACGGACGCCGCGCGCGACTCGGAGGAGAGCTACCAGCAGCTGCTTGAAGCGCTCAAATGGCTGGGCATCAGCTGGGAAGAGGGCGTGGAAGTCGGCGGACCGCACGAGCCCTACCGCCAGTCGCAGCGCCTGGACCTGTACAAGGACGTCGTCGCCAAGCTGATGGATGCCGGCTACGCCTACGAGTGCTACTCCTCGCCCGAGGAAGTCGAGGCACGGCACCGGGCCGCCGGCCGCGACCCCAAGCTCGGCTATGACAACTTCGACCGTGAGCTCTCCGCGGAGCAGCTGGCCGCGTTCAAGGCCGAGGGCCGCCAGCCCGTGCTGCGCGTGCGGATGCCGGACGAGGACGTCACCTTCACCGACATGGTCCGCGGCGACATCACCTTCAAGGCCGGCAGCATCCCGGACTACGTCATTGTCCGTGCCGACGGCTCCCCGCTGTACACCCTGGTCAACCCCGTCGACGACGCCCTCATGGGCATCACGCACGTCCTCCGCGGCGAGGACCTGCTCTCGTCGACACCGCGCCAGGTGGTCCTCATCCGGGCGCTCATGGAGATCGGTGTCGCCAGCTACATGCCGGCCTTCGGGCACCTGCCGTACGTCATGGGCGAGGGCAACAAGAAGCTCTCCAAGCGTGATCCGCAGTCCAACCTGTTCCTGCTCCGGGACCGCGGCTTCATCCCCGAAGGCCTGCTCAACTACCTGTCCCTGCTTGGCTGGAGCCTCTCCGCCGATGAAGACATCTTCACGGTGGACCAGCTGATCGAGAATTTCGACGTCAACGACGTCCTCGCCAACCCGGCCCGCTTCGACATCAAGAAGGCCGAAGCCATCAACGGCACGCACATCCGGATGCTCGACGCCGGGGATTTCCGCAGCCGTCTCGTACCCTACCTGCAGGCTGCCGGGTTCGTGGGGGAGAGCCTCACTGCCCGTGAGGAGGAGATCCTCGCCGAGGCCGCGCCGCTGATCCAGGAGCGGATCTCGCTGCTGGGCGAAGCTCCGGAGATGCTCGCGTTCCTGTTCAAGGCCGACAACGCCATCGACGTCGCGGATGATGCCCGCAAGGGCCTGCCGGAGAACCTCACCGAGGTGCTCGACGCCGCCCTCGCCGCGCTGGAACCCCTCGGCGAGTGGACGGCGGAGAACATCCAGGCTGCCCTCAAGGAGGCCCTCGTCGAGGGCCTCGGCGTGAAGCCGCGCCTGGCTTTCGGCCCGGTCCGCACGGCGATCTCAGGGCGCCGGATCTCCCCGCCCCTCTTCGAATCCATGGTCATCCTGGGCAAGGACTCGTCCCTGGCCCGGCTGCGCGCCTTCCGCGGCTGATGATGACAGCCCCCGGGCCCGGAAACGCCGCGCTGGCCACCGGCCTGGGCGCCATCCGCGGTGTCCTGTTCGATATCGACGACACACTGGTGGACCTTGAGTTCGCCATGACGGCTGCGCTGCGGGACGTCAGCGAGCACCTCCTCCCCGGCCTGGACCAGGCCGGGTGGGAGAAGTTCGGGCGGATCTTCACCCGGGAGACCACCCACTTCTACGACCGCTATCTGGCCGGCGAGCTGAGCTTCAATGAACAACGGCTGCTCCGCGGCCGGGCGGCCCTGGGGCACTTCGGCGTCGAGCTGGAGGAAGGCGAGCAGGCCCACCACTGGGTGAGTTCCTACGCGAGCCGCCAGCACGGCTACATCCGGGCGTTCGACGACGTCACCCCGCTCCTGGATGCCCTCGACTCCGCCGGCATACCCTACGGTGCCGTGAGCAACAACGTCCACGACTACCAGCGGGTGAAGCTCGACGCTGCGGGACTGGAACGCATCAGCGTGCTTGTAGGCACCGACACCGTCGGTGTCCCGAAGCCGGATCCCGCCATCTACCTTGAGGGGGTCCGGCGCCTCGGCACCGGTGCCGGCGAAACGCTGTACGTCGGCGACAACAGGCTCCTCGACGCTGAAGGCTCGACGGCGGCCGGCCTCACGGGCGTGTGGCTGAACCGCGGCGGAGAGCCCGCCCCGGGATTCCTCGGGCGGGAGATCAGCTCGCTGCTGGAACTGCTGGAGGACGGTGTATAGCCTCCTGGCCCGGGGCGGCGGTGCCGTTCCGGGGACCGGGGCCTTAATGCTCCCGGCCAAGCTCTCCGATTGGGAGGGCTTGCCTGTGGGGCCGCACTTTGTGGTCCTCCGGATCGGGCTGGTGCTCCTGGCCGTGCTCCTGGCGCTGGCTGTCCGCAGTAAGATCCTCAAGCGTGTCTGGGGGATGGGGTGGCGCCGCGCGGCCATAGGCTGCGGTGCCGGGGCAGTCCTTTTTTACGTTGTCTGGATCGTCTACCTCGGCGGCGTCATGCCCTCGGAGACGGTTGCGCGCAACTGGAACATTGCATGGCTCGGACTGGATGCGTTCGAAGGCCTGAGCGCCCTGTTGACGTTGCTGTTCCTGCTCCGGCGCAGCCCCTACGCGGTGCTGACCACCGCGGCGTTCTGCACGAGTCTGTGCATCGACGCCTTATTCGACGTCACCACGGCCGCCCCCGGAGTGCCCCTGACCACGGCTGTGCTTGAGGCCGTGCTTGTCGAGCTTCCCTTCGCTGTCCTCTCCGGTGCCCTCGCCCTCAAGCTCCTCAATGCCAGCCACCCGTCGCGGCTGCCGCCCGCCGTGGAGCAGGCGCCCGCAGCGGATTGATCGGCCGGCACTCAGGATTCGTCCAGTTTTGTCCCCTTTACTTGGGGCTGAAACTTTCGTTTTGAGGAGATACTACGTGGAACAGCCCCCCTACCCCGAAGGCGTCGCACGGCCGCCGGTCGCCGCACACCAGAGCACGCAGGCACCTCCGACCGTGCCTGTGCCCCAGACCGGTCCCGCAGCCGGGCCCTTCGCCGGACCCCAGCCCGGCTATGCGGCGGGATTCCCGGTCAGGAAGAAGTGGTGGAGCCTGCCGAAAGTCCTGGTGGCTGCAGGTATTGCAGTCCTTCTCGCAGGCGGAGGCGGGGGAGTGATCGGGTACTCCTTGGGAAAGACCGATGCCACGCGCCAGGTCGCACAGAGATTCCAGAACGGACGACCGAACGGCGCTAACGGTCAGGCCCGCCGTGGCCCCGGTCAGGGTCAGGTCCAGCCGACGGCCCCGAGCACTCCGGGCGGCGCCATCAACCCTTAGGCCCCGGTCCAGCCGTTCAGCGCGCCAACCGGCCAAGAAGAGCGGCAGCAATGCTGATCATTGCGATCGCGGACAAAAGCAGCACGGCGAAATCGAGGAAGAGGCTGGCCGGGTACAGGGCATTCGAGGCGAAGAACAGGGCATGGTGATTGCCTGCCCGATCCCCATGACCCGCTCCCGGTTCACTACCAGACCCGCGACAGTAATGGACAGGCAACAGAAGAAGGCCGAACCGAGGACCACGAAACCGGTTACTGGGAGCACGCCGGCGTCGCGGTCCCAGATGATCTGGATGCCGTAAAAGATGGCAACGAACAGTGCAGACTGGGCCAAAATGCCGGGGGCCAGATAGTCAAGGTACGGCACGTTGCCGGTCGGGATGGCCCGCAGCCGGGTGAACGTTTCCCCGAAGACCAGCAGCCAGAGGGCCGGCTGGATGGCACGGATCAGCAGTTCGGTGGTGTCATGCCGCATCTTTTGCAGTTCGACTACGCACATCGTGACGATCCTCGAGGCAAGAAGCGCGGACAGGTGCAGCACCGGGACAAGGCCGGCAGTGGGCCGGGAGACGCCCCGGACGTGGACCGGATCGGTGCTGGTGTCCCTGCGGGGGCGTGCCATCCCGGCTTCCGTCTGAGGCGACCGCGCCGAGGCCGGCCCCGGTGGAGGCCAGGAAGACGTCGTCCAACGTGGCATCGGGGCCGAGGCCCTTCTTGAGTTCGGCCGGTGTGCCGAGACCATGAATCCAGCCGTGGTGCATCATTGCGATCCGGTCGCAGTGCTGATCCGCCTCGTCCATGTAATGCGTGGTCACCAGGACAGTCATGCCGGTACTGGCCCGCACCTCCTGGATCCGGGCCCACACCGCAGCCCGCCCGATCGGGTTCCCACTGACCTCTTCCAAACCGACGGCGGCCAGCGCTGCCGCCACCACGCGACGCCGGTCCCTCCGGGGGACGTCGAAATCCGTGCGAAGAGGGCCACGTTTTCCGTTGCCGTGAGGTCGGCGTCGGCCGAGGGTGCTGGGGCACGTATCCGATCAGGCGGCGCGCCTGAAGCTTGTGCCGGGCCACGTCCACGCCGAACACCTGGATGGATCCGATCTTGGTAGTCAAGAGGGTCGTGATCATGCGGATGACTGTGGTCTTCCCGGCCCCGTTGGGTCCGAGCAACCCGAAGATCGTCCGCGCCCCCACGTCGAGGTCCACCCCGGCGACGGCCACCGTGCTGCCGAAGCTGTATCTAATGCTTTTGCACCGGACTGCGGCGACGTCATTCACCTCAGCACACTTTCCGAAAGGCTCGAACGCGGCTCCCACAGCCGAAGGCCGGGACGGGAAAGCGCCCCGGCCCACGGCGGTGGAACGCGCATCTTCAGCCTTCCGGACGGCAGCCGGGCCCGACAGTGTCAAAGGTCCTGCCCACGATGCCCTGCGCGCAAAGCGCGCGGCCGGCGGGAACACCTAGGCGCGTTCCAGCGTGGGGCGCCTGTTCCTCAGGACCAGGAATGCTGCAACGGATCCCAGTCCCAGCACTCCCACGAGCCCGAGGGCCGTGGCTGCGTCGGACTGCCCGATCATGCTGGTGGGCGAGACGGCGGCGGCGCTCGAATACAGCGTGCCGGTGCCGTCTGCGATCCGGGCATTCCCGTCGGCGAGCTTGTCCGCACCGGTGGCGAGCTGGGAGGATCCGGATGCCAGCTTGGTGTTGCCGGTGGAGAGCTCGGATGCCCCTGAAGCAAGGGCCTGGGCCCCGGTGAGCAGGCCCGGGTTGTCGGTATCACCGGGGTTCCCCTTGATGCCGGCATTCAGGGCCACGGTGCCGTCGGCCAGGCGCGAGCTTCCGTCCGTCATCTTCGCTGCGGCCTTGATCAGGCCGGGGTGCTCGGGATCCCCGGGAACTCCATCCATTCCGACGCGGATCTTGGAGGTGCCGTCAGCAAGCAGCCGGGTGCCCAGGACGACACCGGGGCTGGTGGGGTCCTGGCTGTTGAGCTTGCCGGCAAGCGTGGCGAAACCGGCAGCCAGTTTGCCGGTTCCGGCGTGGAGCTGGTCCGCTCCTGCCTGGAGCCGGGCTGCGCCTGCCTGGAGCTGGGTTGCCCCGGCGTCCAGCTTGTGGGCCCCGGCGGCGATCTTGTCGATCTTGTCCTTGACCACGGACAGCGGAACGAGTCCCTGGACGGGGTCCGAGGCGGCGGCCTGCAGGAGCTCAAGGGCTTGTGCCAGGGCAGCCGTTCCCGTGCCTGCCGCGGGGTCGTTGTTGGCGCCGCGGTAGCCCTTAAGCTGTACCGTGCCGGCGGCCAGCTCCCCGGTACCGCCGGCGAGCTGGCCGGCGCCAGCGTTGAGCTGCGTCGCGCCGTCCGCCAGGTTGTTTTCGGCGTTGCCCGCTGCGGTGGGCGTCAGGGCAGCCGATAGCTGGAGGGCTCCGGCTGCGAGCTTGTGGGCGCCGTCATCGACTTTGTAGACGCCGGGAACCAGCTTTTGGTTGACGTCGGTTTCAATCTTCACCGCTCCGGTGGAGAGCTGGCTGGCGCCGTCCTGGAGCTTGTCCGCGCCAGGGGCGAGCTTGTCGGCGATGCCCGCGTGGATCTTGTCCGCACCGGCGGAAAGCTTGCCGGCACCGGTATCGGCCTGGCTGGCGCCGTTGGCCAGTTTTCCGGCGCCTTCCTTCAGCTGCTCCGCACCGGCGGAGGCTTGGCCGGCGCCGTCCTTGAGCCTGGCGGAACCGTCGGTGATGCGCCCGGTGACGAGCGTGTAGAACCCGAACAGTGCGATGAGCAACAGGGCAAGGACGGCTATGGCGAGCTGTTGGGCCCGGGTTCGGGTCTTGCTGGCAGCGGCGGCACGACTCTGTGACACAGATGGTTCCTCTCGACGGTCTCGCCGGCAGCAGTTGCGCTGCCGGCCACCCCTGGCGGCTGTGATGCAGCTAACACCGGAAAATGATCGCAAAGCTGCCCGCAGCCAGGTGGGGGAGGGGTGGTTACTCGTTGGTAACTTACCGAGCGTAAACTTGATTTGCCCCCGTTGGCAAGGGTTTTCGGGTTTTCGGGACCGTCATGGACGCATCGCGGGTCGTTGCGGCGGCGCCCTGAAGCCCAGTCGTGGCTCGATTTGTGCAGGCGAAAAGTCTCGGGTAAAGTAATTACTCGTGCTGAGGCGCCGGGAGCGCGGGTTTAGACCTGCGGATCCGGTCCGAAAGTTCCATTGGGATATGGTGTAATTGGCAACACTACGGTTTCTGGTACCGTCATTCTAGGTTCGAGTCCTGGTATCCCAGCTATGAAAATCCGCGGATTTCTGCGGTGGATCAGAAGTTTCGAGTCGGTAGATTAGATTTGAAACATTTGCCGGGTGTGTGAAAGAATCACCTGGCTTGAACTGCAGGAATGCGGTTCTGGAGAGTACGCGGCCCCATCGTATAGCGGCCTAGTACGCTGCCCTCTCACGGCGGTAACGCGGGTTCGAATCCCGCTGGGGTCACCAACAAGACGGTCCCGGGCAACAGCCCGGGGCCGTTTTTCGTTGCCCTGCTGCAGGCGGCCTAACCCCCCGGCTCCAGTGCCGCTGCCGCGTCGCGGACCTTGATCATGGTCCGGAGGTTCCGGGTGGTGGTGGAAGCCTTGTACTTCGGCTTCGAGGAGAGTTTGCTGAACGGGCTGTCCAGGGTGCCGCCGGTGGGCGCCAGCCAGGCCAGGGCTTCGGGGCCGAGCCGGATCATCTCCGTTCCATCCAGCGCGCTTCCAGCCGCGTAGAGCTCGGAAAGCACATCCGGGTCCGAAGCCAGGGTCAAGTACGTGTGGGTGGACGCGTCGTCGGCCGGGTACGGGCACGCCCCGACGAGCTCGGCCACGCGGGCGGCGGCCAGAACCACCACCCAGGCGTCGTAGCCGAACCTTTCCCGGAGGCAGGCCTCGAATTCGGTCTTGACCCCGGCAGAATCCAGCGCGCTGGCCAGAACGACGTTGCCGCTGGCCAGGAGGGTCTTCACGCCCGTGAACGGCCGGGACTTCAGCGACTCCTGCAGATCGGCCATCTTGATGTTGATGCCGCCCACGTTGATGCCCCGCAGGAAGACCGCATAGCTATTCATGGGCACAGCCTAGCTTTCCGCGCGCCGAGGATGCGGCAAGGAACTTAGTCGTTCGTCTTGCGGAGCGCTTCCGTCAGGACGCGGCCGGCGTTGCAGACCACCTCGGCATGCAGGCGCCCCGGCTGGCGGGTCAGGCGCTCGATCGGGCCTGAAATCGAGACGGCAGCGATCACCCGGCCGGACGGGCCACGGACCGGGGCCGAAACAGAGGCAACCCCGGGCTCACGTTCGCCGAGGCTCTGGCCCCAGCCCCGCCGCCGGACCCCCGCGAGGACGGTCGGGGTGAAACGGGCGGACTGGAGTCCTTCCAGGAGCCGGTCATGGTCTTCCCACGCCAGCAGCACCTGGGCGGCGGAGCCGGCCTTCATGGAGAGCTGGGTGCCCACCGGTATGGTGTCGCGCAGGCCGATGGGACGTTCGGCGGAGGCGACGCAAACCCGCCAGTCGCCCTGGCGCCGGAAGATCTGCGCACTTTCGCCGGTGGCGTCGCGCAACTGCATGAGCACGGGCCCGGCGGAGGCGATCAGCCGGTCTTCGCCAGCGGCCGACGCCAGCTCAACGAGGCGGCTGCCGAGCACAAAACGGCCCTGGATGTCCCGGCTCACCAGGCGGTGGTGGACCAGTGCGAGGGCCAGGCGGTGCACGGTGGGCCGGGCGAGGCCGGTGGCCGCGACAAGCTGCGCGAGGGTGGTGGGGCCGGCCTCAAGTGCGTCAAGCACATGGGCCGCTTTATCGATGACTCCGACGCCACTAGAATTGTCCATGTAATGATATTGCCGTCTCAATATCTGAGATGCAAGTCATTTCGCTGGCGTGTTCCATAGCAGGGCTGATTCAGTGGAGACATCCAACCAATTGCAGTGAAGGGAGAAGGCCGTGGCAAAGACACTGGCCGAGAAGGTCTGGGACGCACATGTGGTGCGCAAGGGGGACGGCGAAGGAGCCAACGCCCAGCCCGATCTTCTCTTCATCGACCTCCACCTTGTCCACGAGGTGACTTCCCCGCAGGCGTTTGAAGGCTTGCGCCTGGCCGGCCGCAAGCTCCGCCGGCCGGACCTCACTATCGCCACCGAAGACCACAACACTCCCACGCTGGACATCGACAAGCCAATTGCCGATCTGACCAGCCGGACCCAGATCCAGACCCTGCGCAACAACTGCAAGGAGTTCGGGGTCCGCCTGCACTCCCTTGGCGACGCCGAGCAGGGGATCGTTCACGTCGTGGGACCGCAACTGGGCCTCACCCAGCCCGGCATGACCGTGGTCTGCGGCGACTCGCACACCTCCACGCACGGCGCCTTCGGGGCTCTCGCCATGGGCATCGGCACCTCGGAGGTGGAGCACGTGATGGCCACCCAGACACTGTCGCTGAAGCCCTTTAAGACCATGGCCATCAACGTGGAGGGCACGCTGCGGCCCGGAGTGACCGCCAAGGACATCATCCTGGCTGTCATCGCCAAGATCGGCACCGGCGGAGGCCAGGGATACGTGCTGGAGTACCGCGGTTCAGCGATCCGTGCGCTCTCCATGGAAGCCCGGATGACCATCTGCAACATGTCCATCGAAGCGGGGGCCCGCGCCGGCATGGTCGCCCCGGACCAGACCACCTATGACTACATGTACGGCCGCCCGCACGCGCCCCAGGGCGCCGGCTGGGATGCCGCCGTCGAGTACTGGAATACGCTGCGCACCGATGACGGCGCCGCGTTCGACGTCGAGGTGGACCTCGACGCCGACACCCTGGAACCGTTTGTGACGTGGGGGACCAACCCGGCCCAGGGCGTCTCCCTCTCCGCCAGGGTGCCGTCGCCCGAGGACTTCGGCGACGAGAACGCCAAGGCCGCCGCCGAACGTGCGCTGCAGTACATGGGACTCGAAGCCGGGACGCCGATGAAGGACATCCGGGTGGACACCGTCTTCCTGGGGTCCTGCACGAACTCACGGATGGAGGACCTCCGGGCCGCCGCGGACATCATCCGCGGCCGCACGAAGGACCCGAATATCCGGATGCTTGTGGTCCCCGGCTCCGCCCGCGTGCGCCTCGAAGCCGAGGCCGAGGGACTGGATAAGGTTTTCAAGGAATTCGGAGCTGAATGGCGGTTCGCCGGCTGCTCGATGTGCCTGGGGATGAACCCGGACCAGCTCGAGGTGGGGGAACGGTGCGCGTCGACCTCCAACCGCAACTTCGAGGGACGCCAGGGCAAGGGCGGCCGCACCCACCTGGTCTCGCCGGTAGTGGCCGCGGCCACCGCCGTGCGCGGCACGCTGAGCTCGCCGTCGGACCTGGCGCCGGCTCCTGGGTCCGAGGCGCTGCGCGTCGGCGCAGCCTAGTTCCCGCCGCCCCGATTTTTGCCGCTTAGATCTGCAGAGCTCAAAAGGACCCATCATGGAAAAGTTCACGACCCACACCGGAATCGGTGTCCCGCTGCGCCAGAGCAACGTCGACACGGACCAAATCATCCCTGCCGTCTACCTCAAACGCATCACCCGCACGGGCTTCGAAGATGCCCTCTTCGCGGCCTGGCGCAAGGATCCGGCCTTCATCCTGAACCAGTCGCCCTTCAACGCCGGCTCCGTGCTGGTGGCCGGGCCGGACTTCGGCACCGGGTCCTCACGGGAACACGCCGTCTGGGCGTTGAAGGACTATGGCTTCAAGACAGTGCTGTCCTCCCGGTTCGCCGACATCTTCCGGGGCAACTCCGGCAAGCAGGGCCTGCTTGCCGCTGAGCTTGCCCAGGACGACATCGAGCTCATCTGGAAGGAGCTTGAGAACGCCCCCGGCACCGAGGTCACGGTGGACCTCCTCTCCAAGACGGTGCAGTGCGCCAACATCGTCGCGCCGTTCGAAATCGACGACTACACGCGCTGGCGCCTGCTTGAGGGCCTGGACGACATCGGACAGACCCTCCAGCACGAGGAAGACATCACCGCCTTCGAGGCCACCAGGCCCGCGTTCATGCCCAGGACGTTGCCCGCCCGGCTGTCCTGACGCTTTCCTCCACCAGCCGCAAACATCCCGTATTTCGGATCGGTAACGGAAGCTCCTATGCTTGGTTGGAGCCTTTGTAAGGATTTGGGGGCGAGTAGTCGTGAGGAAACCGGTATATGAGTAGTGTTCTGACAATCCGCGGAGGCGTCCCGCTAACAGGCCGCGTCACCGTTCGCGGGGCCAAGAATTTGGTCCCGAAGGCGATGGTGGCTGCCTTGCTGGGCAATGAGCCGTCCGTGCTGCGCAACGTCCCTGAGATCAAGGACGTCGAGGTTGTCACCAGCCTGCTCCAGCTCCACGGCGTCACGGTGGAGAAGGATCCCGTCTCCGGGGACCTGACCCTTGACCCGAAGGGCGCAAAAACCGCCTCCAGCACCGCCATCGATGCGCACGCCGGGGACTCCAGGATCCCGATCCTGCTGTGCGGGCCGCTGATCCACGCGATCGGCGAGGCGTTCATCCCGGATCTGGGCGGCTGCAAGATCGGTGACCGGCCGATCGATTACCACCTCAATGTCCTGCGCCAGTTCGGTGCCGTGGTGGAAAAGCGCCCCGGCGGCATCCACATCTCCGCCCCCAACGGGCTCAAGGGCGCCAAGATCGCCCTGCCGTACCCGTCCGTCGGAGCCACGGAGCAGGTGCTGCTGAGCGCCACAAGGGCGGAGGGCATCACCGAGCTCTCGGGTGCGGCCACCGAGCCTGAAATCGTGGACCTTATTGCTGTGCTGCAGAAGATGGGCGCGATCATCAGCGTCCAGACCGACCGCACCATTCGGATTGAAGGCGTCCGGGACCTCGGCGGCTACAACCACCGCGCACTCTCCGACCGCAACGAATCCGCCTCCTGGGCCTCCGCGGCGCTGGTCACCCGCGGCGACATTTTCGTCGAAGGCGCCACCCAGCGCGACATGATGACGTTCCTGAACACCTTCCGCAAGGTCGGCGGCGGCATGGACATCGGCGACGACGGCATCCGCTTCTACCACCGTGGCGGCAAGCTCAACCCGCTGGTCCTTGAAACCGACGTGCACCCCGGCTTCATGACCGACTGGCAGCAGCCGTTGATCGTCGCCCTGACCCAGGCCGAGGGCGTGTCGATCGTCCACGAGACTGTCTATGAGAACCGCTTCGGATTCACTGATGCCCTGATCCGGATGGGTGCCAATATCCAGGTCCACCGCGAATGCCTCGGCAGCGTCCCGTGCCGCTTTGGCCAGCGCAACTTCCTGCACTCGGCAGTGATTTCCGGACCGACGCAGCTCAAGGGCACCGACATCGACGTGCCCGACCTGCGCGGGGGGTTCAGTCACCTCATCGCTGCCCTCGCCGCCACCGGCACGTCACGCGTCACCGGAATCGACATCATCAACCGCGGCTACGAGCGCTTCACCGAGAAGCTCGCGGGCCTCGGCGCCGATTTCGACATCACCGCGGCCAAGTAGCGGGGGACCTGTGAAGGAATCGGCCAAAAGCCACATCACCTTTGTCGCGGTCGCCGGGCTTGTCCGGCCCGTGATGAATCTGCTGATGAACAAGAAGTGGGAGGGACTCGACAAGCTCCCGGCTGGGGGCTTCATTGCCGCCCCCAACCACTGCACCGAGATCGATCCCCTGGTGGTGGGGCACATGCTCTACAACCAGAAACGGATGCCCCACTTCCTGGCCAAAGCCGGACTCTTCAAGGTGCCGGTCCTCGGCGCCGTGCTGCGCGCCGTCAAGCAAATTCCCGTGGAACGCTCTTCTGCGGGGGCCAACCGTTCGTTGCAGCTCGCCAAGGAAATCGTGAGCGAGGGCGGCGCCATCATCATTTACCCGGAGGGCACCCTCACCCGTGATCCTGGGCTGTGGCCGATGAAGGGCCACACCGGCGCTGCCCGGATGGCCCTCGAAAGCGGAATCCCTGTGGTGCCCATGGCCCACTGGGGAGCCCACGAGGTCCTGCCACGCTACGCCAAGCGGTTCCATATCTTCCCGCGCAAGACGTCCCGGCTCGTCGTCGGCGATCCGGTCGATCTGAGTGCTTTCGCTGACCGGCCGCTGGACCGGGCGACCCTCACCGAGGCCACAACCGTGATCATGGACGCCATCACGGACCTGCTCGCAGGCCTGCGAGGCGAAGAGCCGCCGGCGCAGCGGTGGGACCCCTCCGCGCACAACCAGTCCACTCACGGCCGTTTCGTCGAGCGCCGGGACACCCAGGGCACCGACGCGGACGGCGCCGCATGACGGCGGACGTCCACGGTTCCGGCGCCGCCACCACCGTGGCCGTCCTCGGGGCAGGATCCTGGGGAACCACGTTCGCGAAGATCGTCGCCGACGCGGCCACGGCCTCGGGGGTTGAGCGCCGCATCCGCCTGTGGGGCCGCCGCGCGGAGGTCGTGGACCAAATCAACACGGCGCACCGGAACGAGCAGTACCTCAAGGACATCGAGCTTCCACCCGGCATCACGGCCTCGATTGATGTCGCCGAGGTCCTGGCCGGAGCCGAGCTCGTCATCCTCGCCGTCCCGGCGCAGACCCTGCGGCCGCAGCTGCGCGAATGGAAACACCTCGTCCCGGCCGGTGCCTTCGTGGTGTCCCTGATGAAGGGCCTCGAGCTGCACACCGACGCCCGGATGAGCGAAGTGATCTGTGAGGAGCTCGACATTCCGGCCGCCCGGGTCGCCGTAGTTTCAGGACCCAACCTGGCCATGGAAATTGCCAGGGAAGAGCCCACAGCCTCCGTCGTGGCCTGCTCCGACGCCGCAGCGGCGGCCTGGGTCGCCCGCAGCTGCACAGCGCCCTACTTCCGCCCGTATACCACCACCGACGTGATCGGCGTCGAAATCGGCGGCATCGTCAAGAACGTCATTGCCCTGGCCGTCGGCATCTGTGAAGGCAAGCAGATGGGGGACAACACCAAAGCCTCGGTCATCACGCGCGGCCTCGCCGAGACGTCCCGGCTTACGCTCGCCCTGGGTGGGCAGGCACGGACCATGGCAGGGCTCGCCGGCCTGGGTGACCTCGTGGCAACATGCTCCTCGCCGCTGTCCCGGAACCACACCGCCGGGCGGCTGCTGGGAAAGGGACTGACCCTTGAGCAGGTCACCGCCGAAATGAACCAAACGGCCGAGGGGATAAAGTCCAGCCAGGCCGTCCACGAACTGGCGGGCAAGCTTGGCGTGGAAATGCCGATCACGGCGGCCGTGGTTGCCGTACTGGCCGGAAAATTGTCCGTAGACGAACTGGGCCCGCTGCTGCTGGCCCGGGACCTTAAATCCGAAGGCGATTACTGAGAGTGGCTGAAAACAACGTGCCCGCGACCGTGACCACAGAGACCCGCTCCGGCCAGCCCAGGCCCAGGGTGGCCGTGCTGTTCGGCGGCCGCTCCAGCGAACACGCGGTCAGCTGCGTGACCGCAGCCGGCGTGCTGGGGGCGATCGACAAGGACAAGTACGAGGTCATCCCCATCGGCATCGCCAAGACCGGCCAGTGGGTGCTGGCCTCCGGCGACACCACGGAGTGGTCGCTCTCCGCGTCCGCGCTGCCGGAAGTAGCGCCCTCGGCGCAGACCGTCGCGCTGGCCGAGATTGGCGGCGAGCACCAGCTGATCGTCGCGTCCCCGAACCGGGTTCCTCAGGAGCTCGGCTCCGTGGACGTCGTGTTCCCGCTGCTGCACGGTCCGTTCGGCGAAGACGGCACCATCCAGGGGTTCCTGGAGCTCTCCGACACCCGCTACGTCGGCGCGGGCGTGCTTGCCTCCGCCGTCGGCATGGACAAGCACTTCATGAAGGTCGTCTTTGAATCGGCCGGACTCCACGTGGGGCCCTACATCGCCGTAACGGACCGGCAGTGGCTCAATGACCCCGAGACGGTCCGCAAACGCGTGGACCAGCTCGGCTTCCCGGTGTTCGTCAAGCCGGCCCGGGCGGGGTCGTCCATGGGCATTTCCAAGGTGGACTCGCTGGAGCACCTGGACGCGGCGATCGAGACGGCCCGCGAGCACGACCCCAAACTCGTCATCGAGGCCGGCATCGTTGGACGCGAGATCGAATGCGCCGTTCTGGAAGGCCGGGAAACTGAGGCTCCCCGGACATCCATGCCCGGCGAGATTTCCGTGGCGGGCGGCGGGCACGAGTTCTACGACTTCAACGCCAAATACGTGGAGGACGACGCCGCCGCGCTCAGCTGCCCGGCCGACATCCCCGAGGAGGCGATCGCCCGGGTCCGGGAGCTCGCCGCCGTTGCCTTCGACGCCGTCGGCGCCGAGGGACTGAGCCGGGTCGACTTCTTCTACACCCCCGACGGCGAACTCATCATCAACGAAATCAACACCATGCCCGGGTTCACGCCGAAGAGCATGTACCCGCAGATGTGGAAGGCCTCAGGGCTGGGCTACGCGGATCTGATCGACGAGCTCATCTACCTGGCACTGCACCGCAAGACCGGCCTGCGGTAGCGGCTACTTGCCGGGCGGCAGGTTCTGAAGATCCGCCTGCCCGACGCAGTTCCTCGTCGCCTTGATTTTCAGGGCGGCGGACGAGAGGTCTGCCAGCACGGTGGCCGAGCTGATTTTGTCCGGATCCATCAGGATTTCCGTGGCCGGTTCGCGCCCGAAGGTGGTCAGCGTCCACACCGGGTTGCCTTCCTTGATGACCCAGTCGACGCCGTTCACGCTGACGCAGCGGTCCGTGGTGGGGCCCGGGACATTGACGCCGCAGCGCAGGACCACGAGGGACGGGTCGCCCCACGCGGCTGTCGCCTGGGCGTTGGTCTTGCGCAGCTTGGCGTCGCCCAGGGCGTCCGGCAGCGCCAGCATCATGGGCGCGCAGGCGGCGTTCGCCGCATCCTTTGCGGGGGCGACGTCGACTACCGGCGAGCAACCGCTCAGCACCAGGCCCGCGAGGGCCGCGGCTGCCAGGATTCGGAGCGGACGAAGGGAATCCTGGGCGCGGAACTGGTGCATCCTTCAAGCCTATCCCGGTCCACCAGGGTGCCCGGACGCCGCCGGCAGCCCGCGTGGCCGCGTAGTCGCCCCGTCGCGGTAGCGTAGGGCTGTGCCCGAATCTGCTGTGCCTGACTCCCCAATGCCCGCCTCTCCGCTGCCCGCCTCATCACTGCCCGAATCCGCCGGTCCCGGCCCCCGCGTTCCCGAGCAGCCGCTGACCGTTGCCGGGCTCACCGAGTCCGCCCTCCTCGACCGCATCTTCCCGCGCCTGCACCGCGGGTCCGCCGCGACGACGTCCGTGCTCCTCGGGCCCGGCGACGACGCCGCGATCGTCGCGGCCCCTGACGGGCGGACCGTGCTGAGCATCGACACCCAGGTAGTGGACCAGGACTTCCGGCTCAAGTGGAACAACGGCTACCGGACCTCCGGCTATGACATCGGCTGGAAAGCCGCCGCACAGAACCTCAGCGACATCAACGCCATGGGCGCGCGCGCCACCTCCCTCGTGGTCAGCCTGACGATGCCGCCGGAGACCCTTGTCTCCTGGGTGGAGGACTTCGCGGACGGCATCACCGCCGGCATCCGGGAGCTTGGCGCCCCCGACTGCGCTGTGGCCGGCGGCGACCTCGGCCGGGGCCGGGAACTGGCCGTCAGCATCGCCATCCTGGGGACCCTCGACGGCAAGGACCCCGTCCTGCGGTCCGGGGCCCGCCCGGGGGACACGGTGGCCCTGGCGGGCACCGTCGGCCGCGCCGCTGCGGGACTGGCCCTGCTGGAATCGAGCGCCGGCGTGCAGACCCTCAGCGCAGACCAGCGGGCCCTGATGGACACCCAGTGCAGGCCGCATCCGCCGCTCGCGGCCGGGCCCGTGGCCCGGGAGTCAGGAGCCACGGCCATGATGGACATCTCCGACGGCCTGGTGCGGGACGGGAACCGGCTCGCCGCGGCCAGCCGCGCCGTGCTCAACCTCGACGCCGCTGCGCTGAAGGAACTGACGGTGCCGCTGCTGCCGGCATCCGGGCTGCTGGGAGCAGACCCGATGTCCTGGGTCCTCGGCGGAGGCGAAGACCACGGACTGCTCGCCACATTCCCTGCAGGCCTTCAGCTGCCTCCCGGTTTCACTGCGATAGGCTCGGTAGAGGCCCCTGCACCAACAGGAAGCACGGGCGTAAACATCGCGGGCAGGCCCGCTGAAGCTGTGGGATGGGATCACTTTGCAGACTAAAATTGCCGCCAACGCGCAAGCGATGAAGCGGTGGTTGGGCAAGGCGGAAACTACGCTCGGCAACCACAGCGACCGGCTGAACGCCATCAACATCTTTCCCGTCGCCGACGGCGACACCGGCACCAACCTCTACCTGACGGTCCGCGCCGCGGCCCACGCCTTCCCCGGAACGGGGCCCGCCACGGAGATCCACGGCGCCGGCGAGAAGCCCCGGCACGTGGTCGCGGCCCCCGACCCGGCCCAAAACGACGTCGGAGCCGTCCTCGCCCAGGCCGGCCAGGCCGCCATGGAACAGGCCCGCGGCAACTCCGGAACCCTGTTCGCCGTGTTCCTCTGCGCCGCCGCCGAACCGCTGGCCGGCCACACCCGGCTGAGCGCCCCGCTGCTGGCCGCCGCCTTGAACCGCGCACAGATCCGCGCCTGGTCCGCGCTGAGCGATCCCGTGCCCGGCACCATGCTCTCCGTCATGGAAGCGGCCGCCCGCGCTGCCGCGGCCGTGGACTCGGCGCACGACGGTGACGACAGCAACCACACGCTGGCCCTGGCCCTGGACGCCGCCGTCGAGGCCGCCCTCGACGCCGTCGTCCGCACCGAAGACCAGCTTGCCGCCCTGCATGCTGCCCACGTGGTGGACGCGGGCGGGGTCGGGATGCTGCTCATCCTCGACTGCCTGCGGTCCGCCGTGCTCGGTGAAGAACTCCAGGGCGAGCTCCTGGACGGACTGCACGGCTACGATGTGCAGGATCCCCACATCCACGCCGACATGCCCCGCGACGACGGCGTGGAAGTCATGTGCACGATCGCGCTCTCGCCGCTGGACGCCGCCATGATGCGCCAGCGGCTCGACGAAATGGGCGACTCCGTCATCATGAGCCAGGTGGGCGGCGCGGCGGACGCCGCCGGCCACTACCGCTGGCGCGTCCACGTCCACGTGACGGACCCGGACCCCGCCGTGGCCATGATCCGGTCCCTCGGTGAACCCACGGACTTGTCCGTGAGCGAGCTCGCCGTACCGCGTGTCTCTGATGCGCCCCGTGCTTTTGAGGTGCCCGCTCTTGGTGCGCCCGATGCTGACGCGCGGACCCCCGACGGACATGTCCGCTGAACTTGAGCTCGGCCTGGAACGCCGGATCGGCAAGCGTTCCGCAGCCGTCATTGAAAAACACCTCGGCATCAGCACCGTCGGCGGCTTGCTGGACTACTTCCCGCGCCGCTACCTCAGCCGCGGCGAACTGACCCCCATCAGCGAGGTCCCGCTGGATGAGGAAGTGACCCTGATTGCGCGGGTCATCTCCAGCAGCACCCGGCCCATGCGCGCCCGCCGGGGATCCCTCACCGACGTCGTGATCTCCGACGACGCCGGAGCCGGCACCACCGTCCGGCCCGCGGGGGCCGGCCTGCCGGGCACCCTGAAAGTCAGCTTCTTCAACGGCTTCCGGGCCAAGGCCGAGCTCCAGCCTGGCCGCCGTGCCATGTTCTCCGGGAGGGTGACCCGCTACGCGGGCTCGCTGGGCCTGACCAACCCGGACTTCCAGCTGCTGGACGAGGATCCGGACCTGCCGGGGATGGATCCGGAAAAGCTGGCCGCCATGCCCATCCCCGTGTATCCCGCCACCGCCAAACTCACCAGCTGGTCCATTCAGAAGGTGATCACGACGCTTCTGGACACCGTTGACCTGGAATCCATCGGCGACCCCCTGCCCGCGGGCATCGCCGCCCGCGAAAGATTCCTGCCCGTCGCGGAGGCCTACCGCCTGATCCACGCCCCGCAGACGCCGGGGGACTGGCAGCGCGCCCGCGACCGCTTCCGCTACCAGGAAGCCCTGGTGCTCCAGTCCGCCCTCGCCCGGCGCCGCGCCCAGCTCGCCGCCGAGGAAGCCACGGCCCGCCGGCCAGTCGCCGACGGGCTGCTGACCGCCTTCGACCGCCAGTTGCCGTTCACCCTGACGGCCGGCCAGGCCGCCGTCGGCAAGACCTTGTCCGAAGAGCTCGCCCAGGATTCGCCGATGAACCGTCTCCTGCAGGGCGAGGTTGGCTCCGGCAAGACGATTGTGGCCCTGCGTGCCATGCTTCAGGTGGTCGACGCCGGGGGACAGGCGGCGTTGTTGGCGCCCACCGAAGTGCTCGCCGCCCAGCACTTCGAATCGATCCGCCGGACGCTCGGCCCGCTCTCCCGTGACGGGATGCTCGGCGGCTTTGGCCCGGACGCCGTCCAGGTCACGCTCCTGACCGGCTCCATGCCCACCGCGGCCCGGAAGCAGGCCATGCTGGATGCAGCCTCCGGGACGGCCGGGATCGTGATCGGAACCCACGCCCTGCTCAGTGAGAACGTCTCCTTCTATGACCTCGGGCTGATCGTGGTGGACGAACAGCACCGCTTCGGTGTGGAACAGCGCGACGCCCTCCGGGCCAAGGCCAGCAAACCGCCGCACCTGCTGGTCATGACCGCCACTCCCATCCCCAGGACCGTGGCCATGACCGTGTTCGGCGACCTCGAAACCTCCGTGCTCGACGAGCTCCCCGCCGGCCGCGCCCCGATTTCCACCCACGTGGTGGGCCTGGCGGAACACCCGGCGTGGGCCACGCGCATCTGGTCCCGTTCACGCGAAGAGATCGACGCCGGCCACCAGGTCTACGTGGTGTGCCCCAAGATCGGCACGGACGACGACGGCGACTTCACCCCCGGCGAGGCCGAACCCTCCGCCGCGGACCTGGAAGGCGACAACGGCGCGCGCGAGCTCGCCTCCGTCACCGGCGTGGTGGAACACCTCCTGGACGAACCGGCCCTGGCCGGCGTCGCCGTGGCACCCCTCCACGGACGGCAGGACCCGGCCCTCAAATCCGCGGCCATGGCAGCGTTCACCGCCAATGAGACCAAGCTGCTGGTCTCCACCACCGTGATCGAAGTCGGCGTGGACGTCCACAACGCCACGCTCATGGTGATCCTCGACGCCGACCGCTTCGGCATCTCCCAGCTCCACCAGCTCCGCGGACGGGTGGGCCGCGGCGGGCTCCCGGGCACGTGCCTTCTCGTGACCACGCTGGAACCGGGCCATCCGAGCCGCCGCCGCCTCGACGCGGTGGCCGCCACCACGGACGGCTTCGAGCTCTCGCAGGAGGACCTCAAGCTGCGCCGCGAAGGGGACATCCTGGGTGCCTCCCAGTCCGGCGGCCGCTCCACGCTGAAGCTGCTTCGCGTGCTCGAACACGAGGACGTGATCGCCCGGGCGCGCCAGGACGCCCAGGAGATCGTGGCGGCCGACCCCTCCCTTGCTGGCCAGCCCGGCCTTGCGGCCGCGATTGACGGATACTTGAACCCCGAGAAGGAGGCGTTCCTTGAACGCGGCTAGGACCACGAGCCAGGCAAGCACATTCACGGGTGGCTGCGCATGAGCCGCATCATCTCCGGCGCGGCAGGAGGAAGCGCGCTGGTCAGCGTGCCCGGCACCTCGACCCGGCCCACGACGGACCGGGTCAAGGAAGCATTGTTCTCCCGGCTGGACGCCTTCGACGTGATCTCAGGCTCCCGCGTGCTGGATCTCTACGCCGGATCGGGCTCGCTGGGGGTTGAAAGCGCCAGCCGCGGCGCGGACGTAGTGGATCTCGTGGAATTCGATGCCAAGGCCAGCGCCGTGTGCCAGCGGAATGCGGACCTCGTCAACACAGTCGCGCGCCGCAAGGTGGTTACCGTGCACCGCTCCAAGGTCGAGTCGTTCCTCGACCGCGCGGCGGGGGGCGTCCTGTGGGACCTGGTATTCCTGGACCCGCCCTACCCCCTGGACGAGCCGGCACTGGCCGCCGTGCTGGCCAAGCTTGCCCCGCATCTCGCGGCAGGCGCTGTCGTCGTAGCGGAACGCTCGTCCCGGACCCCCGAGCCGGCGTGGCCCGAGGGCCTGGAGCGGTTTGCCGAGAAGAAGTACGGGGAAACCCGGCTGTGGTTCGCGGAGCCGAGCGCGGAGCCAAGCGCCGGGCCGGAAGCCTAGACGGACATCGCGTCCAGCTCGACGCCGGAAAGCACCTTGGCCGGGTGTGGCCCGCGCGCGGTCAGCGCCGCGGTCCACGCCGCCGGCCACGGCGTTTGCGTTCCGGTCAGGATGATGTTCCCGGGGTAGCGGCCGGTGAACATGGCGGCCTCGGCGAAGGCCGAGACATCGGCCATGGCCCTGCGCAGCGCGGCCACCTGGCTGCGGACCAGGGTCAGTCCGGGCTCGTCGCCCACGTTGACCACCAGCACCCCGCGCGGCGTAAGCCTCGCCGCGGCCTCGAGGTAGAACTCCGTGCAGGCTATGTGCTCAGGCGCGTCGGGCCCGGAAAAGATGTCGAGGATCACGACGTCGAAGCGCAGCTCCACCGGAAGCTCGGCAAGGGCGGCCCGGGCGTCCCCGATCACGGTATGCAGCCGGGTTCCCTCCGGGAGGGGCAGCTCCTGCAGCACGAAGTCCAGCAGTTCACGCTCCAGCTCCACGGCGTATTGCACCGACCCCGGCCGGGTGGCCTGGATATAACGCGCCAGGGTCAGGGCGCCGGCGCCGAGGTGCAGCGCGCTGATCGGTTCCCCCCACGGGGCCGCGAGATCGACCACATGGCCTATCCTGCGCAGGTATTCATAGAAGATCTCGTCCGGGTCCGCCAGATTGACGTGGGACTGCTCGGCCCCGCCGATGCTGAGCACGAAGCTGCCGTCGGTAAAGGGATCCGGTTCGATAGCGGCGTGCTGGCCCGCTGTCCGCAGGAACCGCGAGGCGCCGCCCTGGTGTCCGGCCACGCTCAAAGCCTGTCGCGAAGGGTCGCGAGCCGCTCGGCAGCTTCTTCGAGGACATGCGTCTTCTTGCAGAAAGCGAACCGCAGCAGGCTGCGGGTCCGTTCGGCGCCCTCGGGGTGGCAGAAGACGGGCACCGGGATCGCGGCAACGCCCACGAGTGCCGGGAGCCGGCGGGCCAGGTCCACGGAATCGGTGATGCCGAGCGGGGCGGTGTCGACATTCACAAAGTACGTTCCCTGCGGCGTGTAAACGTCCAGTCCGGCCGCCCGAAGCCCCTCGCTGAGGATGTCTCGCTTGTACTGGAGCGTTTCGGCAATGCCCGTGTAGAACTCCTCCGGCAGGCCCAGTCCCACGGCGATGGCGGTCTGGAACGGGGTGCCGGAGCTGTAGCTCAGGAACTGCTTGACCGTCCGGGCGGCGGACACGAGGTGTTCCGGGCCGCTGAGCCAGCCGATCTTCCAGCCGGTGAACGAAAAGGTCTTCCCGGCGGAGGAAATCGTCAGCGTGCGTTCGGCTGCCCCGGGGAGAGTGGCCACCGGGATGTGCCGGACGCCGAACGTGAGGTGTTCGTAGACTTCGTCGGTGATGATGACGGCGTCGTGCGCTCCGGCGAGGTCAACGACGCGCTGCAGCACGTCACGCGGGAACACCGCACCGGTGGGGTTGTGCGGGTTGTTGACCAGTACGACCTTGGTGCGGTCGCTGAAGGCTGCCTCGAGGGCCTCCAGATCGGGCATGAAGTCCGGGGCGAGCAGCGGGGCCGTGACGTGCGTCGCTCCGGAGAGCCCAATGATGGCCCCGTAGGAGTCGTAGAACGGCTCAAACGTGAGCACCTCGTCGCCGGGGCCGACGAGGGCGAGCAGTGCGGCCGCGATGGCCTCGGTGGCGCCGGTCGTGACGATGATCTCCGTCTGCGGGTCCGGGGAAAGCCCGTAGAACCGCTGCTGGTGGACGGAGATCGCCTCCCGCAGGCCGAGGATGCCCTTGCCCGGGGCATACTGGTTGGCTCCTGCGGCGATGGCTGCCTGGGCGGCCTCCTTGATTTCCACCGGGCCGTCCTCGTCCGGGAAGCCCTGGCCGAGGTTGATGGCGCCCGTGGTGAGGGCGAGCGTGGTCATTTCCTCGAAGATGGTCACGCCCAGCGACCCGTCGGCGGAGAGAAGATTGGCGCCCGACGCGGCACGCTGCCACGGGAAGCTGGCTGACGCGCCGGACCCGTTCACAGCGACCCTGCGTTGCCGGCATTGCCGCCGGTCTTTGCGTCCGCACCTGTGGCGGCCCGGCCGGTGAACTTGTCCATGGTCGAATAGATCCCGAAAATCCTGCCGCCGACGAAGTCCCAGGCCCGCAACGGCAGGATGCCTTTGAGGACCTTGCCCAGTTTCGCCATCGCGGGAGCTATCAGTTGCGGCTGCCCGGCCGCGGTCGCCCGCCAGGCCCGGTCCACGGCGTCCTCCGGTGTCATCAGCGGGGTCAGCAGCGGACCCCGCGCGCCCTCGAACATGCCGGTGGAGATGTAGCTGGGGCAGAAGGTGGTCACCTTCAGGTGGTCGTAGCCCTGCTGCTCGAGTTCAAGCCGCAGCGAGTCGCTCCAGCCGATGACTGCCCATTTGGAGGCCGCGTACACGCTCATCCTCGGGTTGGAGACGGTGCCGGCGGCGGAGGCGACGTTCAGGATCCGGCGGGGCCGGCCGGCGTCGGCCATCATCTCCGGAAGGAACGCGAGGGTGACGTACATCGGGGCCAGCGCGTTGATGTCCATGGTCAAGGCGATGTCCCGCTCCGGGCGGTGGTCCCAGAAGTATGCGCCGCGGACGATTCCGGCGTTGTTGACCAGCAGCGTCAGCGGCCCTTCGGCCCGGCTTTCCCCCGCGGCCTGGGCGATGGCGGCGGGGTCGGTGAGATCCACCTCCCGGACGACGGCGCGCGCCCCGAGGGCGCCCACGTCGGCGGCCGTGCGTGCCAGGCCATCGGCGTCCACGTCCCAGAGAATCACGACGGCGGCGCCCTCGCGGGCGGCGCGGAGGGCGTAGAGCCGGCCCATGCCCATAGCGGCACCCGTGATGAGAACGACGCCGCCGTCCACGGTGAAAGGCACGCTGAAGGGTTTGCTTGATGCTGACATTCAGTCATGGTAACCCGGGCTGTGGCGCGGATACGGTAGGTTCGGAGCATGAGACGCGCCGTATGCCCTGGGTCCTTTGACCCCATCCATAATGGCCACCTGGAAGTCATTGCCCGGGCCGCCGGACTCTTCGACGAGGTCATCGTGGGAGTCTCGACCAACTACGCCAAGAAATACCGCTTCAGCCTTGAGGAACGGATCGACATGGCCCGGGAAACCTTTGCGTCGCTGCGCGGCATCGTGGTGGAACCGGTGGGGGAGGGGCTTCTGGCGGAGTACTGCCGCAGGCGTGGGGTGTCCGCAATCGTCAAGGGCCTGCGCTCGTCCTCCGACTTCGACTACGAGTTGCCGATGGCCACCATGAACCGGCAGCTGACCGGGGTCGAAACGGTGTTCCTTCCCGCGGAGAGCCACTACCTCCACTTGTCCTCCACCCTCATCAAGGAAGTGTTCACGCTGGGCGGGGATGTCTCTGACTTCGTTCCCCGGTCCGTGCTGAAACGGCTCGTCCCGGGCGAGCCCGGTCCAGGACCAGTCGCGTAGAGGGTAAGCTTGACCGGTACTCGGCGGCCTGCCGCCGGTTGCGCGGCCCGAACCGTGGCTGGACCGCGGTCCCTGACCGCAGGCCTGCCGCCCGGTTTGAGTCCGCCCGGAAGTTCAGGCTAAGATAGTACGTCGGTCATATGTTCAACAGGAGTTCTCATTAAACGAGATGCTAGTTCGCCCCTGGCGTTCGACGTCAAGGACCTCGGACGCAGTCCGGGAAGCATGCGGACGCTGAAGGAACATGTACCCGCGCCAAGTGATCTTGGTGTGGCACTCATTGGCGTGCAGGAAGGCTCGGATGTCGGGCTGGACCTGCGGCTTGAGGCCGTACACGAAGGAATTCTGGTATCAGGAACTGCAAACGTCGAAGTTACTGGCGAATGCGGCCGATGCCTGGATCCCCTTGCGTATGACCTGGAGGTCAATGTGCAAGAACTTTTCTTCTACGAGGACGCTGAGTTCTCCGACGAAGAAGACGAAGAAGAGCAACGTCGAGTCGAGCACGATCTGATCGATCTTGAGCCGGTGTTGCGGGACGCAGTTGTCACCATGCTGCCGTTCCAGCCGGTGTGCCGGGAAGACTGCCAGGGCCTTTGCTCCGAATGCGGAGTTCGCCTGGAAGACGAGCCGGGGCATCACCACGAGATCGTAGATCCTCGTTGGGCCGCCCTAGCTGACTTGGCTAAGCCTGACCGGCAAAACTGATTTGTAAGTGTTGGACTAGAGAGAAATGAGTTAGCCGTGGCTGTCCCGAAGCGGAAAATGTCTCGCTCGAATACCCGCGCCCGCCGCTCCCAGTGGAAGGCAACTGCCCCCCACCTGGTGAAGACTGTCGAAAACGGCCAGGTTACCTACAGCCTGCCGCACCAGGCAAAGGTCGTTACTGACTCGGCTGGCACCGCGCTGTTCCTTGAATACAAGGGCCGCAAGGTCGCAGACGTCTAATCCGCCAACTGGCTGAATAAGATGTCTTCAACTGAAGAGCTTCTGAAGCGTCTCGGTGTCTCTATTGACGCCGGGACGCTTCGTCTTGCTCTGACACACCGTTCCTACGCCTACGAAAACGGCGGCATCCCCACCAACGAACGGCTCGAGTTCCTGGGTGACTCCATTCTGGGGTTCTCCGTAACCGACGCGCTGTACCGTGACAACCCCACGCTGCCCGAAGGCGACCTGGCCAAACGCCGCTCCGCCGTCGTCAGCACCCGGGCGCTGGCAGGCATCGGCCGCAGCATCGGGCTGGGTGACTACATCTACCTTGGCCAGGGCGAAAAGCTCACCGAAGGCAAGAACAAGGCGTCCATCCTGGCGGACACCATGGAGGCGCTGATCGGTGCCACCTATATCTCCAATGACATCGAGACGGCCCGGCAGCTGGTGATGCGGTTGATCGGGCCGCTGCTTCAGGACGCGGCAGCCCTCGGCGCCGGAACCGACTGGAAGACGTCCATCCAGGAGCTAGCCGCCAGCCGGCAGCTCGGAACCATCAACTACGCAGTGGACGGCTCCGGGCCGGACCACGCTCGGACCTTTGAGGCCGTGCTGCGGATCGGCGGCACTGACTATGGCACCGGCAGCGGCAACTCCAAGAAGGAAGCCGAACAGGAAGCCGCCGCCGACGCCTGGCGCCGGCTGACGGCCCCGGCCGGTTCCGTGCCGGAAGTGTCTGGAGCGGTCCCGGCGTCACCGCCGGACACGCCGTCGACGCAGACCGGCAGCTAGGCAGCAGCATTGCCTGAACTGCCAGAGGTCGAAGTTGTCCGGCGCGGCCTGGTGAGCTGGGTGCGGGGACGGACCATCACTTCTGTTGACGTGGTGGACCCCCGTTCCCTGCGCCGGCACGCGCTCGGACCCGAGGACTTCGCCGGAAACCTGGAAGGCGCCCGCGTCCTGGACGTGGTACGGCGCGGTAAGTTCCTGTGGATGCCGCTGGCGGACACGCCCGCGCCGGCCGGACCGTTCCCTTCGGGGCCGGATGCCGTGGCCTCGGGGGATTCGATGGCGCTTCCCGCCGTGGCACTCATGGCCCACCTTGGCATGTCCGGGCAGCTCCTCATGCAGGACGGGGGCGTGCCGGACGAGAAACACTTGAAAGTGCGGTTGCGCCTGAGCGCTGCCGATGGAATGCCGGACCAGCTCCGGTTCGTGGACCAGCGTATCTTCGGCGGCCTGTTCCTGACCTCGCTCATCCCGACCCCGGACGGCGGACCCGGCGGGCTCGCCGAAACGCCCCTGCCGCTGATCGCCGCGGAGGCCGCCCACATTGCCCGGGACCCGCTGGACCCGCACTTCTCCTTCGACGGGTTCTACCGGCGCCTCCGCACCCGCAAGACCGGGCTCAAGCGCGCCCTGCTGGATCAGGGCCTGGTGTCCGGCATCGGGAACATCTATGCTGACGAGGCCCTGTGGAAGGCGAAGCTGCACTATGCCCGGCCCACGGACACCCTTCGCCGCCCGGACGCCCTCCGGGTGCTCGAGGCCGCCCGCGACGTCATGACCGATGCCCTCGCCGCCGGCGGGACAAGCTTCGACTCGCTTTACGTCAACGTCAACGGAGCCTCCGGCTACTTCGACCGCGCCCTCAACGCCTACGGCCGCGAGGGCCAGGAATGCAAACGCTGTGCAGCGGCTGGCATCGTGAGCCTGCTCAAGCGGGAGCAGTTCATGAACCGCTCCTCCTACACCTGCCCCGTGTGCCAGCCCCGGCCCCGGAACGGCCGCTGGTGAACCCGGCACCCTCACGCCGGGCCGGGTCCGCCCGGCGGCCGGTGTCCAGCCCGTCTAACCCCCCGAAATCCCCGGCTTTCCGCGCTTGAACCGGTAGATTTGGGGCAGGAAAGCACCCCCGGCAGCGGTTGCTGCTGCCGCCACCGAAAGAGAGCCGAAGCACCTTGCATCTGAAGAGCCTGACCGTTCGGGGATTCAAGTCGTTCGCCTCAGCGACGACGTTTGAGTTCGAACCAGGCGTCACTGCGGTGGTCGGCCCGAACGGCTCGGGCAAATCCAATGTGGTGGACGCCCTCGCCTGGGTCATGGGCGAGCAGGGGGCCAAGACACTCCGCGGCGGAAAGATGGAAGACGTCATTTTCGCCGGCACCTCCGGCCGGCCGCCCCTGGGCAGGGCCCACGTCTCGCTGACCATCGACAACAGCGACGGCGCCCTCCCCATCGAGTACAGCGAAGTGACTATCTCGCGCACCCTGTTCCGCACCGGCGGTTCCGAGTACGCCATCAACGGCGCCAGCTGCCGGCTGCTGGACATCCAGGAGCTGCTCTCGGATACCGGTCTGGGCCGGGAAATGCATGTGATCGTCGGCCAGGGCCAGCTGGACAAGGTCCTGCACGCCACCCCGGAAGACCGGCGCGGCTTCATCGAGGAGGCCGCGGGCATCCTCAAACACCGCCGCCGCAAGGAAAAGACGGTCCGCAAACTCGAAGCCATGCAGGCGAACCTGCAGCGCCTCAGCGACCTCACCGGCGAACTCCGGCGCCAACTGACCCCGTTGGGGAAACAGGCCGAGGTGGCCCGGCGCGCCCAGACCGTCCAGTTCGAGGTCCGCGATGCACGCTCACGCCTCCTGGCCGACGACCTCGTCCAGCTGCAGTCCGCACTGGCACAGGATGCCGCGGATGAAGCGGCACTCAAGGGCCGCCGTGCAGTCGTCGAGCGGGACCTCGAGGCCGGCCGCCAGCGCCAGGCAGCCCTCGAGCAGCTTGCCGCCGAGGCGACGCCGAAGCTCAACGCCGCGCGGGAGAACTGGTACCAGCTCTCCGCCACACGCGAACGCTTGCGTTCCCTTGGCTCGCTCGCCGGGGAGCGCCGCCGCCTGCTCGGCGCCGCGGATGGGGTCCCCGACTCCGGCCGGGACCCCGACCAGCTCGATCAGCAGGCGGCCCGCGTCCGTGAAGAACAGGCCGGGCTGGAGCAAGCGATCCTGGCACGGCGCGTCGCCCTGGAGGCCGCGACCGCGGCCAAACAGGACGCCGAGAACGCTGCCGAGGCGGAAAACAAACGGCTCGCGGCCCTGCTCCGAGCCGCCGCAGACCGGCGCGAAGGCCTGGCCAAACTCGCCGGGCAGGTCGGCGCGGCCAGGTCCCGGGTGGAGTCGGCCCAGGCCGAACTAGGCCGGCTGCGGGAGTCACAGAAGGCCGGCGAGGAGCGCCGCAGGCATGCCCAAAGCGAGTTCACGGCACTGGAATCGCAGGTGGCCGGCGTGGAGGACGGCGAGGAGGGCCTTGACGCCGAGTACGAGGACGCCAGCGCGGCCCTGGACGCCGTCGTCGCCGAGATCGATGCCCTGAAAGCGGCCGAACGCGAGGGCGAGCGGGAACGCGGCGCCCTCGTGGCGCGCCGCGACGCCCTCCAGCTGGGCTTGAACCGGAAGGACGGCTCCGGGCATGTCCTCGGCTCCGGTGCGTCCGGCGTGCTGGGAGCACTGGCGGCCATGATTACCGTGGAGCCCGGGTTCGAGTCCGCGATCGCCGCTGCCCTCGGCAGTTCCTCGGATGCCGTCGTGGTGCGGGACGGCGACGCCGCCGCTGCTGTTGTGAGGTTATTGAAGGACGACGACGCCGGCCGGGCCTCGCTGCTGCTGGCGGATGTTCCGGCCGGCGCGGCTCGTCCCGTGCCCGATGCCCCGCCGCTTCCGGACGGGGCCCGCTGGGCGGCCGGACTGGTCACGGCCTCGGGTGCCGCCGGGGCGGCAAATCTCCGACGGCCGGTGGACCGGCTCCTGGCGGGGATCGCCGTCGTCGGCGACCTGGACGCCGCGGCGCGGCTGATTGCTGCCCGCCCCGAACTCACCGCCGTCACCACGGCCGGGGACGTGTTCACGGCGCTGACGGTGGATGGCGGCTCCGCCAAGGCACCTTCCCTGCTCGAAGTCCAGGCGGCCGTCGACGACGCCGCGGCGAAGCTGGCCTCGATCACGGCCGGGCTGGAACGCAACCGCTTCGCCCTCTCGGCGGCGCAGGCCCGGCGGGCCGAGGCCGAGGACCGTGCGGATGCCGCCCTGGGCAGGCTCCACGACTCCGATGCAAAGCTGGCGGCCGTCGCCGAGCGCCTGGGGCACCTCAACTCGGTGCTGCGCAGCGCCGTCGGGGAAAGTGACCGCCTGGCCGCGTCCCTGGCCAAGGCCGAGGGCAACATCCTCAGCGAGCAGGAATCCCTGGAAGCGGTGTCGGCGCGGCTGGCCGCGGCCCAGGGTGCACCCGCCGAGGAGGAGCCTTCCCCGGAGCACCGCGACGCCCTGGCCCTGGCCGCCTCGCTGGCCCGGAGCAGCGAAATGGACGCGAGGCTCGCCCTGCGGAGTGCTGAGGAGCAGTTGGGCTCGACCCGCAACCGGGCGGCCTCGCTCGAACGCGCCGCCGCCACCGAGCGCCGCGCCCGGGAGGAGGCCGCCGAACGCGCGCGCCGGCGCCTGCTCCAGGCCCGGCGGGCAGCCGCCGTTTCGACTGCCGTGCACCATGTGCTCGGGTTCATCGACGCGTCCGTGGAACTCGCCCGCCAGGAACGGGACAGCGCCGAGGAACGCCGGGAACGGATGGACCGCGAGCTCGCGGAGGTGAGGACCGGCAACGGCGCCCTGGCCCGTGAACTGGCGGACCTTACGGACTCCGTTCACCGCGACGAGCTCGCCCGTGCGCAGCAGCGGCTCCGGATCGAGGCGCTGGAGCTCAGGAGCGTGGAGGAGCTCGGGCTCACCGCGGACCAGCTCGTGGCCGACTACGGCCCCGATCAACCCGTGCCCCTGCCCGCGGGTGAATCCGGCGACAAATGGGCTGCGTTGCGCGCCCCCGTGGACGAAGAAGGCCGCGAGATTCCCGAAGGCGGCCCCTTCGTCCGCGCAGAGCAGGAAAAACGGCTCAAGAGGGCCGAACGGGATCTCTCGGCGCTGGGCAGGGTCAACCCGTTGGCGCTGGAGGAATTTGCCGCGCTCGAGGAACGCCATCAGTTCCTCAGCACCCAGCTCGAGGACCTCAAATCCAGCCGCAAGGACCTGCTGGACATCATCAAGGAAGTCGATGAGCGCGTGCAGAAGGTCTTTGCCGAAGCTTTCGAGGACACGTCCGCCCAGTTCGTCCGCGTCTTCGCGCGGCTGTTCCCCGGAGGCGAAGGCCGGCTGATCCTGACCGACCCTTCCGACATGCTCACCACGGGCATCGAAGTGGAAGCCCGCCCGGCCGGGAAGAAAATCAAGCGGCTGTCCCTGCTCTCCGGCGGGGAGCGTTCGCTCACTGCGGTGGCACTGCTCGTGGCCATCTTCAAAGCCCGGCCCTCGCCCTTCTACGTCATGGACGAGGTGGAGGCCGCCCTTGACGACACCAACCTGGGCCGCCTCATCACCATCTTCGAGGAGCTGCGCGAGTCCAGCCAGCTGATCATCATCACCCACCAGAAGCGCACCATGGAGGTTGCCGACGCCCTCTACGGCGTGACTATGCGCGGGGACGGCGTCTCCACCGTGATCAGCCAGCGGCTCGGCGCCGGGGTCTGACCCGGGCGGCACTGCCGCGGGGTATACGCCCCCGGCGTGTTCGGGGTTTATGAGAAGCTAGGGGAGTGAACGACATCTTCCCCATTCTCCTGCCCATTCTCGCTGCCCTGGTGGTCCTTGGCGTGCTGATTCCGGTTCTCATGAAGACGCGGAAGAACATCACGAACTACCCCGGAACGCGTGATGCGAACGATCCCGCGGCGACAGGCACCGGCGCCGCCGGAACCCTCGTGGAGGACGGTCCGGGGCCGGTCCGCGAACGCAAGGCTCCCGACACCGTCGACCTTGAAGGCCTCGAAACGGTCGAGGTGCCGGACAACGTCGCGGGGCTGGAAACCGTGCCGGTGGAGACCCCGCTGCCTGTGGCCGGGCGCCTGACCCGCCTGCGCGAACGCCTGGTCAAGTCCAACAATATCTTCGGCAAGGGCCTGCTGGCACTGCTCTCCGCGGACAAGATCGATGAGGACGTCTGGGACGAGGTGGAGGAGACCCTCCTGCTGGCCGACCTTGGCACCGAGCCGACGATGCAGCTCGTGGACGCCCTCCGGGAGCGCGTCAAAGTGATCGGCACGCGCTCGCCCGAGCACGTCAAGGCCCTCCTGCGCGAGGAACTCATCAAGCTCGTGGACCCCACCATGGACCGCAGCCTCAACGTCGAACGCCATGCCGACAAACCCGCCGTCATGCTGGTGGTAGGGGTCAACGGCGTGGGCAAGACCACGACCGTCGGCAAGCTCGCCCGCGTGCTGGTGGCCGAAGACAAGGACGTCCTGCTGGGCGCAGCTGACACTTTCCGCGCCGCCGCCGCCGAGCAGCTGGCCACATGGGGACAGCGTGTCGGCGTCGCCACGGTACGGTCCGACGTCCACGGCGCAGACCCGGCGTCGGTCGCCTACGAGGCCGTCAAGGCAGGCATCGAGCAGGAAGTCGACGTCGTCATGATCGACACCGCGGGGCGCCTGCAGAACAAGGTCGGCCTGATGGACGAGCTCGGCAAGGTCAAGCGCGTCATCGAGAAGCTGGCCGAGGTCGACGAGGTGCTCCTGGTCCTGGACGCCACGACGGGCCAGAATGGACTGAACCAGGCCCGAGTCTTCGCCGAAGTCGTCAACATTACGGGCATTGTCCTGACGAAACTCGACGGCACGGCCAAGGGAGGGATCGTCGTCGCCATCCAGAAGTCACTCGGCGTTCCGGTCAAGCTCATCGGCCTCGGCGAGGGCGCCGATGACCTGGCGCCGTTCGACGCCGAAAGCTTCGTCGACGCGCTGCTGAACTAGGCCGCGAAGCCCGGCCGGGCCGTGCGGCTGAACTGAGCCGCGCTGCTGAACTGAGCCGCGCGGCTGAACTGAGCCGCGCTGCTGAACCAGGCCCGGGGCGGCGTCCGCCACCGCCCTGGATTATGCGGCTGGCCGCTGGAACGTCTCGCGGGCCAGCAGCCAGACCGCGGCCGCGGCTATCAGCACGCTGCCGGTGACGCCGAAGGCCCAGCCGTAGCCCAGCCGGTCCGCCAGCAGACCGGCGACCACCGGGCCGATGATCGCACCGCTGTCCTGGGTCATCTGGAAGACGGCAAGGACCCGGCCGCCGGAGCGTTCGTTGCCGATCACGTCGGCTATTGCCGCCTGCTGCGCCGGGCCGAGCAGCCCGGAGCCGATCCCGGCGACTGCTGACGCGAGCAGGAACCAGGGCAGCTCGTGCGTGAAACCGATGGCTGCCGTGGCCGTTCCCGTGACCATCAGGCCCGCCAGCATCATCGGCTTCCGGCCCGCGCTGTCCGCGAGCCGGCCCGAGAACGTCAGTGCCGCCGCGTTGCCGCCCGCGAACACCGCCAGCGCCCAGCCGGCCGACGTCGGCCCGGCGCCCAGGGCGACGACGGCGAAGAGCGGCACTGTCGCCATCCGCACCCCGAACGTGGCCCAGCCGTTGGCGAAGCTGGAAAACAGCCCGGCCCGGTAGGCGCTGTCCCGCAGCGCTTCGCGCAGCTCCATGGCCGGGGGCGTTGAGCCCGGCAGCCGCGAGCCCGCCGGAGCATGGCTGAGCTGGGTCTGGACGACGAGCGCCGCCAGCACCAGCGCCGCCGCGTAGGCAAGGAACGGAACCCTCAGCCCGAAGTTCGCGAGCAGTCCGCCGACGATCGGCCCGCAGACATTTCCGATCAGGAACGCCGAGGCGTAGGCCCCGGAGACACGGCCGCGGCTCTTCGGCGGCGCCAGCCGGACCACCAGGGCCATCGACGCCACCGTGAACATCACCGAACCGGCGCCGCCGAGTCCCCGGAAGACCAGCAGTTGCCAGTAGTTCTGGGCGAATGCGCACGCCGCCGTGGACGCGGCCACGATCAGCAGACCGGCGACATAGACCGGCCGTTCGCCGAGCCGCACGATCAGGGCACCGCCCGCCGGCGCAAAGACGAGCCGCATGAACGCGAAGATGCTCACGATCACGGCCGCCGCCGTCGCGCCCACATCAAAAGTCGTGGCGAACTGCGGGAGCACCGGCGCGACAAGTCCGAAGCCGATCGCAATGAGGAACGCCGCAACCAGCATCACCTTGATGTCCCGGGGCAGGCGGCCGCGGCCCGGCTGACTGTCGCCTGCCTCAGGCAGCGCGCCGCCGCGGAAACGGGTGGTTTTGCTCATAGCTGCTGTCGTCCTTGGGGAAGTCCCGGGTGCCGGCTGGCGGCGGGAGTGATTAATCGCGTGAAACATAACCGTAACAAGCGCGAGACGCACCATTTACGTCCGGGAGGTTCTTGTAACACTCCGGCAATCTAAATCCTCCGCCGGCGAAACACGACCCGGCGAAACTTTTCTTAGAACGCAAACATGCGTTGGGACCGGCGGACAAGTCCGCACCTAAAAGCAAGAGAGGACGTAGACCATGGAACTCACCGCAGGTCTCGTTTGGCTCCTGGTCGCATCAGCCCTCGTGCTGTTCATGACCCCGGGCCTCGCATTCTTCTACGGCGGCATGACCCGCGCCAAGTCGGCCTTGAACATGATGATGATGAGCTTCGTCGCCATTGGAACCGTGGGCATCATGTGGGTCCTGTGGGGCGCCTCGATGGCTACGAGCAACGAAGACAACTTCTTCCAGATCTTCGCGAACCCCTTCAGCCACTTCGGGCTGCACAACTTCACCGACCCCGCGGATCTGCTCAAGGTAGGCTACGCGGCCACCTTCGCCATCATCACGGTGGCCCTGATCTCCGGTGCCGTCGCCGACCGCGCCAAGTTCTCGGCGTGGGTCATCTTCACGCCGATCTGGGCCACCCTGGTCTACGCGCCGCTGGCCTTCATGGTCTGGGGCGGAGGCCTCTTCTCCAAGGACGGCTGGTTCGGCCAGACGTTTGCCCCGGTGATCGACTTCGCCGGCGGTACCGTGGTCCACATCAACGCCGGCGTGGCCGGCCTCATCCTGGTTCTGATCATCGGCAACCGCAAGGGCTTCGGCAAGGACCCGAACCACCGCCCGCACAACATCCCGTTCGTCATGCTGGGCGCTGCAATCCTCTGGTTCGGCTGGTTCGGCTTCAACGCCGGTGCCGCCGCCACAGTCGAGCAGGCCGGCCTGATCTGGATCAACACCCTCGCCGCGCCGGCAGCCGCCATGCTCGGCTGGCTCGCCGTCGAACGCTTCCGCGACGGGCACCCGACGTCCCTCGGCGCCGCTTCCGGCGTCGTGGCCGGCCTTGTCGCCATCACCCCGGCCTGCGCCAACGTCTCCCCGCTCGGCGCGATCGCCCTTGGCGTCGTCGCCGGTGTGGCCTCGGCCCTCGCGGTCGGCCTGAAGTTCAAGTTCGGCTATGACGACTCGCTCGACGTCGTCGGCGTGCACCTTGTTTCGGGTGTTGTCGGCACCGTGGCGATCGGCTTCCTGGCTACCCCGACCCAGGGCACCGCGGGCCTGTTCTACGGCGGCGGCACCACGCAGCTCGTCGCCCAGGTTCTCGCGGCACTGTGCTCCATCATCTTCACCGCGGTGATGACCTTCATCATCGCCTTCCCGATCCACAAGCTCATGGGCTTCCGGGTATCCCAGGAACAGGAAGTCGTCGGCGTGGACCTGAGCCTGCACGCCGAGACCGCCTACGAGTTCGGCGTCGGCGGCCACGGCGGAAGCTTCCAGCCGCTGCACGAGCTCATCACCGGCAAGCCGCAGGGCGACGGAGTCGTATCCGCGGCCGGGGTAGCCGCCGTGGACGTCGCATCGAACGGCAAGAAGACCGCAGCAGGTAAGGAAAGTGTGGGGGCATGAAACTGATCACAGCAATCGTCCGTCCGGAAAAGCTTGAGTCCATCCGCGAAGGGCTGGAAGCCTACGGCGTGCAGGGCCTCACGGTCAGCGCGGCCAGCGGCTACGGCCGGCAGCGCGGCTACACCGAGGTGTACCGCGGGGCCGAGTACAACGTGGACCTCCTGCCCAAGATCCGGGTCGAGGTACTGGCCACAGACGAGCAGGCGGACGACATCCTGGATGTCATCATTGCCAGCTCGAACACCGGCCGGGCCGGAGACGGCAAGGTATGGACGATGGATGTGTTCGAGGCAGTCAGGGTCCGCACCGGGGAGCGTGGATCGGCCGCCATCTAGCCGAACCCGCGCCAGCAAAACAGATCTGAAGAAGCGGGCCGGATACCGGAAAGGTATCCGGCCCGCTTCCTTCTGTCCGCGTTGGCCTGGCCGCCGGCCGTTCAGCTCGACCGGCCCTCCGGTCGTCTAGTTGGGCCGGTCCTCCGGCCGTTCAGCTGGGCCGGTCCTCCGGCCGTTCAGCTGGGCCAGCCCTCCGGGCCGGGGGTCCCGGCAGGATATTCCTCCAGCGGGACGTTCCCGGCAGCCCAGGACTTCAGCACGGGGTCCAGGATGCGCCAGCAGTCTTCCGCAGTATCCGCCCGCACGGACAGCAGCGGATCGCCGGTCAGGACCCCTTCCAGGACTTCGCCGTAGGGCAGGAGCTCCGAGGCGCTCAGCTCGGCCTTCAGAGTGGCCCGGTCCAGGCCCAGGACATTGCCCGGGCCGTTCACGTCGACGTCGAACTGCAGCGTGTCCGGGCCGAATCCGATTTTTAGCTTGTTGGGGGAGTCCACCCCGGTGAACCCCTTCGGGAGGTGCGGCACGGGCCGGAAGGTCACAACGGCCTCCTTGCGCTTGCTGCCCAGCGCCTTGCCCGAGCGCAGGATGAACGGCACGCCCTGCCAGCGCCAGTTGTCGATGTCCACCTGCACCTCGGCCAGGGTCTCGGTTTCCCGGCCGGCATCAACGCCGTCCTCCTCGGCGTAGTCCGGTACCTGCCGGCCATCGATGGAACCTGCCGTGTACCGTGCGCGGCGGGTGCTCTTGCGGTACGGGGCCTTGATGCTGCTGGCGCGCAGGACAGTGGCCACGGCGTCCCGGAGGTCCCGCTCGTCCACGGACGCGGGGGGCTCGATCGCCATCAGGGCCATGATCTCGAGCAGGTGGCTCTGGATCATGTCGCGGAGGGCGCCGGCGCCGTCGTAATAGCGGGCGCGTCCCTCCAAGGCGAGGTCCTCATCGAAGACGATCTCCACCTTTTCGATGTACTGCCGGTTCCACACCGGTTCCAGGAAGGTGTTCGCGAAGCGCAGTCCCAGGATGTTCAGGACGGTGGCCTTGCCCAGGAAATGGTCCACCCGGTGGATGTGGTCTTCGGGGACGAGCGCGCCCAGGGTCCGGTTCAGGTGGCGCGCGGACTCCTCGCCCGAGCCGAACGGCTTCTCCATGACGAGCCGGGTACCGGCTGGCACCTCGTCCGGAGCCAGCGCCTCACAGGCCAGTTGGCTGATGCGTGGCGGGAGCGCGAAGTAGACGGCCACAGGCCCCTCCAGCTGCGCCAGCAGGCCGGCGAGCTGGCCGGCGGCCGTAACGTCGAGCTGGTGGTAGCTAGTGGACTCCCGGATCCGCTTCAGCTCCCGCTTGCCGTACGCGTCCGCCTGCGAGTTCTCGTCGGCAAAAGATTCCCCGATGCGCCCCAGCCACTGTTCCGGCGTCCAGGAGTCCGATCCCGCGCCCACCAGGGTCAGGCCGTCGGCGCGCCCCCGGGCCACGAGCCGGGCCAGCCCGGGCAGCAGGAGCCTGCCGGTGAGGTCGCCTGAGGCGCCGAGGATGAGCAGTGTCTTTACAGTTGTTTGGCTGGTCACCTAAGCCAGCATGCCATCTTCAAGGCTCGTCTTGGTACCCTAGATAGTCGAGTCCCGTTGTCGAGGCAGTTCGTTCAGGCGAACACAAGCCGCGACGCTGGCGTGCCGGACCGGCCGCCATCTGTAGATCCACTGAAAGAAGTGCACGGCGCGTGTTCAATTCACTCTCTGACCGGTTGACAGCAACCTTCAAGAACCTCCGTGGCAAAGGCCGCCTGACCGAGGCCGACGTTGACGGCACCGTTCGCGAAATCCGGCGTGCCCTCCTGGACGCCGATGTCGCAGTCCCTGTCGTCCGGGAATTCACCGGGCGCGTGCGCGAGCGCGCCCTCGGCGCCGAGGTCAACGCCGCGCTGAACCCGGGCCAGCAGATCGTGAAGATCGTCAACGAGGAACTCGTGGAGATCCTCGGCGGCGAAACCCGCAGGATCCGCCTGGCCAAGACCGGTCCCACCATCATCATGCTCGCGGGCCTCCAGGGTGCCGGCAAGACCACCCTCGCCGGCAAGCTCGCCAAGTACCTCAAGGCCCAGGGCCACAGCCCCATGCTGGTCGCTTCCGACCTGCAGCGCCCCAACGCCGTCAACCAGCTGCAGATCGTCGGCCAGCGCGCCGGCGTCCCGGTGTTCGCCCCGCACCCGGGCGCCACGTCCGCCGAGCTTGAGCACCCCGCCGGGGACCCGGTCGCCGTTTCCCGCGCCGGAGTCGAGGAAGCCCGCCGCACGCTGCACGACGTCGTGATCGTGGATACTGCCGGCCGTACCGGCGTCGACGCCGACATGATGGAGCAGGCCCGCCAGATCCGCCAGGCGATCGTCCCGAACGAAGTCCTCTTCGTCATCGACTCGATGATCGGCCAGGACGCCGTCAACACGGCGCTCGCCTTCGATGAAGGCGTCAACTTCACCGGCATCGTGCTCTCCAAGCTCGACGGCGACGCCCGTGGCGGTGCGGCGCTCTCAGTCGCCTCAGTGACCGGCAAGCCCGTCATGTTCGCGTCCACCGGCGAAGGCCTCGACGACTTCGAGCTCTTCCACCCGGACCGCATGGCCTCACGCATCCTTGATCTCGGCGACGTGCTCACCCTGATCGAGCAGGCCGAAAAATCCTGGGACAAGGACGAAGCCGCACGGATGGCGAAGAAGTTCGCCGACCAGGAAGACTTCACCCTGGACGACTTCCTGGCCCAGATGCAGCAGATCCGCAACATGGGCTCCATGAAGAAGATGCTCATGATGATGCCGGGCGCGCAGAACATCCGGCAGCAGCTTGAACAGTTCGACGAACGCGAGATTGACCGCGTCGAGGCCATTGTCCGGTCCATGACGCCGCACGAGCGCGTCGCGCCCAAAATCATCAACGGCTCCCGCCGCGCCCGCATCGCCCGCGGCTCCGGCGTGCACGTCTCCGAGGTCAACGGCCTCCTGGAGCGCTTCGCCCAGGCCCAGAAGATGATGAAGAAGATGGCTGCCGGCGGCGGGATGCCCGGAATGCCGGGGATGCCCGGCATGGGCGGCGGAGGGGCCCGCAAGGGCGCCAAGAACGCCCCCAAGAAGAAGGCCCGCTCCGGCAACCCGGCCAAGGCAGCGCAGGAACTCCGTGACGCCGAAGCCCGGCGTGCGGCAGGGCCGACCAACCCCGTGCCCACCGGCGCGTCCTTCGGGCAGCAAGGCGGGGACTTCGATCCCTCCCAGCTGAACCTGCCCAAGGGCTTCGATAAGTTCCTCGGCGGCAGCAAGTAACCGGCAGCCCGCAGCTATGTCGCAGGCCCCCTTGCGGGACCGGTGCCCTAGGGTTAGATCATGTTCAAGCAGCGCGTAGTCTTCGTCCACGGGGCGGGCAGCTTCGGGGCCTCCGCGTGGCCAAAGCAGCACGGGATGGCGCTGGGCTACGACGCCCTGTTCCTGCGCCGCCACGGCTTCGACGCCGTCGCTGAACCGCTCGAATCCGACTTCGCCGCCGACGCAGCCATCGTGCTGGGCGCGCTCGCCGACGACGGACGCGGCGCGGCCGGCGGCCACGTCGTGGCGCACTCCCAGGGCGCCATCTCCGCGATGATGGCCGCCGTCGAACGGCCAGACCTCGTCCAGTCCCTCACCCTGGTGGAACCGGGCTGCCTCTCCCTGACGGCGGAACTGCCGGCCACGGCCGCGCACCGGACCCTGATGCAGCCGCTGTTCGACGTCCGCCACCATCTGAGCGACGACGATTTCCACAGGGAATTTGTGCGCCGCGCGTTTTCGGCGGAGGCTCCCGGCGCCACCACCCCGGAGGCACGACGCGCCGCCCGGCGGCTGAGGCTGCAGGCCCCTGCCTGGGAGGCGCCCCTGCAGATCGTGCCAGGGGTCCCCACACTGGTGCTCACCGGCGGCTGGGAACCACTGTACGAGGAAATCGCAGGCTACCTGCGTGAAACCGGTGCCCTGCACCGCGTCGCCGCGGGAGGACACCGGCCCCAGGACTCAGCGGACGGGGACCGGGTCATCCGCTCGTTCATTGCAGAGGTCAGCCGGCGCCAACACGCACAAGCGTCCTAGCCGAGGATGCCTAGGATGCTGCGGGTCCGCCTACGGAAGGCTCCGGCAGGTAGACCTTGCCGCCCGAGGCAAGGAACCCGTCGCTCTTGGCCTGCGTTCCGGCCGCCAGCTGTGCCAGGGCGGCCTGGGAATCCGCTGAACCGTACTCATCCCGGATGTTCTGGCTGATCCGCATGGAACAGAATTTTGGCCCGCACATCGAACAGCAGTGCGCCGTCTTGGCCGGTTCGGGCGGCAACGTCTCGTCGTGGAAAGCCTCTGCGGTGACCGGACCCAGGGAAGGGCGAACTGGTCCCGCCAGCGGAACTCGAACCGTGCCTTGGACAGGGCGTCATCGCGTTCGTGGGCGCCCGGGTGGCCCTTGGCCAGGTCGGCCGCCATCGGCCGCGATCTTCTAGGTGATCACTCCCGTTTTGACATCGTCCTTGTTCGGCAGCCCGAGGTGCTCCTTGGGCGTGACATAGCAGAGCATCGCGGTGCCGTACCGGGCGATCTCCGTGGCGCCGATGGCCAAGGTGATGTGGTCATAGCCCGGTGCGATATCCGCGACCAGCGGCCCGAGCGTGTAGAACGGTGCGCCCTGGCAGAGCTCCTGCTGGCGCTCCACGTTTTCACGGACCAGATGGAACGGCACATGGCCCGGCCCCTCCGGGAACGCGACATCGTATTTGGCGAAGATCGATCAGGGCCCGTCAAAGTGCGTGTAGAGGAAGTTCTCCCGGTGGTGCGCCAGGCACCAGCCGGCCATGATCGAGCCTCCGCGCGAGGCGATGCCCGTGACCCGGTCGGCGGTCAGTGGCAGATAGCATTGATCTTCACCAGGAAGGCTTTGCCGATGATCATGGGCTCGGATTCGGCGTGGTTGATGTTGTTCGGGATGGTGGTCCGGCCGGCCGCCACCTCGCCGCGGACCAGTTCGACGCGGCAGTTTTCGCGTAAGGCGACGAACGGCATCTCCGGCGTGACCACACCTTGCCGTGCGTGGCGCATCTGGGTCACCGTCCGGCCGGCGACGGCGCGGGGCACCGGCCGGGCGCCCTTCCACTCGGCGGACGCGTCACCGCGGCGCACGGCCGACCTGCCGTCGTCGAGCAGGTTCCGTTCCCGCCCGCTGTACGGCTCGGTATCGGCCCTGGCCGCAATCCACGGTGCGCGGAGCGGTTCCAGCCCCAGGACCGGGTCGCTGCCCGGCCCGGCCGTGCGGTAGACCCGGAACGGGGCGTTGGCGGCGCCGCCCGGAGCGGCCGCCAGCGCAATCTCGGTCACCGGAACACGGATGCCGTGCTCCGGATCGGTGGCGAACGCCAGGGAACGCGACTTCAGCGACTGTGTGGGGGCCGCGGGCTGGTTTTGTGCGGGCTGGTCTTGGTTGGTCCGGTCTTGTCCGGCCCGGTTTTAGGCAGGGCTGTGCTGTGCAGATTGGGTGCTCACGAAAATACTCACTTCCTTCGCCGGCATTACCCGGACAGGTTCAACGGTCGCAGGCTGCGTCAGCCCGATCTCAGCCCCTGCAGGGGCGCCCGTGTGGTCGTAGAAGAAGCTACCTCAGGGGCCCCGAGGTCCACCCGAGTGTGGCGGGCCCCGGATCGTCGCGTGGATCCAGCCACGGCGGCGGGCCCATTTGGAATAAATTGAAGCTTCAAGTAATTTTAATGTATGCAAGGTCATCGAAGGTCGGTGGCCACTGAACCACCGGAGCGTTCAAATGACTGCCGAAGCCACCAGCCACGATCTTCTTCCCGCCGCACTCACCATGGGCACTGTGATGCTCAAAGTCGGCGACATGCGGCTCATGACGGATTACTACCAGCGTGCCCTGGGCCTTGACATCGTGGCCGAGCAGGACGGCGGGCTCTACCTCGGCCGCCGCCAGAAGCCGCTCGTCCACCTCGCCCCCGCCCCCGGCCTAAACATCCCCTCCCGCGGCGAGGCCGGCCTCTTCCACACCGCACTGCTCTTCGAGGACCAGCCTGCCCTGGCCGCCACGGTCGCGAGCGCGGCCCAGTACGAGCCGCAGTCCTTCACCGGGAGCGCCGACCACCTTGTCAGCGAGGCGTTCTATTTCAACGACCCCGAAGGCAACGGAATCGAGCTCTACTACGACCGTCCGCGGGCCGCGTGGTCCTGGGACGGCAAGAACGTCGTGATGGACAGCCTCGCCCTGCCGCCGCAGCGCTATCTGGAACAGTTCCTGACCGAAGAATCCGTGAGCGGCCAGCGCGAGGCCGATGCCGGCGTCGGGCACGTCCACCTGCAGGTGGGCGACGTCCAGTCGGCCCACGACTTCTACGTCGGGACCCTGGGGTTTGAGAAGACGGCGGGCTGGCACGGCCAGGCGCTGTTCGTCTCCGCCGGCGGCTACCACCACCACATGGCTATGAACGTCTGGAACAGCCGCGGCGCCGGGCCCCGTCGGGATACCCTCGGCCTGGGCGAAGTGCTGATTGAAGTGCCTTCGGGGGACGACGTCGGAGCCCTCGCCGACCGTCTCAAGGTTGCCGGTGTCCAGTCCCACCACACCGGCGCCGAGCTGCGGTTCGAGGATCCGTGGCGCAACCGCATCCGTGTCGCTGTCCGCTGAGCACCCGCTGAGTCCGGCGCGGTCGCCGGGCGCGTGAGCCGTCCGCGGACGCACCATGTTGCGGTCAGCCACAGCTGTCCGGGATTTATTCCCACCGGTTTGCCATGCCCCGGTCCGCCACGCAGCCCTCGTTGACGGACACCGTTGCACGCAGCCCGTCTGCCTGCCGGGCACCGTTGCACGAAGCCTGCCTGCCGGACTGGTGATTGGCGAGTGCGCCGCCGCCGCCAAAGGCCTGCCGCTGCCCGTGCTGCGGCGGTGCGTAAGCTCTCCGCTTTCGCCAGGCACTGGACATGCCCAACGTTCAAGGGCAGCGCCTCAGGGGCATGTCCAACGCAGGCGGCCGGGAACGGACATAGTGCCAGCATGTCCATTGGTCGCGGTCGGGGGAGGGTATGTCCGCAGGCGAGGCCGGATGGAAGAGTTTCGACCACGGTCCAGGGGAGGTCATGTCCGGTCCGGGCGCGGCCGGGCTCGAGCGGCTAGGCTGAAACAACAATCCAGCCGCGACTCATGAGGAGTGTTTCCTTGGGATTCACCGAAATCTTTGTTTCCACCCACAACGCAGCCCTCAAGCGCGCCGGGGCCCTGGACGGCGGCGCGCCTGCCGCCCCGGGCGCCGTACGGATCCCGGACATCAGTGACTTCGAAGTCGAACGGCTCGGGGACCTGGCCGGCACCGCCGTCCACGCCGCCGGCGCCGACTATGAGCTGGCCATGGTGGATGTGGCCAGCGACTCCCTGCTCGGCGTTCCGCATGCCATGGTCCGGGCCCTCGCCGAGTTGCTCAGCTACGAGACCGAAGACGAAGGCAACATCCTGGAAGACGTGGCGGCGAGCTGGGCTGCCGAGGAGGACATGCCCTTCGGTGCGGACCAGGCCACAGGCTACGTCCGGCAGCTTGCCGAACTCGCGGCCGGCATCGACCCGGCCACGAAGTCTGAGCTCTACGTCTGGACATCCTGACTGGGGCCGCGACGTGCCTTCCGGGGTGAAATCAGCCACTGCATGGGTGTCAAGTCGAAATCCCGGCGCTGATCTGGCACAATGAACAGGTACTTGATCTGCGTGGCCCCTCTCTCCGCGTCCGGATCTTGTCCTTTTAGAACCCCCTAGTATGGCCCGCCCCACGGGTGCAGAACGCCGGGCTCGACCCCGTTTCAGAAACAGGAGTGACCACAAAAGTGGCCGTAAAGATTCGCCTTAAGCGCTTCGGCAAGATGCGCGCACCGTACTACCGCATCGTCGTCATGGACGCACGCTCCAAGCGTGATGGCCGTGCCATCGAAGAGATCGGCAAGTACCACCCGACCGAAGAGCCCTCGTACATCGAGGTCGACACGGACCGTGCCCAGTACTGGCTCGGCGTCGGCGCACAGCCGTCCGAGCAGGTTGCCGCGATCCTCAAGATCACCGGAGACTGGCAGAAGTTCAAGGGTCTCCCCGGCCAGGAGGGCACCTTGAAGACCAAGGCTCCCAAGGCTGCCTTCGTTACCCCGGAAAAGGGTTCCGTGATCATTCCGGAAGCCATCACCAAGAAGGCCAAGAAGGACGAAGCAGCCGAGGCCCCCGCCGACGCAGCAGCAGAGACCACCGAGGCTGAGTAACTTGCTGGCCGAAGCGCTCGAACACCTCGTCCGCGGGATCGTTGACACTCCTGAGGATGTCAAGGTCAGTGCGAAGAACAACCGCCGCGGGGACACCCTTGAGGTGCGCGTTCACCAGGACGACCTCGGACGGGTGATCGGCCGACAGGGCCGCACCGCACGCGCATTGCGCACTGTGGTCGCTGCGCTGGCGGACGGCGAGCCGGTCAGGGTCGACGTCGTCGACACGGACCGCCGCCGGTAACGCTTTCAGCAACACTTGTCTTGAGCCCGGCCCCTTCACCAGATAATGGTGGAGGGGCCGGACTGTTTTCCGCGGCAGTGCGGACCGCGCTGCAAGAACCGCGCGGCAAGACCCACGCGGCAAGACCCAAGAAGTAAGAATCCAGCAGTACGACTCCGGAACAGAGGAACAGATGCAGCTCCAGGTGGCACGAATCGGCAAACCCCACGGCATCCGCGGCGAAGTGACCGTCCAGGTGCTGACGGACGCTCCCGGTGACCGTTTCGTGCCGGGCACGCAGTTCATTGTTGAGCCCGCATCGGCCGGCCCGCTGACTGTACTGAGCGCCCGCTGGAACAAGGACATCCTTCTGCTCGCCTTCGAGGAGATCGAGACGCGTAATGAGGCGGAAACCGTTCGGGGCGCCAAGCTGTTCGTCGAGACCGAAGAAATCGACGAGGACGAGGACGAGGGCTGGTACGAGCACGAACTGGTGGGCCTGGACGTCCGCGTGGGCGATCAGGTGGTCGGGAAGGTCTCCGGTCTGCACACCCTGCCCGTCCAGGACCTGCTGGTTGTCACCGCGACGGACGGCAAGGAAGTCCTGATCCCGTTCGTGGAGCAGATCGTCCCCGAGGTCAACGTCGGCGAAGGATTTGTCCTCGTCACCCCGCCGGCCGGACTTTTTGAGGTCAATACCGAGACCGCGGCGATCCCCGACGACGGCGATTCCGACGCCGACGCGGACCGCGCCTGACATGCGGATCGACGTCGTCAGCATCTTCCCGGAGTACCTGGCCCCCCTGGAACTCTCGCTGATCGGAAAGGCCCGCCAGGACGGACTCCTGGACCTGAGGGTCCATGACCTGCGCGACTTCACCACGGACCGGCATCGGAGCGTGGATGACACCCCGTACGGCGGCGGCGCCGGCATGGTCATGAAACCCGAGCCCTGGGCGCAGGCGCTGGCCGCGGTGGCCGCCGCCGGTCGGGGGACGGCCGGCGCGGCGGACACCAGTGCGGACACCAGTGCGGACACCAGCCCGGCGGAAACCAGTGCGGACACCAGCCCGGCGGACACCAGTGCGGACACCAGTCCGGCGGACACCAGTGCGGACACCAGTCCGGCGGACACCGGCTTGGAGGAGACTCACCATTCGGACGCGGCAGCCAAACCGGTCCTGATCGTCCCGTCCCCGGCGGGGGAGCGGTTTACGCAGGCCACAGCCCACGAGCTCGCTGCCGAGAAGCAGCTCGTTTTCGCCTGCGGCCGCTACGAGGGCATCGACGAACGCGTGATGGAATGGGCCGCCGAACACTTCACCGTGCGCCCGATGAGCCTGGGTGACTACGTCCTCAACGGCGGTGAGGTGGCCGTGCTGGCCATGGTGGAGGCCATCGGACGGCTCCTCCCCGGGGTGGTCGGCAACCCCGAGTCCCTCGTGGAGGAATCCCACGCGGACGGGCTGTTGGAATACCCCGTCTACACGAAACCCTCCAGTTGGCGGGACCGCGAGGTGCCGGCGGTGCTGCTGAGCGGCAACCACGGCAAGATCGCCCAGTGGCGCCGGCACGAGCAGTACCGGCGTACAGCCGAACGCCGCCCCGACCTGCTCGAGGAATTCGACGCCGCCAAGCTGCCCCGCGCGGACCGGACGGCCTTCGCGGACCTCGGCTACGACGTCGTCGACGGCCGCCTCCGGCGCCGCCCCGACGCGGGGGTTGGGCACTCCTAGCGTCCGAGTCGCCCGGGATTGGCCCGAAGGCCCCGGATGTGGCAAAATTAGTCCTTGTGCCTGCTGGGTTGCGAGCCTGCCATAGGGGGAGCGCTGCCAACAGCCGGGCACCCCGGCCCTGTCAATTCGTGACGGAGCCGGATCGACAAACTTTCGACGGGAATTTCCGGCCGCATTTGCGCCCGGAGCTTGGCCGCCGTGACCCAACGTGAATGACCTGTGGCGTTCACCAGGAGTGAATCAATGCATATTCTCGATTCCGTAGATGCAGCTTCGCTGCGCACCGATGTTCCGACGTTCCGCGCGGGTGACACCCTCAAGGTTCACGTGAACATCATCGAAGGCAAGAACTCCCGTGTCCAGGTATTCCAGGGCTTCGTCCTGGGCCGCCACGGCGACGGCCTGCGCGAAACCTTCACCATCCGCAAGGTCTCCTTCGGCGTTGGCGTGGAGCGTACCTTCCCGGTGCACTCCCCGATCATCGACAAGATCGAGCTCGTCTCCAAGGGTGACGTGCGCCGCGCCAAGCTCTACTACATGCGTGAACTGCGCGGCAAGGCTGCGAAGATCAAGGAAAAGCGCGACTTCCAGACCGGCAAGTAAGACTTCCCGGACTTCCGAGGCAGTCTTCCACCGCGGGTCCACGGACCGTACCCGGTGCGTTAGCTAGTGCGGCGCCGGAGCTATCCGCAACAGCGCCAGTCACTTCAGAAAAGCGCCAGGGGATACGGATCATGGAACAGACAAAACGCCAGCCCAGGAAACCGGGCTGGCGTTTTGCGTTGTTGGCCCTGGTCCTGGCCGTGGCCATCAGCGCCGTGGTCCGCTCACTCTGGGTGGACGTTTACTTCATTCCCTCCGCCTCCATGGAACCCCTTCTGCGCTCCGGGGACCGGATCCTTGTTTCCCACACCGACTTCCAGGCCGGACCGGTGCGCCGCGGCGACGTCGTGGTGTTCGACGGCCGCGGCTCATTCGCCCCGCTGAGCAGCGGCCACGGTCCCGTGGCGGACCTCGTGTCCGAAGCCGGCGGCTGGCTGGGGCTGACAGGGAGCGACACCACGTACGTCAAGCGCGTTATCGGGCTGCCGGGCGACCGCGTGGTGTGTTGTGACGCCGGAGGCCGGCTCACAGTCAACGGCCAGCAAGTTGCGGAACCCTACTTGTACCCGGGCGACGAGCCCAGCCAGCTGAAGTTCAACGTGGAGGTGCCGGCCGGGCGGCTCTGGCTGATGGGGGACCACCGCTCCATGTCGGCCGATTCGCGGAGCCTTCTCGGCGCCCCGGGAGGCGGCATGGTTCCCCTGGAACGCGTGATCGGCCGGCCGGTACAGATTATCTGGCCACTTGATAGATTTGCAGCAGTAGCGCGGCCCGATCAGGCCGCCAACACGACGACGAACGGACAGTAGATGCCCGAGACCGAACCCCGGACTCCTGATCCGCGGGGGCACGACCAGCCCCCGGTTACCTCCTCAGCGATCCCCGCCTCCGAGCACCAGTCCGGATCCGATCACCCCACCACCGTGCTGCCGCAGGCGCGGGTTGCGGGTGCCGGGACCTCCGCCGTCGCAGGCGGTGCACCCGCGCCCGCCCCCGCACCCGCGTCCGCGCCGGGCGAGGCTTCCGGCTACGGGCACGCAGAGACAGCGGCCCCGACCCCCAAGCCCGACGACGCCGCGTCCGCCGGGCCGGCGCATGCCGGCGCGTCCTCACGGCGCGCCAGGAAGGCCAAGGCCCGTGAAGGCCGCAGCCCCCTCTTCCTGTGGCTCAAGGAAGTCGCCACGGTCGTCGTCGTGGCCATCGTGCTGTCGTTCCTGATTAAGACATTCCTCTTCCGGGCGTTCTATATTCCGTCCGAATCCATGATGAACACCCTGGATGTGAACGACCGCATCTTCGTCAACCTCCTTGTTCCGACGCCCATCGCCCTCGAACGCGGCGACGTCGTCGTCTTCAAGGACACCAAGGGCTGGCTGGTCCCCGCGGCCGGGACAGCAAAGGGACCTTTCACCTGGGTGCAGGACGGATTGACCTTCGTCGGCCTGCTCCCGGACAACTCCGAGCAGCACCTGGTCAAACGCGTCATCGGACTGCCCGGAGATCACGTCGTCTGCTGCGACGCCGGGGGCCGGCTGACGGTCAACGGTGTGCCCCTGGACGAGAAGTACATCAACGCCGCCGAAGTGCCGCAGGTCCGCGACTTCGATGTCGTGGTGCCGGCCGGCAAGGTCTGGGTCATGGGGGACAACCGCAACCACTCGGCGGATTCGCGCGCCCACATGGACACCAACGGCGGCTTCGTGGACGAGCAGGATATCGAGGGCAGGGCGGCTGTGATCGCCTGGCCGTTGAACAGGATTTCGGGCTTGGACAACTACCCCGACGTCTTCCATAGCGTGCCGGCCCCGGCTGGAAAGTAGGGCCCGCCGCAATGTCCGAAGCACCCACCCTCGACTACGAACGCCGCTTCCGCAGCTCCGGCGCCCGGCTCGTCGCCGGCGTCGATGAGGTGGGCCGCGGAGCCCTCGCGGGTCCCGTCAGTGTGGGGATCGCCGTCGTTGATGTGCAGGAGCAGCGGCTCCTCGCGGACGTGCGGGACAGCAAACTGCTCAAGGTGGCCGACCGCGAACGGCTCGTGCCGCTGGTGAGCGCTTGGTCCGTCGCCTCTGCCGTCGGACACGCCTCGGCCAAGGAGATCGATGCCCTCGGCATTGTGGGGGCGCTCCGGCTCGCGGGGACCCGTGCATGGCTGGCGGTGCTCGCCGCGGGGGTCACGCCCGACGTCGTGCTGCTGGACGGCAGCCACAACTGGCTCTCTCCCGGGACCCAGGCGTCGCTGTTCGACGTCGAACCGGCGGAGCCCGGGTGCGACGCGCCGGTGCACACCCTCGTCAAGGCCGACATGCAGTGCCTGAGCGTAGCCGCGGCCAGCATCCTGGCCAAGGTCGAGCGCGACCACATGATGTGCGAACTGCACAGCGAATACCCCGCGTTCGGCTGGGACGAGAACAAGGGGTACGGGACCGCCGCGCACAAGGACGCGCTCCGCGCTGCGGGACCGACGCCGTACCATCGGGTCAGCTGGCAGCTGCTGTAGGCCTCTGCGCACCTGGTGCAGGCACACCGGGCGCAGGCGCGGGGTGGCGCGCGGCCGGCGCCGGATGGTGCAAGATGGAACCATGAGTGCCGAGGACCTTGAAAACTATGAGACCGACATGGAGCTCCAGCTCTACCGCGAATACCGCGACGTCGTCGGGCTGTTCAGCTATGTGGTCGAGACCGAGCGGCGTTTCTACCTTGCCAACCACGTCGACCTGCAGGCCCGCAGCGCTGACGGCGAGGTCTATTTCGACCTGACGCTGCAGGACGCCTGGGTGTGGGACGTCTACCGCTCGGCCCGGTTCGTCAAGAGCGTCCGCGTCATCACCTTCAAGGACGTCAACGTCGAAGAACTGCCGCGCAGCGAGGAGCTCGCCCTGCCCAAGGTCGAGGACCTGGGCAACTGAGCCTCGTTCCCCTGCCCCCTGGCCCCTGCTCCCTTAGTCCCTCAGTGGCGCCTGGCTGACCGGCGCAGGATTCCCATTCCGGTCCGGAGTGATGCCCGGCTGCCGCAGCAGGGCCAGTACACTCTCCGGAGAGGAGCCGCAGCCATCCGGGTTTGCGGATCCCCGCTCGGCCGCGTGGTCGGACGCCGTGTCGCCGATACCCATGGTTGCGACGGCCGCCTTCCACCCGCCGAGCCCCTCGATCAGCTTGGGAACCCAGACGTTGGCCGCGCCGTTGACGTAGTCCCATGCTTTGGGATGGACACCCGGGCCGAGATAGATGCCACCGTCCGGCGCCCGGGTGAGGAGTGTGGGCGGTGGCAGGACTCCCATCAGTTGCGCGGCCTGGTATTCGGACATGCTCCACGGCGGTTCGTCGAAGTAGTACCAGCTCGCGGCACAGATGCCGTACAGCGTCGGACCGAACTGCGCGAAGTTCAGATACAGCTCCATAATCCGTTGATGCGACAGGGTGAGGCTGAACTCGGTCGCAAGGCCTGCCTCCAGTCCTTTCCGCAACGCATTCGGTTCAGGCCACAGGAAGATGTTTTTCACGAGCCGTTGCGGGACCGTGGAACCGCTCGGATCATCCTTGCCCAGCAGGTAGGCGGCGGCTCTGTCCCGGAACTCATCAACGGAGAACCCTCCAACGCGCGTCCCCAACTGCTGGTCCTCGTGGGCGACGGCCGAGGCAATGACGTAGCGGCTGATGTGATTCAGGGACACGTACTGGTAGGCGATGGGGCCGCCGGTCTCCAGCATGAAGGCAGTATGCGGGGGAGTGACCCAGATGAAAGGGACGGCGGCCAGTTCCGTGAGGACCGCCATGGCGAGGGCGAGCTTGAGGACCCTGGCGAGGAATCGCCGCAGCCGGTGCTTGCGCTTCCTGGCCCGATCCGCCGGCTCGCGCTCTTGGGCTGGCACTGGTTCGTGTCCGGACTCACGCCCGGGTGCGGGTGTCGGTCCGGGCGCCGACGCTGGCGCAGGCCGATCGGGTGCAACCTGTCCCTCCGGCCCGCGCAGCCGAACCGGGCAATGGGTACGTTTCGTCGACTGACAACCGCCTCGACACGTCCTGTCAACGTCTCCCGCCACGACCGCCGCGGCTCTGATGGCCGGCGACGCGTGCAGCGGATCCGCCCGGACCGCGGGCCTCCGGCAGGGCAATCCGGCGAAGTTTCCCACATAGCGCACCAGCCGTCTGGGAAGGCTTGGCTTGACTGCGCATTCTGGTGTCATGAGAGCCAAGGATCTGCTGGGCCGGCGCGGGGAGGAACTCGCCGTCGGGTATCTTGAATCGCTCGGTATGCGCGTAATCGACCGCAATTGGCGCTGTCCCGAGGGCGAAATCGACATTGTGGCGCTCGATGGCGACGCCTTGGTTATTGCCGAGGTCAAGACGCGGACATCGCTCGCCTACGGCCACCCCTTTGAAGCCGTGGGCGTGGAGAAACTGGCGCGGCTCCATCGGCTCGCGTCGGCGTGGTGCCGGGACCATGAGTTGCGGATGCCCCTGCGCCGGGTGGACGTCATCGCCGTGCTCGACGACGGCATAGGGGAGCCCGCCGTCGAGCACCTCAAGGGGGTGGGGTAGATGGCTCTGGGCCGGACCTACTCTGTGGCCCTGGTCGGGCTCAACGGCTACATCGTCGAGGTCGAGGCTGACATCGGCCAGACATTGCCCGCCTTTGTGATCCTGGGCCTGCCGGACGCGTCGCTCAATGAAGCGAAAGAGCGGATCCGCTCCGCCGCGCAGAACTCAGGCATTCCGCTCAGCCGCCGGAAAATCACAGCCAATCTCATTCCGGCGTCCCTGCCGAAACGCGGTTCCGGCTTCGACCTCGCCATCGCCATGGCAGTGTTGCTGGCAGCCGACGATATCCGTCCCACCGGTCGGTCGGTCTTCATCGCCGAACTTGGCCTTGACGGGAGGCTGCGGCCCGTGCGTGGCATTCTCCCCGCGGTTATGGCGGCCGTACGGTGCGGTTATCCCGACGTCGTCGTGGCGCACGCCAACGTCGCAGAGGCCGAGCTTGTGCCCGGCGCACGGGTCCAGGGCTACCGGACGCTGGCACGGCTGGCGTTCGACTGCGGCGCCGATCCCACGAATCTGGCCCTGGACTTCGAGCCCTGGCCTGAGGACACGGAGGGCGACGATGCCGAAGCTGCCCCGGCCCAGGCCGCCATGCCGGACATGCGCGACGTTTCAGGGCAGGCCGAGGCACGGCGTGCCTTGGAGGTGGCGGCAGCCGGCGCCCATCACCTCCTGATGACCGGTCCTCCCGGCGCAGGGAAGACCATGCTGGCGGAGCGACTGCCGGGGCTCCTGCCGGACCTGGGCGACACCGAAGCCATGGAAGTAACTGCGATCCATTCCTTGTGCAGCCTGGCCTCCGCTTCCGTGCAGTTGCTGCGCCGCCCGCCCTATGAAAACCCGCACCATACCGCGACGTCGGCAGCCATTATTGGCGGTGGCTCGGGGCTGCCGCGGCCTGGAGCGGCGTCCCGGGCCCACCGGGGCGTGCTGTTCCTTGATGAGGCGCCGGAGTACGAGCGCCGGGTCCTCGATGCCCTCCGGCAGCCGCTGGAAAGCGGCGAGCTGGTCATCCACCGTTCGGCGGGCACGGCGGCCTACCCTGCGCGGTTCCAGCTGGTCCTTGCGGCGAATCCGTGTCCCTGTGGCAAGGCATCGGGCAAGGGCGTCGACTGCACCTGCACACCCACGATGAGGCGGCGCTATCTGGCCCGCATGTCCGGGCCGTTGCTGGACCGGGTCGATATCCAGCTGCAGGTTGAACGGGTATCGCTGGCCGATTTCGGGCGGCCCGGCGCTGAGGAGGACAGCGCCGCCATCGCAGAGCGCGTCCGGGCGGCGCGCCGGCGACAGCTGGAGCGGCTGCGGCCGCTCGGGATGGAGACCAACTCACAAGTGCCCGGGCGGATGCTGCGGGGCGAGCTGCGGCTCGCGGCACCCACCACGCGAATCCTGGACCGTGCACTCGAACGCGGTGTCCTGACAGCCCGCGGCTACGACCGCGTGCTGCGCCTCGCCTGGACCCTGGCGGATCTTGCCGGCCGGGAGAGCCCGGATCCGGACGACGTCGGGCAGGCCCTGAGCCTCCGCCAGGCCGCCGTCGCCAGCGGGTGACGCCGCCAGGGCACCGTTTGAACCATCAGCCATACCAAAGGAGAGCACCATGTCGATCGAGGAGAGGACCGCACGGGCGGCGCTGTCCCGTCTGTTCGAGCCGCAGGATGCCGCCGCCCTCGCGCTGGTCCACGTGGCCGGCGCGGAAGACGCCCTGCGCATCGCCACGGGCCAGCTCGCGGCCGGTCCGGGGCTTGAGCAGGACATTTCCGGCGTCCTGTCCGACAACGGCTCCCGGGGAGGCTGGGCTGGCCTGGGCGAGGCCTTGAAGCGATGGGCGCCACGCGTGCCGGATCTGGCACCGGCCCGCGACCTCAACACCATGCAGCGGCTCGGCGGACGCCTGATCATTCCCTCCGACGAGCTGTGGCCACGCCAGCTCGCAGACCTCGGCCTCCAGGAGCCGTTGTGCCTGTGGTGGCGGGGAATCGAACAGGAACTGCCTCCGGCCGCCCGGTCCATCGCCCTCGTGGGCTCGCGGGACAGCACGTCGTATGGCGCTTCCGTGACCGGGGACCTTGCATACTCCTTGGCGCAGCGCGGCTTCACCATCATTTCCGGCGGCGCCTACGGAATCGATGCCCACGCCCACAGGGCAGCCCTCGCAGGCAGCGCCGGCGGCATGCCTACGATCGCTGTCATGGCCGGGGGAGTGGACCGCTTCTACCCCTCCGGGAACGAGGACCTGCTGAGGGCTGTCGCGAACCAGGGCGCGGTCCTCGCGGAAGTCCCGCCAGGGTCAGCTCCCACCCGGTACCGTTTCCTGCAACGGAACCGCCTCATTGCGGCGCTGGCATCGGTCACGGTGGTGGTCGAGGCACGGTGGAGGTCGGGGGCGCTTAACACGGCCCACCATGCCGAAAGCCTGGGCCGGGCAGTGGGGGCTGTGCCGGGTTCCATTCACAGCGCCAATTCCGCCGGGTGCCACCGGCTCCTCCGCGAAGGCGGGGCGGTCTGCGTCACCGATGCCGGAGAGATTGCCGAGCTCGCCTCCCCCAGCGGCGACTGCCTGTCCGAGGATAAAGCCGGGAGGGAAGAAGCGCACGACGGACTGACCCTTGAGGACCTGATCCTGCTAGACGCGCTGCCCCTCCGGAGCGCCAGTTCGGTTGAGAAGCTTGCCACCGTAGCGGGGCTTGGTCCGGACTCAGTCAGGGCGGCCCTCGGACGGCTCGGGCTGCTGGGACTGGCCGAGCAGTACCGGGGCGGTTGGAAACGATCCGGACGATCGGGCTGACACGCCGCGGTTCGTCATGGCTTTCCTCGATTGCCCCGCGAATACTGCGAGAGTAGGAGGATGTCTAGACAGGAGCTTCCCGCCGTACTGGCCGCTGCCGCCCGCCGGTTCGGCCGCTACTTGGAGGCGGAGCGGGGGAGGTCGGTGCACACCGTGCGCGCCTACCTCTCGGATGTCGAAAGTTTGTTGGCCCATGCGGCCTCTGAGGGGGTCGAGGACCTGGACGGGCTGGAACTGGGGAGCCTCCGGCGATGGCTCGGCGCGCAGAGTGAGGCCGGAATGTCCCGTGCCACCTTGGCCCGCCGTTCGGCCACCGCCCGCGCCTTCACCGCCTGGGCCGTGCGGGAGGATCTGATCACGGCCGACCCCGCGCTGCGTCTCAAGGCCCCGAAGCGTGAGAAATCGCTTCCCGGCGTCCTTCACCAGCAGCAGGTACGCAGGCTTGTCGAGGGTGCGGAGTCCGCTGCGTCCGAGGGGGTGCCGCTGGCCCTGCGCAACAGGGCCATGGTCGAACTGCTCTACGCCACCGGTGTCCGGGTCGGCGAACTGGCCGGTATGGACGTGGACGATCTCGATCCGGACCGCAGGACCCTGAGGGTGGTCGGCAAGGGCAACAAAGAGCGGACGGTGCCTTACGGGCTGCCCGCGGCGCTCGCGGTGGACGACTGGCTCCGGCGCGGCCGCCCTGCCCTGGCCAGTGAGGCGAGCGGCCCGGCGCTGTTCCTGGGCGTCCGCGGCAAGAGGGTCGACCAGCGCCAGGTCCGAAGTGTAGTCAAGGGCATGCTCGAGGCGCTCGGCGACACCGCGGCGACGGGACCCCACGCCCTGCGGCACTCGGCGGCCACCCACTTGCTCGACGGCGGCGCGGACCTGCGGGCGGTGCAGGAAATCCTGGGGCACAGCAGCCTGGCCACGACCCAGATCTATACGCACGTCTCAGTGGAGAGGCTCCGGCAGAGCTACCAGCAAGCCCATCCCCGCGCCTGAAATCACGCACCAGCAGTCCCGTACTGCAGGGTTGGGAAATCCGCTCGGCGCGCCGGGAAAGACGCGCCGAATTTCACTAGCGTAATTAGGACGCGTGGGGCAGAATAAGACTCACGTCCGGGGAGTTTCAAGTTGAGCTTGAAGCTAGAGTGCTTTGCGCCCCAGCTTGAAATCCGGCTGTATATTAGGAGTTTGGCAGGAGTTCCGTTACTGATTCGGATCCGCGCAACAGACAGACATCCAGGCAAAGGTCGTTGGGGAAGACGTACCTACAGCTATGGAGGATGGAATGTCTGTTGCACTGACCCGCGGTGTGTTGTTTGTTCACTCGGCCCCGACCGCCCTGTGCCCCCACGTTGAGTGGGCCATAGGCTCTGTCGTGGACAAGCGGACGGACCTGGAGTGGACTGCGCAGCCTGCTGCGCCCGGAATGTACCGGGCTGAGCTGTCGTGGACCGGAACTCCGGGCACGGGGGCTCAATTGGCGTCCGCTCTTCGCGGCTGGGCCCATTTGCGCTACGAAGTCACGGAAGAGCCCAGCCAGGGCGTAGACGGCGGCCGCTGGTCCCACACGCCTGAACTCGGCATCTTCCACGCCACTACCGACGTGCACGGCAACATCATGGTCTCCGAGGACCGCATCCGGTACGCCTACGAATCCGGGGCGGGCGACCCCTCTGCCGTCTACCATGAGCTTTCCCTCGCCCTCGGCGAAGCCTGGGACGAGGAACTCGAACCGTTCCGGCACGCCGCCGAGGGCGCCCCCGTCCGCTGGCTGCACCAGGTCGGCTGAAGGCTGCGGGCAGCCTTTAGCCGAAGCAACTCCATAGTTTCGCCCCAAACGACAGATGGCGGCAATGTTCACTAAGGAACGTTGCCGCCATCTGTCATTTTACGCGGGAAGAGCCCTGGGACGAGCCGCGGGACGAGACGCTAGATGCTGCGCACCGCGATGACGGCGTTGTGGCCGCCGAAACCGAAGGAGTTGCTGAGTGCCGCGATGCTCCCCGCAGGCAGGTCGCGGGCGGACGTGACGACGTCGAGCGGGATCTCCGGATCCTGGTTCTCCAGGTTGATGGTCAGCGGTGCCTTGCGTTCGTAGACGGCCAGGACGGTCAGGACGGCTTCCACCGCACCGGAGGCGCCGAGCAGGTGTCCCATCTGCGACTTGGTGGCCGAGACGGCGACGTTGTCCACGTGCTTGCCGAGGGCGGCTTTGAGGGCCGCGTACTCCGGCTTGTCGCCGACCGGGGTGGAGGTGGCGTGCGCGTTGACGTGCACCACATCCTCGGGCTGGATGCGGCCGTCGAACATGGCAGCCTTCAGCGCGCGGGTGGCGCCGAGGCCCTCAGGGTCCGGGGCGGTGATGTGGTAAGCGTCGGCGGTGACCGAGGTGCCGGCCAGTTCGGCGTAGATCCGGGCGCCGCGGGCCAGGGCATGTTCCTCGGCTTCGAGGACCAGGGCGCCGGCGCCTTCGCCCATGACGAAGCCGTCGCGGTCGCGGTCGTAGGGGCGGGAGGCGTGCTCGGGATCGTCGTTGCGGCGCGAGAGGGCCTGCATGGAGGCAAACGCGGCGATCGGCATCGGGTGGATGGCGGCTTCGGCGCCGCCGCAGACGACGACGTCGGCCTTGCCGGAGCGGATCAGTTCGAGGCCCATGTGCACGGCCTCGGTGCCGGAGGCGCAGGCGGAAACGGGGGTGTGGGCACCGGCGCGGGCTCCCAGGTCCAGGCTGACCGCTGCCGCCGGGCCGTTGGGCATCAGCATGGGCACGGTCATGGGCAGGACGCGGCGGGGGCCCTTTTCGCGCAGGGTGTCCCAGGCGTCCAGGAGGGTCCAGACTCCGCCGATGCCGGTGGCGAAGGCCACGGCGAGGCGGTCGTGGTCGATCTCGGTGATGCCGGAGTCGGCCCACGCCTCGCGGGAGGCGACCACGGCGAACTGCGTGGACGGGTCCATCCGCTTGGCCTCGACCCGGCTCAGGACCTCAGTCGCGGGGGTGGAAGCGCGTGCGGCGAAGTGCACGGGCAGCTCGTACTTGGCCACCCAGTCGTCCTCGAGCGTGTGCGCGCCGGAGACGCCCTTCAGCGCGTTCTTCCACATCGTGGGGACATCGCCGCCGATGGGTGTGGTGGCACCCAGACCGGTAATGACTACTTTGCGTGCCATGGGATCACTCTCTGTCGGTGCGCCTGCCGTGTCCGGGCCCGGGGAAAGGGGTGGCCGGGGCCTGCGTTTGGAAAACTCTGTGGTCTTGCACTCTTGGTCTTGCAAATGGCGCGGTCCGGGGCGCGGTTGCGCCCCGGACCGGCCTGGGCCGAAACTAGGCGGCCTGCGCGCTTGCGATGAAGCTGACGGCGTCGCCGACGGTCTTAAGGTTCTTGACCTCTTCGTCCGGGATGCGGACGCCGAACTTTTCTTCAGCATTGACCACGATCGTCATCATCGAGATGGAGTCGATGTCCAGGTCCTCAGTGAAGGACTTGTCCATCTCAACAGCCTCCGGTGCGAGACCGGTTTCTTCGTTGACGATTTCAGCCAAGCCGGCCAGGATCTCTTCGTTGCTAGCCATTGACGGCTCCTTTTCTAGTTGGTGCCTCAGGCTGCCGGCGGAGCCGGCCGCCTCGGGCGGAAATGGTTCAAGCCGAGGGTTCGGCTTGGTGCGGGAATGCGTGCTGGGTAGAACGTATTCAGTTCGGGGGTGCTACGGGAGCACGATTACCTGGGCGCCGAAGACCAGTCCGGCTCCGAAGCCGATCTGCAGTGCGAGTCCGCCGCTGAGCTCGGGGTTCTCCAGGAGCAGGCGGTGGGTGGCCAAGGGGATCGAGGCCGCCGAGGTGTTGCCGGCCTCCGCGATGTCGCGGGCGACCTTGACGGTCTCCGGCAGCTTCAGCTTCTTGGCCATCTCATCGATGATGCGCATGTTGGCCTGGTGCGGGATGAAGGCGGCGAGGTCCTCGGCCTTGATCCCGGCCGCGTCGAGGGCCTGCTGGGCCACCTTGGCCATTTCCCAGACCGCCCAGCGGAAGACCGTCTGGCCGTCCTGGCGGAGCGTGGGCCACAGTGACGCATCGGTCACGGCGGCTTCCTCGTCACTGACGGCCTTGCCGTGCTTGCCGGACAGTGCGAGTTCGCGGATATCCAGCATCGAGTGCGTCATGCCGATCGCATCCCATTTGCTGCCGTCCGAACCCCACACGGAGGGGCCGATCCCGGGGGTGGCAGAGGGGCCGATCACGACGGCGCCGGCGCCGTCGCCCAGCAGGAAGGAGATGGTCCGCTCGGTGTTGTCGATGACGTCGGACAGCTTTTCCGCACCGACCACGAGGACGTAGTCGGCCGCACCGGACCGCACCAGGGCGTCGCCCTGGGCGATGCCGTAGCAGTAGCCCGCGCAGGCGGCGGAAATGTCGAACGCCGGCGCCGGCGTCGCGCCCAAACGGTCGGCCAGGCTTGCGGCAGCGGAGGGTGTCGCGTACGGGTGGGTGACGGTGGAGACAATGACGGCGCCGAGCTGGGACGCGTCGATGCCGGCCTTCTGCAGGGCCTCGCGGGCGGCGCCTTCGGCCATGTCGATCACGCTGACGTCGGCGGGGGCGCGGTGCCGGGTGATGATGCCCGTGCGCTGGCGGATCCACTCATCAGAGGAATCGATCCACTGGCACACGTCTTCGTTGGTGACGATGACGCTCGGCCGGTAGGCGCCGACACCCATGATGCGGGTGTTCTCGTGCACGGGCGACTGCTTAAGAGTGGGAACGCTCATGCCCCTCCTTCCAGTTCTGCGAATAGGGCCAGGGCCGCGGAGAGGTCGTCCGGGGTCTTGACAGTGACGGTCTTGACGCCGGGCATGCCGCGCTTGGCGAGGCCCGCGAGGGTTCCGGCCGGAGCCAGTTCGATCACGCCGGTCACTCCGCGCCGCACCATGGTCTCCATGCAGAGGTCCCAGCGGACCGCACGGGAAACCTGGGCGATCAGACTCTCGACGGCGGCCGGGCCGTCGGTGACTTCGGCGCCGTCGAAGTTGGACAGCAGCGGAACCTGCGGGTTCCGCGGGTGCAGGGAGGGCCGCAGGGCCTGCAGTGCCGCGACGGCGGGGGACATGTGCGAAGTGTGGAAGGCGCCGGCAACCTTCAGCGGAATCACCCGGGCCTTGGCCGGGGGGTTCTCGGCCAGCGCCTTGAGCTGTTCCAGGGTGCCAGCGGCGACGGTCTGGCCGGCGCCGTTGACGTTTGCGGCGGTGGCTCCGCAGGCTTCAATGGCCGCGAGGACGTCGGCGGGGTCTCCGCCGACGACGGCGCTCATGCCAGTGGGGATGGCCGCTGCGGCCGCGGCCATGCCGTTCGCGCGTTCCCTGACAAACGTCATGGCTTCGGTTTCTGTCAGCACGCCGGCCAGGGCGGAGGCCGTGATTTCGCCGACGGAGTGTCCGGCGAGAATCACCGGAAGGGTTCCGAGTTCGACGTCGAACAAGGACGTTGCGGCCACCAGCCCGGCGGCGACGATCAAAGGCTGCGCGACGGCGGTGTCCTTGATCGTCTCCTCATCGGAGGTGGTGCCGTGGGCGGTGAGGTCGATACCTGCGATTTCGCTGAGGGAGGCCAAATGGCCTGCGACGGGAGGCAGTTCTAGCCACGGGGCCAGAAAACCTGGGGTCTGGGAGCCCTGTCCGGGGCAAACGATTGCAAGCACGTAACCAGCTTTCCAAATTACCGCGTGATTATCGGTGTATTCATACACCAAGCTCACTGGGTCAGTTTGTAGGAAGTCTACAACCGATCAGGAGTTGTTGCGGGACGGTTGACGTTCCGTGGCGGGCTTCGGCGGGGCCGAGAGACGCCCCACCACCAGGGCTGTCTGGAGCACGAACGCCTCCCGCGGCAGGAGCGGATCCCAGCCTGTCACGTCGCAGACGCGCTTGAGCCGGTAGCGCACCGTGTTGGCGTGGACGAAGAGCTCCCGGGCTGTCGCCTCGAGGGAATGGCCCAGTTCCAGGTAGGTGCCCAGGGTTTCCACGAGGCCGTTGGACGCGGCCAGGAGGGGCCGGTAGATGTTCTTGACCAGGGAGCGACGGGCAGCGTCGTCCCCTGAGATGACCCGTTCGGGCAGCAGATCGTCGGCCGCCACGGGGCGCGGCGCCGAGGGCCAGGCGCGGGCCGCCGTCAGACCCGCGAAGGCGGACTGTGCGGAGCTGCTGGCCTCGAGCAGTGAGCCTGCCTCCGGTCCGTAGACGACAGGACCCGGGGCGAAGAGCTCGCTGAGCTTGAGGTAGGCCGTCTCGCGGTCCTGGAGCCCGCCAAGGATGAGGATGAGCCTGTCGCCCTGGATGCCCACGAGGGCGTCCTCGGCGAAGCGGCCGGCGGTGCGGCGCAGCTCGCTGACGTAGCTGGCGCTCGGTTCGGACGGCGAATTGCCCACCATGACCGTAAAGCGCTCCTGCGCCTTCCAGCCCAGGGCGGCGATCCGGGACCGCAGCGCGTCCGTGTTTTCGCCCCGCAGGATTGCGTCGACAATGAGTGCCTCGAGCCGCGTGTCCCAGGATCCCCGGGACTCGGCGGCCCGGGCGTAAACATCCGCGGCAGCAAAGGCGACCTCCCGCGAGTAGCGCAGGACAGCTTCGCGCAGGGCGGACTGGTCCGCTTCGGGCGCGATCACGGGGACCTGGTCCTCGACAACCTCCACGACGATCCGGATGAGCTGGAGGGCTTTCTGCAGGCTGATGGAGCGCGTGAGTTCGGTCGGCGCGGTGCCGAAGACGTCGGACAGTATCCACGACGGCGAGCTGGGACGTTCGTACCACGTGACGAAGGCGGCGATGCCGTTCTGGGCCACCATGCCCAGCGCCGAGCGCTCGTCCGAGTTCAGCCGGCTGTACCAGGGCAGGGATTTCTCCAGCTGGCGGAGGGTCGTCGTGGACAGCTGACCCACGCTCGCGCGGAGCTTCTTGAGAGTTTCGGCTTTCTCCGGAGTCATCGCCCGTGAGCTTGGCGTGCGTTTTGCGGGGGTGGTGATCGGCTCTGCCATGCATCGAGCATACGGGGCGGGCCGCCCAAGCTCCATTTGTGCAAAGGCTACAAGTGCCTTTGTCCTGGATCACAGCCGAGAATGACCGGCGTGCCGGGGCCGTGCAGCTCCGGGCACCGTGGTGACGGTGCTTAAACGCACGACGGCGGGTCCCACCTTCCGGTGGGGACCGCCGTCGTGCGCTGTTATCCGGCTGGGGTGCCCGGGTTAGGAGTCGCCGCCCGCGTTGCCGGTGGTGCCGGCATTGACGTTGTGCAGGCGGTACTTTTCAATCGCCTGGGCCGGAGCCTGGGCATCCACTTCGCCGCGGCGGGCCAGCATCTGCAGGGAACGGACCACGATCGAGTGGATGTCGTTCTTGAAGAAGCGGCGCGCGGCGGCGCGGGTGTCGGAGAACCCGAAGCCGTCAGCACCGAGCGAGGCGAACTCGTTCGGCAGGAACTGGCGGATCTGGTCCGGCACGGCCTTCATGTAGTCGGTGACTGCCACGATCGGTCCGGTGGCACCGGCGAGCTGTTCGGTGACGAACGGAACACGGGCGGGCTGGCCCGGGTTGAGGAAAGCTTCCTCCTCGGCAGCCATGGCGTCGCGGCGCAGTTCGGTCCAGGACGTCACGGACCAGACATCCGCGGAGACGCCCCAGTCCTCGGCGAGGACCCGCTGGGCCTCAAGGGCCCAGGGGACGGACACACCGGAGGCGAGGATCTGCGTGCGCGGGCCGTCGATCTTGGCCGGTGCGAGCAGGTAGACGCCCTTGATGATGCCCTCGACGTCGATTTCCGCCGGTGCCGGCGGCTGCACGATCGGCTCGTTGTAGACCGTGATGTAGTACATCACGTTCCGCGACGGGTCGTTATCGGCAGGGCCGGGGCCGTACATCCGGTTGAGACCGTCGCGCATGATGATGCCGATCTCGTAGCCGTATGCCGGGTCGTAGGAGACGACCGCCGGGTTGGTGGCGGCGAGGATCGGCGAATGTCCGTCCGCGTGCTGCAGGCCTTCGCCGGTCAGCGTGGTGCGGCCGGCGGTAGCGCCGATGACGAACCCGCGGGTCATCTGGTCTGCCGCGGCCCAGAAGGAATCGCCCGTGCGCTGGAATCCGAACATCGAGTAGAAGACGTAGATCGGGATGAGCGGTTCGCCGTGGGTGGCGTAGGACGTTCCCGCCGCGGTGAAGGCTGCGACGGAACCCGCCTCGTTGATGCCGGCGTGCACGATCTGGCCGGAGATGGACTCCTTGTAGGCCAGGACGAGTTCGCGGTCGACAGAGAGGTAGTTCTGGCCGTTCGGGTTGTAGATCTTCGCGGTCGGGAAGAACGCGTCCATGCCGAACGTGCGGGCCTCATCCGGGATGATCGGCACGATCCGCTTGCCGAACTCCTTGTCCCGCATGAGGTCCTTGAGCAGGCGGACGAATGCCATGGTGGTGGCTGCCTGCTGCTTGCCGGAGCCGCGGTTGGCTACTTCGTAGACCTTGTCCTCCGGGAGCGTGACCTCGGAATGCTTGGAACGGCGTTCGGGGACGAAACCGCCGAGTTCCTTCCGGCGGCCGATCAGGTACTGGATCTCCGGGGAGTCCATGCCGGGGTGGTAGTACGGCGGCCGGTACAGGTCGGCTTCCAGCTGATCGTCGGTGATCGGAATGCGCAGGTGGTCGCGGAAAGCCTTGAGGTCCGCGAGGGTGAGCTTCTTCATCTGGTGGGTCGCGTTGCGGCCCTCGAAGTGGGTGCCCAGGCCGTAGCCCTTGACCGTGTGCGCCAGGATGACGGTCGGCTTGCCCTTGAACTCCACGGCGGCCTTGTAAGCGGCGTAGACCTTGTTGTAGTCATGGCCGCCGCGCTTGAGGTTCCAGATCTCGTCGTCGGACAGGTCCTGGACCATTTCCTTGGTTTGCGGGGTCTGGCCGAAGAAGTGCTCGCGGACGAACGCGCCGGACTCGGCCTTGTACGTCTGGTAGTCGCCGTCGACCGTCTCGTTCATGATCTTCACGAGCGAGCCGTCCTCGTCCTTGGCCAGGAGCTTGTCCCACTCGCGGCCCCAGACCACCTTGATTACGTTCCAGCCGGCACCGCGGAAGAAGGCTTCGAGTTCCTGCATGATCTTGCCGTTGCCGCGGACGGGTCCGTCGAGGCGCTGGAGGTTGCAGTTGATGACGAAGTTGAGGTTATCGAGCTTGTCGTTGGCTGCGAGCTGCAGCAGGCCGCGGGACTCGGGCTCGTCCATTTCGCCGTCGCCAAGGAACGCCCAGACCTGCTGGTCCGAGGTGTCCTTGAGGCCGCGGTTTTCCAGGTAGCGGTTGGACTGCGCCTGGTAGATGGCGTTCATCGGGCCGATGCCCATGGAGACGGTGGGGAATTCCCAGAACTCCGGCATCAGGCGCGGGTGGGGGTAGCTCGAAAGGGCGTGCCCTTCCTTGGACTTCTCCTGGCGGAACCCGTCGAGGTCCTCCTCGGTGAGGCGGCCTTCCATGAAAGCGCGGGCGTACATGCCGGGGGAGGCGTGGCCCTGGAAGAAGACCTGGTCCCCGCCGCCCGGGTGGTCCTTGCCGCGGAAGAAGTGGTTGAAACCGACTTCGTAAAGCGTCGCGGCTCCTGCGTAGGTGGAGATGTGGCCGCCGACGCCGATATCCGCCCGCTGTGCGCGGTGCACCATGACTGCGGCGTTCCAGCGAAGCCACGCCCGGTACTTGCGCTCGATCTCCTCGTCGCCGGGGAACGGAGCTTCCTGGTCGACGGGAATCGTGTTGACGTAGTCCGTCGTGGTGACCATCGGCACACCCACGCTTTGCGCGCCGGCCCGCTGGAGCAGGCTGCGCATTATGTACTGGGCACGTTCGGTGCCCTGTTCCTGAATCAGGGTATCCAGGGACTCGATCCATTCGGCGGTCTCTTCTGGATCACGATCAGGCAGCTGGTTTGTCAACCCGCTGAGGATATGGGAGGTATCTTCTCCTGCAGCCACGTCCAACCTCTCTTTGAGCGCATTCATCGGCACCCTCAGCTCCGGCAGGGTAACTGCCTGGCGTGAACGCGACGTGTGCGACATATCGGTTACAACAGCCCGGTCGTGTGCGCCGGGCAAGGTCCATGCACGACTATGCCTGCCTGTCTAAGCGGGGCGGTCGCCCTTGCGGGCGTAGTCGTCACCAGCCACTCTAGCTGTGACAGCTGGAGGATGCGTAGCCGTCGTATGGAGGCACTGTCGTATTTCCCGGGCATACTGGTTGTGTGACGAGAAGCCGCGCTGCGGCGTTCGGATCGCGCTGTGTGACGCAGAATATGGCGGATCGCGGTGCCAACAGCTTGAAGCGCAGGCCCAAAGGGTGTTGGCTTGTAGTAATGGAAATCACTAGCGATATTGAAAACACCAAGCATAGGAGCAACACGTGAGCGAGGCCGACGCCGCCACTTCGGTAAATGTGGCGGAGAAACTGGGTTTCAAAGACGGGGACCTGATTCAGGAATTCGGTTATGACGACGACGTCGACTTCGACTTGCGTGACGACATCGAAGACCTCACGGGGTCGGAACTCTTTGATGAGGACGACCACGAAGTCGTCGATGCCGCAATTCTTTGGTGGCGCGCCAGCGATGGAGACCTCGTTGACACCCTTGTGGATTCGCTGACCACCCTGAGTGAAGGCGGCGTGGTCTGGGTCCTGACCCCGAAGTCCGGCCGTGTCGGCTACGTGTCGCCTGCGGACATCCAGGATGCCGCCCCCACCGCTGGTCTGCACTACACCACCTCCGCGGGCGTCTCCAAGGACTGGAGCGCCACCCGGCTGGTCACGCGGAAGAACAAGTGACGCAAGCGCTGGAGCAGGCCGGCGCACGGCCGTCCGCTCCAGCGACGGCGGTTCCCGCGGCGGTTTTTCCGATGACGGCCGTTCCGGCGGTCGGCGAGCCCGCACCGGACTTCGAACTGTCAAACCAGTTCGGAGAGCCGGTGAGGCTCTCGGAATTCCGGGGCCGCAATGTGGTGATCGTCTTCTACCCGTTTGCTTTCTCCGGTATCTGCACGGGTGAACTGTGCGAGATCCGGGACAACCTGGCGCTTTTCGAGGACGCCGACGCCGCCGTGCTGGCGGTCTCGGTGGACAGCAAGTTCGCCCAGCGGGCGTACGCGCAAAAGGAAGGGTACGGCTTCGACCTGCTGGCCGACTTCTGGCCGCATGGCGCCGTCGCAGAAACGTACGGCGTGTTTGATGCCGAGAACGGCATGGCCAAGCGTGGCACGTTCATCATCGATGCGGCCGGAATCGTGCGGTACGTCGTGGTGAATCCCCGTGGCCAGGCGCGGGATCTTGCAAAATACCGCGCCGCGCTGGCGGGTCTCGGCGGGAACTGAACCCGTGAGGCAACGGCGACCTGGGGTCGGCATGACTGGTTTTGCGAGCTTGCCGCCGGTTGCGGCCGCAGCGCCGGCCCGCGACGAGCTTGAGGTGCTGCAGGAAATCCGCGCCGTCCTCGCCGGCGAGCGTTTTGCCCTGCTGACCGGGGCAGGCCTGAGCACCGATTCCGGCATTCCAGACTACCGCGGACCCGGCGCCGCCCCGCGGGCCCCGATGACGTACCAGGAATTCATCGGCAGTCCGGGCAACCGGCAGCGCTACTGGGCCCGGAACCACATCGGATGGTCCCATCTGCGCCGGGCGGATCCCAACGACGGCCACGCCGCCGCGGCCCGCCTGGAACAGCGGGGGCTGCTCACCGGACTCATCACGCAAAACGTGGACCGCCTCCACGAGGATGCCGGCAGCGTCAACGTGGTGGACCTGCACGGTCGGTTCGACCAGGTCGTCTGCCTCGGATGCCAGCGCCGCTACAGCCGCAGGCTGCTGGCGGGCGTGCTTGAGGAACTCAATCCCGGATTCCTGGAGCGTGCCCTGGCCGCGGGCGTGGTCGAGATGGCCCCCGACGCAGATGCCACTGTCGAGGACGCCGGGCTGATTGAAAGTTTCGTCTTGGCACACTGTCCCGCGTGCGGCGGCACCCTGAAACCCGATTTCGTGTACTTCGGCGAGAACGTGCCGAAGGACCGCGTGGAACGTTCCTACTCCATGGTGGACGAGGCCGCTGCGCTCCTTGTCGCCGGGTCCTCGTTGACCGTGATGAGCGGCCTCCGTTTTGTCCGCCATGCGGCCAAGCAGGGCAAGGCCGTGGTCATCATCAACAGGGGCCAGACGAGAGGCGACGAGCTGGCCACTATCAAACTGGAAGCAGGCGTCAGCGGGGCCCTGACGTGGCTCGCGGCAGAACTTCCGGAACTGTAAGGCGCCGCGTCGGTGACGGGCGGGCGCGCCGCGATTAGCGTTCGGCCGGTCGCATCCGGTAGAGTAGCTGTTCGTTGGTTGACGCGCGGAAGTGCGGAAATCACGGTTTGGGTCTTTAGCTCAGCTGGTAGAGCGCCACGTTTACACCGTGGATGTCATCGGTTCGATCCCGGTAGGACCCACCAAGTTACGCAGCCCCGCCACTCCGGATAATCCCCGGAAAGGCGGGGTTTTTGCGTGGTCCCGGGCGTGTCGTGTTCCGCTGGGTTCCTTGGATAGTCTTCCCTAGGGTTCCGTAAAGTTACAGTGTGTGAAAGTGGTCTGCCGTTGCTGACCCTCCCTAAAACCTCCCTGGCTTCTCAGGAGGGCAGTAAACCGGGCAGCCTGTGAGCCCACCGGATTCCGCGCATATTTTGGGGCAGCGCCGGTATTCTTCGATCTCCCATTCGGAGTCGTTGACGCGCCCGACGTTCCCCGCGGGGATCCACGCCCAGTCACCGGGCCTTGTTGAAGATTGACGCTTTGCCCATTCAATCGGGCGAATGCCATTGCCACCATGCGGCATGGCCGCCGTCCGCCGAACCTGACCCGATACTCGCGCCCACACGCACTTAGCCATCGTATCCAGACCCAAAAACGCCCCCGCCTGAGTCTGGTGAGGGACTCCTGCGGGGGCATTCTTGTGGTACCGTTCCGTCGCGGCTGGGGGTATGCGACGGAACCCGTCCACCATAGGCGCGTAACAATCGTCGGTCAAACGGCCCCTCCGAAGATGGAGGGCGGGACGTTTTCACTTAGGCATTTTGGAGTCCCCGCGCACCTACGACAGTTCCGGCCTACCCATAAGACTCGGGGTGGACTTCGGGTCATCGAACCAGGAAACTCGACACCGCCGCTGCGGCGCGTGTCACGGCATCCGGGGGAACCCTACGTGTCAGGCTGGAACGGTACCAACGTCTCATAGCAAGTCCGTTTAATCACGTGGGGCGAGAGCCAGGAACCCAGTAATCATGTCCAGTCCAGTTTTGAGTGCAGTACGCGAAGATAGTGCTGTGAGTAGTAGTAGTAGTAGT
>NZ_JBFTIK010000006.1:0-208485 GCF_056394725.1 Arthrobacter sp. 10N418
GGGAGTTTGGCGCCGCCGTGGATTTTCTCCAGTGCGCCGGCGGCGTCGAGGGCCTCGATGTCGCGCCGGACGGTCATGAGGGAGACCCCGAGCATCCGGGCGAGGTCCGCGACCCGGACGATGCGTTCGCGCTGGACCTCCGCGAGGATGGCGGAATGGCGGGCTGCGGCTAACATCTTTCCATCCTTCGTGGCCGGACTGGCGTGTAGAGGTGCGGGGGGACCGGACGGACTGCGACCGTCGAGCTTTCCCTGTGGAAAGCCTAATCTTCCGCGCGACTGCTCAAGACCACCGGTTGATTGAATATGTGCTCTATTGTTTGAAAATGTTTTTTAGTGTAAAAATGAAGCCATGACACAAACCACGGCAACCCGGCTGGCCGACGGCCGGGAAATCCTCTATTTTGACGACGCCGGGTCAGCCGGGCGGCCGCCCGCGTCCCTGGTTGATCACCGCGTGCTCCCGGCCCGTGCCGGGTCCGGCCAGCTGCGCTTCGATGCGCTCAGCCGCGAATGGGTCGCCGTGGCCGCGCACCGGCAGCAACGCACCCACCTGCCGCCGGCCGACCAGTGCCCCATCTGCCCGACGACGCCGGCCAACCTCACAGAAATTCCGGCGTCGAACTACGACGTGGCCGTCTTCGAAAACCGCTTCCCCTCGCTCGGTCCGGACACGAACCCGATCCCCGCCTCGCCAGCCTGGGGGACCACAGCCGCCGCGGTCGGCCGGTGCGAAGTGGTCGCGTTCACCCCGGAGCACGCTGGGTCCTTCGCCGACCTCGGCTGGCGCCGCACCCGGACAGTGATCGATGCCTGGGCCCACCGGACCGCGGCCCTCAGTTCCTTGCCCGGCATCCAACAGGTCTTCCCGTTCGAAAACCGCGGCGCTGAAATCGGCGTCACCCTGCACCACCCGCACGGGCAGATCTACGCCTACCCCTACGTGACACCCCGTGCCGCTGTCCTGGCTGCCGCGGCCGGCGAATTCTTCGACAACTCCGGCGGCACCGCGACGCTCGCCTCGTCCTTGCTGCGGGCAGAGCGCAGCGACGGCCGCCGCATGGTCATCGAAGGCGAGCACTTCAGCGCCTACGTCCCGTTCGCCTCGCGCTGGCCGCTGGAAGTCCACCTCGTCCCGCACCGCCAGGTCCCGGATCTTGCCGCCCTCGACGGGGCCGAGCGCGACGAACTGGCGGAGCTCTACCCCGAACTCCTGAAGCGCTTCGACGCCCTGTACCCGACGCCGACCCCCTACATCGCGGCCTGGCACCAGGCACCGCTGGAGCCGGGCATGCGCCAGGCCGGTCAGTTGCACCTGCAGCTGACCTCGCCCCGCCGCGCCGCCGACAAGCTCAAGTACCTGGCCGGCTCCGAAGCCGCCATGGGCGCCTTCATCAATGACACCACGCCCGAATCCGTCGCGGTCCGGCTGCGCGAAGCCGCCGGCGTCGGGACCCCCACCACCCTGACCCCCACCACCCTGACCCCTGCCACCCTGACCCCGGAAGGCGCCCGCGCATGAACACGACATCCCGCACCGACGCGGCCGCCGGCCCCGATGCGGCGGCCCGCAGCCTGTCGGACCGCTTCCAGGCCACCTTCGGCGCGGCGCCGCACGGCGTCTGGGCCGCCCCCGGCCGGGTGAACCTGATCGGCGAGCATACCGACTACAACGAGGGGTTCGTCCTGCCCTTCGCCATCGACAAACGGGCCCGGACCGCCGTCCGGCTCCGCCCTGACAACACTGTGCGGCTGTTGTCGACCGTGGGCGACCAGGCACTCGTCGAAGCCGACGCCGACGCCCTGGCACCGGGCACCGCCACCGGCTGGGCCAAGTACCCGCTGGGCGTGGTCTGGGCTTTGCGGCAGCACGGCATTGAGGTCCCCGGCTTCGACCTCCTCCTTGACTCCGACGTCCCGCCCGGCGCGGGGCTGTCCTCCTCGCACGCGATTGAATGCGCCGTCATCACGGCCCTGAACGATCTCACCGGGGCCGGTCTGGCCGCCGAGGAGATGGTCCGGCTGACCCAGCACGCGGAAAACGCCTTTGTCGGCGCCCCGACCGGCATTATGGACCAGTCGGCCTCGCTCCGCGGCGCCACCGGACATGCCGTCTTCCTCGATTGCAGGGACCAGGCCGTGCAACTCGTGCCGTTCGAGGCGCAGAAGGCAGGGCTCGTGCTCCTGGTCATCGACACGAAGGTCTCGCACTCGCACGCCGACGGCGGCTACGCCTCCCGCCGCGCCTCGTGCGAGCTCGGCGCCGGGGTCCTCGGCGTGAGCGCCCTGCGGGACGTCGCCGTCGCCGACCTTGAGAAGGCTCGCGGACTGCTCGATCCGGTGACGTTCCGGCGCGTCCGCCACATCGTCACCGAAAACGACCGCGTGCTGCAGACGGTGGACACCCTTCGCAGCAAGGGCCCCGCCTGCATCGGCAACCTCCTCGACGCCAGCCACGCCTCCATGCGGGACGACTTCGAGATCTCCTGCCCTGAGCTCGACCTCGCTGTGGACACGGCCCGAAGCCACGGCGCCATCGGCGCGCGCATGACCGGAGGCGGTTTCGGCGGCTCAGCCATCGCCCTGACGCCGGTACAGGACGAACGGCAGGTCCGCGACGCCGTCGTCCGTGCCTTCGAGGAAGCCGGCTTCACACGGCCGGACATTTTCACCGTCACTCCGGCGGCAGGAGCCGGACGCATCCGATGAGGACGTCCCGCATGAGTCCGGCGAGCGCCATCGCCAGGCAAGCGGTGCCGTGGTCAGGCTGCGGGGCGGCCGCATCCGCAGGACTGCCTGATCCGCAGCTGCGTCGGGAAGATCCGTTGCTCCGGCGCCTGGCCGCGGGACGAGCCCACCAGGGCACTGACCGCCGCCTCCGCCATGACCCGGACCGGCTGTTCCACCGTGGTCAGCGCCGGCCAGCAGTATTCGGCCTCGGCCGAGCCGTCGAAGGACGTCATGGCGATGTCACCAGGGACGTTGAGCCCTGCCTCGTGCAGGGCCCGCAAAATGCCGATGCCCTGCATGTCCGAGCTGGAAAAGATCGCCGTCGGCCGGTTCGGTGAGGCGAGCAGCCGTTGCCCCGCCGCGTACCCGCCGGCGCGGGTGAAGTCCCCGCGCACAATGGGGCCCTCCGGCAGCCCGGCCTCGGTGAGCGCCTGGAGCCAGCCTTTTTCTCGGAGGTCGAAGTCGTTGGCTACGTTGGTGCCCATGGCCAGTGCGATATTCGTGTGTCCGTGCCCGATCAGATGCTCCACCGCGATTTTGGCCCCGGCGGCCAGGTCAACGCCCACGCTGTTGAAGCCGGGGGCGCTGCCGCTGTGGTTCAGGAGCACCGCAGGGATCTCGGCCGATTCGAGGGCCGCCAGATCCGGTTCGAAGAGAACGCTGGCCAGGACAACCCCGTCCACCTGGCGCGAGGCGAGGTTGCGGATGTTGCGGCGTTCCTTGGCCAGGTTGCCGTCCGAGTTGGTCAGCAGCAGGGCGTACCCGAGTTCGGCCGCGGCGTCCTCCACGGCGTGGGCCAGCAGGGAGAAGAACGGGTTCGAGTTGTCCGGGATGACCAAGCCTATGGTCTCGCTGGAACCCAGCTTCAGCGCGCGGGCGGCCGCGTTCGGGCGGTACCCCAGCACGCGGATGGCATCCTGGACCTTGGCCTCGGTAGCCGGGGCCACCTTCTTCGGGCCGCCGTTGACTACATAACTGACGACGGCGGTGCTCACCCCGGCGTAGCGGGCAACGTCCTTGCGGGTCACCGGGCCGCGGGGGGTGTGCACTGCCGAAGTCGTCATGGAGTACATGCTAGCTAGCTGCCGGACGGTGCATCGCCAAAATCGTGGATCGGCAGGCGTTCCCCGTTGCGCTGGGCCGAAGCGTGCGCCACGATGCCGGGCAGGGTGAAGCGCGCGGCCACCCAGGCATTGACCGGGGGCAGGGCCCCGCTGTTGACGGCGGTCACGAAATCGTCCACCAGGAACTGGTGGCTTCCTTCGTGTCCGTTCGGTGCTCCGCGGAACTCATCGGGGAGACGGCCGGCGTCGTGCACTGGCGCCAGCCCGGAAATGAAAGCGTCCCGCAACTCGGGGGCGATACCGGCCAGGGACGGGTCGTCTAGAGGAATGCTGGGCCGGGTTTCCAGCTGTCCGGAGACATCTTGGACGTCTTTCTTGTCCTGCCAGAGGCTCACGGTGGCGAGCTGTTCAAAGCTCGCCTCGGTGCCGAAGAAGCGGAAGCGCGATTCGCGGATGTGCGAGGGGTAGCCCACCCGGCGCATCTCGTTGGTGCGCATCACGCCGCCGTCGTTCAGTTCAAAGAGCGCGCTGGCGTTGGAGAAATCGTTGCCGAAGAGACTGACGTCCTTGTCGAAGACGCCGTCCTGGCGGTCGTCCTTGACGCCGACGCAGCTGACGCTCACGGCGTGCGCGGGCACGGCGCCTAGCACGCCGCCGATCGCGTGGGTGGGGTAGAGCATGGGCGGGTAGCTGGCCGTTTCCTTCCAGCGCTCGCCCCCGCTGTACTGGTAGGCCTCGTAGAAGCCGAGATCCATGTCGTGGACGTAATCACCCTCGGTGTAGAAAATCCGCCCGAAGTTGCCGGCGGCGTGCCGGTCCCGCGCGTACACCGTGGCCGGGTTGTAGTAGCTGGTCTCGCCCATGGCGTACACCAGTCCGGTCTCGCGGACTGCGTCAATGATCCGCCCGATCTCCTCCTCGGAAACGGCCATGGGGACCGCCGAATAGACGTGCTTTCCGGCCCGCAGTGCCCGGACAACGAGCGGGCCGTGGGTCCAGCGCTGGGTGAAAATGGCGACGGCGTCGACGTCGGAAGCCAGGAGTTCCTCGAAGCTGTCCATGGTGCCGTCCAGTGCCCACTGCTCCCGCGCGGCGGCCGCCCGTTCGGGACGCTCGTCGACGGCGTAGACCGCGCTGACGCCGGGATGGAGGTTGAAGAGGTGGGCGAAATGGCCGCCGAACTGGCCGACACCGACAACTCCGATTGAAAACGTCATTCTTGCCTCTTCCGATCTGCCCGGACAGCCGGACTCCGCGCCCGTGCGGGCTTCCGCAACAGCGTCCCACGGGAATCTACTCGAGTCAATAGTTACCGGTGAGTACCAGAAAAATACCGAAGACAAAGGAAATTAGGCTTGCCGGCCAATATCTACTCGTGTAGATTCATGTCCAGCTGTTACCCACATCACATCATCAGGAAGGGTCAACGATGACCACCATCACCAAGCTCCCGGACCCCGTGGCCGGCGGAATAAAACCCGGACACCGCGGAAGGTCCGAGAAGGTGGGCCGGGGCCGCCGCCTCGGGGACCTCCGGATCGCGCTGCTGTTCATCCTGCCGGCACTGGTCGGCTTCGTCGCGTTCTTTCTGGTCCCCACGATCCGCGGCATCTACCTCAGCTTCACCGAGTACAGCATCCTGGGGGATCCCACCTGGATTGGTGCCAAGAACTACACGGCAATCTTCGGCGATGAGCTGTTCTGGAATGCCATGGGCGTCACCCTTCAGTACGTCGCCCTGAACATCGGTTTCCAGACCGTCATCGCCGTCGGGCTGGCGCTCCTGATGTACCGGGTGGCCAAGTCCACCTTCATCCGCGGCGCCCTGCTGCTGCCGTTCCTGGTGGCCAACGTGGTCGTGGCCCTGCTGTGGTTCTGGATGCTCGACTATCAGATCGGAATCGTCAACGAAATCATCAGCTGGCTGGGCCTGCCCCGCGTAGCCTTCTTCGGCAGCGAGCAGTGGGCGATTCCCACCATCGCCTTCGTCAACGTCTGGCGCCACATGGGCTACACGGCCCTGCTGATCTTCGCCGGACTGCAGTCCATCCCCAACCACGTCTACGAGGTCGCGTCCCTCGACGGCGCGTCTCCCACCCGGACCTTCTGGAGCATCACCATGCCGCTCCTGCGGCCCGTGCTGGTGCTGGTCCTGGTGGTCACCGTGATCGGGTCCTTCCAGGTCTTCGACACCGTCGCAGTGACCACCGGCGGCGGCCCCGTCAACGCCTCCCGTGTCATCCAGATGTACATCTACCAGAAGGCCTTCGGCGAATCCGACTTCGGCTACGCCTCCGCGCTGTCCGTCATTCTCTTCGTCATTCTCGCTCTTGTGGCCTTCATCCAGATGAAGTTCCTCAAGGGCAACGAGTCGGATCTGGACTAAGGAACCCACCGCCATGAGCACCTCCACCGTTTCCCGCAAAAAGCCCGTCAACTGGCGCCGCGTCGGCGCCTGGACCCTCGTCGCCGTCGCCGTCACCGTAACAGTGGCGCCCTTCCTCTGGATGCTCCGCACTGCACTCTCCAGCAACCATTCCCTCGCCGCCAACGCCGGCAGCCTGCTGCCCGCAGACTTCAGCTGGGGCGCCTTCAAGCGGGTCCTGGGGATGCAGAGCCCAGAAGAGGCAATCGCCGAGGGCGGCTCCGGTGCCGCCATCAACTTCTGGCTCTACCTGCGCAACTCGGTGGTGTTCGCAACCCTCACCACCGCCGGTCAGGTCTTCTTCAGCGCGATGGCCGCCTACGCCTTCGCACGGCTCCGCTGGCCGGGTCGGAACCAGGTGTTCGCCTTGTTCCTGGCCACGATGATGGTTCCGCCGATCTTCACCGCGCTTCCGAACTTCCTCATGATCAAGAACCTGGGCCTGCTCAACACTTTCGCCGGCATGGCCCTTCCTTTCCTGTTCATGACGCCGTTCGCCATCTTCATCCTCCGCCAGTTCTTCCTGAGCATGTCCCGGGAGGTGGAGGAGGCGGCCATGCTCGACGGCGCCAAGCACCTTCGGATCTTCTTCCAGATCGTGCTGCCCAATGCCGCCGCGCCCCTGGCCACCCTGGCCCTGCTGACGTTCATTGGCCAGTGGAACGAGTACTTCTGGCCGCTGCTCGTGGGGCAGGACGAGAACGTCCGCGTGCTCACCGTCGGCCTGGGCGTCTTCAAATCCCAGTCCCCGCAGGGTGCCCCCGACTGGGCCGGCCTGATGGCCGCGACGCTTGTCGCCGCCCTGCCCGTACTCCTGCTCTTCATCGCCTTCGGCAAGCGGGTGGTCAATTCCATCGGCTTCTCCGGCATCAAATAGCTCCCCATCAACACGCACTTCGCCCCTGTCAAGCACGTCCACGAAAGGTCCACCATGAAGAAGTCCCTCGGCATCGCCGCTGCCGCCGCAGCCATCGCCCTCTCCCTCTCCGCCTGCGGCGGTTCCGCCCCGGCATCCTCGGAAGCCAAGGGCGAGATCAACTACTGGCTCTGGGACGCCAACCAGCTCCCGGCCTACCAGCAGTGCGCCGACGACTTCACCAAGGCAAACCCGGACATCAAGGTCAAGATCACCCAGCGCGGCTGGGACGACTACTGGACCACGCTGACCAACGGCTTCGTCGCCGGAACGGCGCCGGACGTCTTCACCGACCACCTGTCCAAGTTCCCCGAGTACGCCGCGAAAAAGCAGCTGCTGTCCCTGGACGACGCCGTGGCCAAAGACGGCATCAAGCTCGACAGCTACTCCAAGGGCCTCCCCGAGCTCTGGGTCGGCCAGGACGGGAAACGCTACGGCCTGCCCAAGGACTGGGACACCGTAGGCCTGTTCTACAACAAGGCGATGACGGACTCCGCCGGCCTCACGGCCGAGCAGATGGCCAACCTGGACTGGAACCCCAAGGACGGCGGAAGCTACGAGAAGGCCATCGCCCACCTGACCGTGGACAAGAGCGGCAAGCGCGGGGATGAAGCCGGGTTCGACAAGAACAACGTTGCCGTCTACGGACTCGGACTGGCGGGCAGCGGCTCCGGCCAGGGCCAGACTGAGTGGAGCTTCCTGAGCGCCACCACCGGCTGGACCCACACCGACAAGAACCCGTGGGGGACCAAATTCAACTACGACGATCCCAAATTCCAGGAGACGATTTCCTGGTGGGCCGGCCTGATCGAAAAGGGCTACATGCCCAAGCTTGAGACCACCGTGGGCGCCAGCCTGGCGGACAACTTCGGTGCCGGCAAGGCCGCCATCAACACCACCGGAGACTGGCTGATCGGCCAGTACCAGAGCTACAAGGGCGTGCAGACGGGCATCGCCCCCACCCCGAAGGGCACGGACGGCAAGCGCGCCAGCATGTTCAACGGCCTGGCCGACTCCATCTGGGCGGGCACGAAGAACCCGGCCGCCTCGGTCAAGTGGGTCGAATACCTGGCATCCACCGCATGCCAGGACGCCGTGGCCAAGAAGGCAGTCGTCTTCCCGGCCATCACCAGCTCCGCCGACATTGCCGCCAAGGCCTTCACCGCGAAGGGCACTGACGTCTCGGCCTTCACCACGCAGGTCAAGGACGGCACCACGTTCCTGTTCCCGATCGCGGACAAGGCGGCCAAGGTCGACGGCATCATGAAGCCGGCCATGGACGCCGTCCTCTCCGGCAGTAAGCCTGCCAGCTCACTGACCGAGGCTAACGACAAGGTCAACGCCCTCTTCAAGTAGGCACACACCGTGGCTGCAGGCGCCCCCAGCCGCCACACGCTCCGGATGCCGCCGCTGCCCCCGGCCGCGGCGGCATCCGGAGCCCTCCCTCCCCGTCCCAAGGAATCCCGCGTTCCTGAACACGCGCCGAACCACCGAAAGAGACCTGCCATGGATCCCCTTTACCTCCGCTCCGCCAACACCAGCCTGGTGATCAGCTTCGACAGGGGGGAGGCCGAGGTCATCCACTGGGGCGCCGACCTGGGCGAGTTCCTTCCCGACCTCACCATCCTCGGCGGGCCCGTCCCGCACTCGGCGGTCGACGTCGCCGTCCCCGCCGGGCTGCTGCCCCAGACCTCCTCGAGCTGGCAGGGCCGTCCTGCCCTGCGCGGACACAGGATCGCCGACGGCGTTCCCGGCCATGACTTCTCCGTCCGCCTCCGCGTGGCGGATGTGACGCGGGACGGTGACGGCGACGTCGTGATCATCCAGGAAGATGCCGACGCGGGCATCAGTGTGGCATCCACCCTCAGGCTGCATGGCGGCGGCCTGCTGGAATTGCGGCACACCGTCTCGAACACCGGCACCTCGCCGTACCAGCTCGATGAGCTGGCCACGGTGCTGCCGGTGGCGCCGGACGCCGTCGAACTCCTGGACCTCACCGGCCGGTGGTGCCGGGAACGCCACCCGCAGCGCCGGACGATCCAGCAGGGGACCTGGGTGCGGACGGGCCGGCACGGCCGCACCGGACATAACTCCTCACTGATTTTCGCCGCAGGCACCGCCGGCTTCGGCAACCGGCACGGCAAGGTCTGGGCCACCCATCTGGCCTGGAGCGGCAACCACGAACAGTTCGCGGACAGCCTGGCGGACGGGCGGACCATGATCGGGGGATCCGAGCTGCTTGGCCCGGCGGAGGTCCTCCTCCCGGCCGGCGGCAGCTATACCACGCCTGCGCTCTTCGCCGCCTACTCGGACCGCGGACTCGATGGCGTCAGCGAAGCGTTCTACGCCTGGTTCCGGGACCGGCCGCACCACGTGCTGCCCGCGCCGGCAGCAAACGCCGGCCCCGGCAAACCCCGTCCGGTAGTGCTCAACACCTGGGAGGCCGTGTACTTCGACCACAACCTCACCGCCCTGATCGAGCTCGCCGACTCCGCGGCCGAGCTCGGAGTCGAACGCTTCGTGCTCGACGACGGCTGGTTCCGCGGGCGCCGCGACGATCACGCAGGCCTGGGCGACTGGTACGTGGACGAGGCGCTCTGGCCGTCCGGGCTCACGCCGCTGATCGACGCCGTGACGTCCCGCGGGATGGAATTCGGGCTGTGGGTGGAGCCGGAAATGGTCAACCTGGACTCCGATGTTGTCCGCGCCCACCCGGACTGGATCGTCGGACCTTCCGTTGAGAGCTTCAAGGATGGCGGCCGCCTTCCGCTGGAATGGCGCCACCAGCACGTGATCGACCTCGTCAATCCCGACGCGTGGCGGTACATCTACGACCGGATCGACGCGCTGCTGCGTGCCAACGACATCAGCTACCTCAAGTGGGACCAGAACCGGGACCTGACGGAACACGGCCACGCCGGCCGCGCCTCGGTCCACGAACAGACCCTCGCCGCCTACCGGCTCTTCGATGAACTCCGTGCGGCCCATCCGGGCGTCGAGATTGAAAGCTGCTCTTCAGGCGGTGCGCGGGTGGACCTCGGGATCCTGGAGCGCACCGACCGGATCTGGGCTTCGGACTGCAACGACGCCCTGGAGCGCCAGAGCATCCAGCGCTGGACAGGCCTGGTGGTTCCGCCGGAGCTTGTGGGCGGCCACATCGGCCCCACAACGTCGCATACGACCGCCCGCACCCATGACCTCTCCTTCCGCGCCATCACAGCACTCTTCGGCCACTTCGGCATGGAATGGGACGTCCGGCAGGTGCAGGGCGCGGAACGTGAGGAGCTCAAGCGCTTCATCGGGCTGTACAAGGAGCACCGCGGGCTGATCCACAGCGGCCGGATGGTCCACGCGGACGTGCCCGACGATTCCCTGATGCTGCACGGTGTGGTCGCCGCTGAAGGGCTTGGCGACGGTGCCGTGCCGGGCCCGGCGGCGGCGCTCTTCGCCCTGGTGAGCACCAGGACCTCTTTCTCGGAGCAGCCTGGACGGATCACCCTTCCGGGCCTGGGCGCCGGCACGAGCTATCTGGTGGAGGCCATCTTCCCCGCGCCGGGCGATGCCGACTACGCCCGGACCTTTACGCAGGTCCAGCCTCCGGCCTGGCTGGAATCCGGGGCCAGGGCGAGCGGGCGATTCCTGGCGGAGGTGGGGCTGCCCATGCCCGTACTCAACCCCGAGCACGCGCTGCTGCTCAGAGTGACAACCACCGGCGCCTAGCGCCTTCAGCCCGGAGCCGTGTCCCACGGGTCACGCGAGAAAGGTCATGCACATGCCACATCAGCCCACCAACCGTGCAGTCGCTGCTGCCGCCCACGTCTCCACGGGAACCGTTTCCAACGTCCTTCACCGGCCGCACGCCGTCGCCGGTGAAACCCGGGAACGGGTGGAACGGGCCATGCTGGAGCTCGGCTTCCAGCAAGATGAGCGGCCTGCGCGAAGGCGCCGCTGGCACCCGGTGTCGGGCCAAGGCCGGACGGCGGCGCCGGAACAGCCGGAAGCGTCGGCCCCTGACCCGGACCCTGACAACCGGCCCCTGCATGACTTTCCGCTCCACGGGAAAGTCACGGTGCTCCGCCATGGGGCCGTCATGGCCTCGGGCCTGTTTGAGTGTTCGATGCAAGACGGTTCCGGGGCTTGGGTCCGGTTTGACGACGGACGGGGCCGGATTCTCCTGACCCGGGACGAAGGCTACGAGCTCCGGCCGGCAGCTGTGGCCCGCTAGCGGCCGCGGTGCGGAAGCGGTGTCGGCGGCGGTGTCGGCGGCGCTGGCACCGGCGCTGCGCAAACAATCCGGCGCTGCGCAAACAATCCTGCGCTGCGCAAACAATCCTGCGCTGCGCAAAATATCCTGCGCAACGGGAATACCACTAGCGCAGGGTATCTTGCGCCGCGAGGGCACAGTTGCGCAGCGAAAAACACGCCGGTCAACCCCGGGGCAGCTGCAGCACAGCCGTGGCCGCCAGCAGATGCGGCGCGGGGTCCGGCTCCGTCCCGGCCGCCCACTGCATCCAGGCCTCAAACGTCGCGCCCAGATAGGCCGCGCACAAGTACGGCGCGGAGTCTTTGCTGACCCCTTGCGCCAGGAGGTATCGCAGGGCCCGTTCGCGCTGGGGCGCCAGGGAAGCGTAACTCCGGCCTGCCAGTTCGGGGTGTTCGGCGATCAAGCGCAGGCGTCCGCGCGTCACGGCGAGATCCGGGATGGCCGCCACCCCGGCGATCGCGGCCGCGCGCAGGCCGGCCAGGATGCCGCCGTCGGGCGCGTCTTCCCGGCGGGTCTCCTCCAACACGCGTCCGGAGGCTTCCACCACGGCCTCCATGCCGCCCCAGACGAGGTCGGCCTTGCTGGCGAAGTAGCGGTACAGGCTCTTGCGCCCGATCCCGGCCGCACGCGCGATGTCCTCCATAGAGGTTTGTTCGTAGCCGTTCTCGGCAAACAGGCGCAGTGCGATGCCGGCGACAGCGTCCGGATCGATCGACGCCGGACGCCCGGCCGCACGGGCTGCGGCAGTGGCCTGCTCGTTCGCAGGCAGTCCACCAGTATTCACCCTTACATAATGACACAGAGTGTCATAAGGTGAGCCCTGTCACCGGTTTTCACCGTCTGGAAGGACATCATGGGCAACGACGCTTCATGGCAGGAAATCACCACCGCGGGCCGTTTCGCCGGCAAGACCGTCGTTGTCACCGGCGCGGGCTCGGGCATCGGACTGGCCACGGCCCTCCGGGTCGCAAACGAGGGCGGCCGGGTCGTCGCCGCCGACATCAGCAAGGAACGCCTCGATGCCCTGGTGGCGGAAAACGGCGGCCTGGATCTGGTCCCCGTAGCCGGCGACATCTCGACCGAGGAGACCGTGGCAGCGGTCGTCGCTGCCGCGGGCGGGCGGATCGACGCCCTCGCCAACGTCGCCGGCATCATGGACCACTTCGCCCCGGTCCACGAGGTGGACGACGCCACGTGGGAGCGCGTCTTCCGGATCAACGTCACCGCCCTCATGCGCCTCACCCGTGCCGTCGTGCCGCTCATGCTCGAGGCCGGCGCCGGTGCCGTCGTCAACGTTTCCTCCGAGGCCGGGCTGCGCGGGTCCGCCGCCGGCGCCGCCTACACGGCGTCCAAGCACGCCGTCGTCGGCCTGACCAAGAACTCCGCCGTCATGTACGGGCCGAAGGGCCTGCGCTTCAATGCCGTCGCCCCCGGCGCCACCATCACCAACATCGTGGCGACGTGGGCGTCCGAGCTGGCCGCCGAGCGGCTCGGCCCGCTGATGGGGGCGAACATTCCGACCCCCGCCACGGCCGCGCAGCTGGCCGCCTCCATCACGTTCCTGCTTAGCGACGACGGCACCAACGTCAACGGCGCCGTCCTCGCCTCCGACGGCGGCTGGTCGGCCCTCTAAACGCCCACCAAACCACCCGTTGCGCTGTCAGTCCTGATCGCTGTCGGCGTCGAATGACGACCAGGACTGATAGCGCAACCAGGCAGGACAGGAGGGCGTAATCTAGTAGGCTTTCACCCGCTGTTCGACGATGAGGTGGATTAGGGCGAACACGCCGTCCTTGTCGATGGCGGCCAGCGCGGCCTCGAGGGCGGCGGGCACGTCATTGTCCTCAGTGACAGTGATGCCGAAACCGCCGAAGGCCCGGGCCATCATGCCGAAATCGGGGTTCTTCAGCTGCGTCCCCGACACCCGGGACGGGTAGTGGCGTTCCTGATGGGTGCGGATGGTGCCGTATTCCTGGTTGTCCATCACGATGATGAGCGGCGTGGCCCCGTACTGGGCGGCCGTGGCCAGCTCCTGGCCGTTCATCAGGAATTCCCCGTCGCCGGCGATGGTGACCACCCTGCGCTTCGGGCTGGCCAGCGAGGCGGCGATGGCCGAGGGCACCGAGTACCCCATGGAGCCGTTCCGGGCGCTGATCATCGAGGCGTAGCGCCGCGTGGGGAAGTACCGGTGGGCCCAGTTGGTGTGCTCGCCCGCCCCGAACGTCACCGTGGCGTCCTCCGGCAGCAGCGGGACGAGGTTCGCCATGAGGGTGTCCATCTTCGCGGGCCCCTCGTCCGGGGTCGACGGCGGAAGGCTGGCGAAGGACTGCTGCTCGGCACGCATCCGGGCCGTCCACGCCTTCCACTCCTCCTTGACCGGGAGGTCGATGTTCACCAGATCCCGGACGAACGCCTCCGGCTTGGCCAGGATCTGGCGGGAGACGGGGCCGGAGCGGCCGCGCAGCGAGGGATCGATGGTGACCAGGAAGTTCTTCTTGTTCCAGTCCTGCCTGCAGACAAAGCCGTCCGTGATCACGTCTCCCGGGACCGTCCCGACGAACACGAGCAAGTCGGTTTCCTCAAGCAGATCGTAGGTGGGGCGGGGCCGGCCGTAGCCGATCGGTCCCACATAGCTGGGGGAGTCGAAGGAGACGGTTCCCTGCGTGCGCCATTCCGCCGCGGCCGGGATGTGGTGCTCTTCCAGCCATTCCGTGAGTACCCGGGCCGCGTCTTGGGTCCAGTCGTTCCCGCCGGTGACAAAGAGCGGCTTATTGGATTGTGCGAGGGCTTCGGCGAGGGCGCCGGCATCCGTGCTGCTCATGCCGCCCGCGGCCACCGGAATGGCCGGATGCAGGGCCGGATCAATCCGGGCGCGGATGATGTCCTCCGGAAGGCCCACCACCACGGGGCCAGGGCGGCCGCTCATGGCGGCGAACATTGCCTCGGCGACGATCTCGGAGGCCCGTTCGGGGTGGTCCAGGACCATCACGCGCTTGGCTCCCGTGTCGAACCACGCCTTGATATCGAATTCCTGGAACGCCTCGCGGTCCCGGTGCGCGAATGGAATCAGCCCGACAAAGAGCAGCATCGGGGTGGAGTCCTGCCAGGCGGTGTGCAGGCCAACGTGGGCGTTGGCTGCCCCGGGCCCGCGGGTGACCATGGCGACGCCGGGACGCTGGTTCATTTTGCCGTCGGCCTCGGCCATATACGCGGCGCCGCCCTCGTGCCGGCAGACCACGGTCTCGATTTCAGAGCTGTGCAGCCCGTCGAGGACGTCCAGGAAGCTTTCCCCCGGGACGACGAAGGTGCGTTCAACCCCGTGCGCCACGAGCGAATCAACAATCACGTGGCCGGCGGACTTGAGCGTCCCGCTGCCGTTGATGCTATCCAAAATAGCCGCTGGGACCGTCTGTAGGGTGTCGCCTTCGACTGGGTGCGTATCGGTTTCCATCATGGTGGATGCAGACTCCGTATTCATCACTACTTGTCTTCTTGGGTATGGTGGGCGGGCATGGCATGTCCTCTGAATCCAGCGGAGCGGTCGTGGGTGCCTAGTCTGTTTCCGGTCCGGTGCAGAAGAAGCAGCCGTCCTCGCAACTGTCGTTCGACGCCGGCGGGTTGCCTCTGTGTGCGGCCGACGGGCGCAGATCCTGCAGAGCACTGGGGTGGCTGGGACTCAGCCGGGTTCGTGGTTTCATGGGCGCCTTCAGGTTGTATGTCGGGTTGGAGGACGGGCCTGCATCAGGATGTTCCATTAGCGGATTGGGGTCCGGTTGGCCAGCACGGGCGCGGCGCCCGTGAAGCCGTCGCGGGTTTCGGCGATGTCGTGGATCTGTTTCCGGCAGGCGTACCAGCCGCCTACCATCAGCGCGCAGGCCACCAGGGTCACCAGCAGCGTGAGCGGGGAGTCGATGAAGACCATGACAAGCACGCCGAGCAGGAACACAAGGGAGAGATATCCGGTGTAGGGGGCGCCGAACATCCGGAAAGAGGGGCGTTCGAGCCAGCCTTTGTCTGCCCACCGTTTGAGCTGCATCTGGCAGAGCACAATGGTGGCCCAGGTGACAACGATGCCTACGGAGGCGACGTTCAGGACGATCTCGAACGCCTGGCCCGGTACAAGGTAGTTCAGCGGGACCCCGAGGAGGGAGACGCCGGCGGTGATGGCGATGCCCCCGTAAGGGACGCCGGCCTTGTTCATCCGCCGAGCAAACTTCGGGGCCGATCCGGCCACTGACATGGAGCGCAGGATGCGGCCGGTGGAGTACAGACCAGCGTTCAGCGAGGACAGGGCGGCCGTGAGGACGACGAGGTTCATGATGACGTCCACACCCTGGATGCCGATGGATCCGAAGAACGTCACAAAGGGGCTGACACCTTTTTGGTACGAGGTGTACGGCAGCAGCAGCGCGAGCAGGATGACGGAGCCGACGTAGAAGACGGCGATACGGAAGACCACGGAGTTGATGGCCTTGGGCATGATCCGCTCGGGGTTTTCGGTTTCGCCGGCGGCGGTACCGATCAGTTCGATCGAGGCGTAGGCGAACAGGACGCCCTGCATGAGGATGATCATGGGCAGCAGGCCGTTGGGAAAGATGCCGCCGTTGTCGGAGATAAGGCTGAAGCCGACTTCCTGGCCTTCCACGGGGGTGCCGAACATGACGAAGTAGGTGCCGACCAGCAGGAACGCGACGAGGGCTGCGACTTTGATCAAGGCGAACCAGAACTCGAGTTCGCCGAACACCTTGACGGAGACGAGGTTCAGGCAAAGGACCACGATGAGGGCGATCAGCGCCCACGCCCACTGCGGTACGGCCCCCATCCAGGGGACGTACTTGCCGAAGAAGTTCATGTAAAGGGCCGCAGCGGTGATGTCCACGATGGTGGTGGTGGCCCAGTTGATCCAGTAGAACCACCCGGAGATGAACGCTGCTTTCTCTCCGTAGAATTCGCGGGCATAGGACACAAACGATCCTGACGAGGGCCGGTGCAGGACCAGTTCCCCCAGGGCGCGCAGGATCAGGAACGCGAAGAAGCCGCAGACGGCGTAGGCGATGACCAGTGACGGGCCGGCAGCGTTGAGCCGGCCGCCGGCGCCCAGGAACAGGCCGGTTCCGATGGCGCCGCCGATCGCGATCATCTGGATCTGCCGGGGTTTAAGGCTCTTGTGGTAGCCCGAGTCCTCAGCGTGGATTAGGACATCCGAAGCGTGGGCGTGGCCACCATCGGCCTGGTACAAGCCAACCTCGTCATTGGGGTTGTTAGACATGGGGAATCCTTTCGACCTGTCAGAGATCTAAATGGGTTATGGGAAAGATGTGGGGGACAGCCAGGCGTCAGATCAGAAGATCGACCACCCGGTCCGGTCCGACAGGTCAGCGAGAGCCGCCGTGCCTGCCAGGGAATTTCCTTTGGAATCCAACCGCGGGCTCCAGACGCAGATGGTGCACTCGCCGGGGACGATGGCCAGGATGCCGCCGCCCACGCCGCTTTTCCCCGGAAGTCCGACGCGGTAGGCAAACTCGCCGGCTGCGTCATACATGCCGCAGGTCAGCATGATGGAGCCGATGCGCTTGGCCTCGCTCCTGGAGATCACCGCGCCTTGCGCTCCGCGGCCATCCCGTGCAAGAAAAAGGGCCGCCTTGGCCACCTCCACGCAGCTCATCATGATGGAGCACTGCCTGACGTAGTTCTCTACGACGGCCTGTGCGGGCCGCCGCAGGTTGCCGAATTCCTTCAGGAAGTGGGCGAGGGCCAGGTTACGGCTGCTGCTGGAGAGTTCACTCGTTGCGGCGATCTCGTCGATGAAAGGACCCTGTCTTCCATGCTGGTGCCCCACCTGGCCGGCGAGGAAGCGCAGGACCTGAGTGGCGGCGTCGGAAGAGCTTTCCATCAGATGGTCGGTGACCACCAGTGCGCCCGAATTGATGAAGGGGTTCCGTGGGATCCCGTGCTCGACTTCAAGCTGGACCAGGGAGTTGAAGGACGTCCCGGACGGCTCGCGGAGGACCCTGGACCACAACGAGCCGGAGTCATCGGCGCCGAGCGCCATCGCCAGGGTGAAGACCTTGGAGATGCTCTGGATCGAGAACGAAAGGTCCGCGTCGCCGGAACTGAATACTTCCCCGGACGTCGTGGCAACCGCGATGCCGAAGCGGTCGAACGGCAGGGACCGTAGGTGCGGAATATTTGCGGGAGCTGAGCCCGCCTCCGTCCGGGGCCGGTGGCGTCGGACAATGTCATCCAATACCGGGCCAAGCGGCGGCGAATCGAGTGCTGTCATCATTTTCTGCCCAGGTGCTCCTTCTGCGTGCCTGCCCACTCCTGAACATGAAGCAGGGCGACCAACGAATCGCGGGGATTGCTGAAGGTCAGACCGGTGACCCGGCTGACCTTTCCGATCCGGTAGTAGACGGTGTTCTTATGCAGCTGCATCCGCTTCGCGCACTCGGCCACGTCCATAGACGCGTCGAAAAATGCACGCAGGGTTTCGGCCAGTTCTGCGTCGTCACGAAGCAGGGCCCACAGGCTGCGGTGCCGGAAGGCCGCCGTCGTGAAGTTCTCCACGGCGTCGTGGAAGAGGATCTCTGCCTCGAAGTCGTCCACCGTGGCCACCGGCGCTTCGCCGGACCGGCGCATGCACCCCAGTAGGGCTTCGGATATTCCGGTCACGGAATGGAGCGAGAGCAGGTCGGGAACAACGGGTCCTACGGCGGCAAAGGGGCTGATGCCGAGGTGCCTGTTGGCGTCCTTGACGATTGCCTCGGCCAGGCTCCGCAGCCCGGCGTCGGCATTGGAGGACTGGAGCCCGGGAACGACCACGGCGGTGTCGCCGTGAAACTGTCCCACGATGGCGGACGGTTTGTAGGCGGCCGCGTGGATCGAGGCGAGGTTGGCCAGCTCCCCATGCTTGAGCGCGGCGTCGTCTTCCTGGGCTTCAGTGGCTGACAGACCAATCAGGATCAGGGCCGAGGGACGGTCCGCGGGGATCTTCTCACTGTGCGCGCTCGCCGCAGCTTCCGCCGGACCCGAAAGGAGGCGCGCAACCCGGTCCTCGCGCATTTGCACGGACTGCTGGTTGCGGTAGCGGATCAGCTCGGCTGAGGCCCGCGCGGCGGATCCTGTGAGCACGTAGTCGACGTCGTCGCCGAAGCCGGCGCCGGTTTCCTGGAGCCAGATGTAGCCCATGATGCGGTTGCCGGCGAACAAGGTGATGGCGACGCGTTCCCGCAGACCATCCTGGGGCCGCGCGGGAACCCGGACCGGCAGCCGGGTCCGGTGCAGCTCGCGGTAGGCGCCAAGGTCCTTGAGCAGGAGTTCGTATTTGCGCGGACCGCGCCGGGCCAGGATCGACGCCTTGCGTAGTTCGTCAATGGCGTTTGAGACCGTGGAGTAAGCCAGGACCTTGTTGGCTGCGTCCTCTATCACCACGTGGCTGGAGGTCAGGCGGGCCGTGGTCTGGGCGATGGCGAAAAGATCTTCTTCTAGCAGCGTCAGCACTTCGCGCTGGTAGCTGGGCGGCTGGATCCGGTCTTTGGCGATGGACAGCAGGCGGTCCCAGTCCGCGGCCGAATCCACCAGCAGCAGACCGGTTCCGGCGGCGCGCAGCAGCTCTTCGGCTTCCGCCAGTTCCTCCGGACTGCCCTTGACGGCCAGGACCAGGGGCGGGTTCTTCAAGAGGCGCCGCACTGCCGGCAACGCGGAGCGTCCGCGAACGCCGATCAGCAGGACAAAAGCAGCCGCGCCGTCGGAGATCTCGTCGTCAGCGTCGACGATCACGAAGCGTTCGATCGCCGCATCCGTGCGGGAAGGCCGGAGCGCAAGGCTGGCGAAACCCAGAGGGAGATCCGCGAGGATGTCGTCCACCGTAGCTACGGGCATGGGCTTCCTTCTGACATTGGCACCCGCCCGGACGGCTCTGTCCGGACACTTCATGCTACCGAGCGACGACCCCCAAAAATATGGAAAAGAGCCTAAATTACGCGGCCCGTCTTAGGTCCGCGGACCAAAGCGTGCCCCGCCGCATCAGCGCGTCAGCTCTGACTGCACTCGAATGACGTGGCGGCTCTCTGACCGGTCTGAGCGCCCCGCGATGGTGTCGGTGAGGTGCTCGTGGCATTTGATCTGGTGCTGCCAGCCGTGCCTCCCAGCCAAAGCGTCTGCGAGGACACAGTCATGGTGTCCAAACGCCATGGTATCGAGGCTGCACGCGGCGTAACCTGACCCCTAAGCGGGTGACTCGGCCACCCCTCCCCCTTCATTCGTGAGCAGGAAGTTGGGAGCGTCCATGAAGAAGAGCCGGACAGGCCACGGCGGTTCGCGGTACCCGGCCGCTTCGGTGCGGGCAGAGCGCCCGCCGATTGAGGGAAACCAGCTTCGCCTCGCAGCGACGCTGCTTTTCGCCGGCGTCGTGGTGTCGCTGGGGGCGGGCCTGTTCCATGCCGACTCGGCCGACGCGAACGACCACGCGGCCACGTTCGCCGAATACGCCCGCAGCAGCATCTGGACCGGAGTCCACCTCGGCCAGTTTGCCGGGATGGCGCTGCTTATCGCCGGGCTGCTGGTTTTGTGGTCCGCCCTCGACGCACGGGACGGGGCACTGGCGTGGACAGCCCGGTTCGCTGCGGTGTCCTCAGTCGTCGCTCTCGCCCTCTACGGCGGCCTTCAGGCCGTGGACGGCGTGGCGCTCAAACATGCCGTGGACGCATGGGCGGCAGCGGCCGGTCCGGAGAATGCCTTTCGGTTTGCCGCCGCCGAGGACATCAGGTGGCTGGAGTGGGGGATGAGGAGCTACCAGAGCATTGTGCTGGGCGTTGCCCTTGTCCTGTTTGGGGTTGTCATTGTGGCCACCCGCCGCCTCTCCCGCGTGCTCGGCGGCCTCATGGGATTGTCCGGACTCGCGTACATCGCGCAGGGTTGGATCATCGGGACGGAAGGCTTCGCAGCCGCGAACGCCCTGCCGACGCTGGCGGGGATCGCACTCGTTCTCGTGTGGGCGGTTTGGCTCATCATCAGCGCGTGGCGGACGGTTCCCAGGGAGCGGGCCGCGGGAGGGCGCCTGCCACCGGACCCGTGATTCGCCCGGAGCGCCACTTCGCGAAATGATGTGACCATGGCGAACACTGACTTGCAGCCCTGGGTGAAGAACTACCAGCCCGGGGTCCCGGCCGAGATCGAGCTGCCAACGGAGTCGCTCGTCGGCATGCTGGAGCGATCCGTGGCCGAGGCCGGCAGCGCGCCCGCACTGGAGTTTTTCGGCCGCCGCACCAGTTACACCGAGCTCGGCGAACAGGTAGACCGGGCCGCTGAGGGCCTGCGCCGTCTCGGCGTGCGCGCGGGGGACCGGGTGGCCCTAATCCTGCCGAACTGCCCACAGCACGTCGTGGCGTTCTATGCGGTGCTGCGCCTGGGCGCCGTCGTCGTCGAACACAACCCGCTATACACCTCACGCGAACTCCGCCACCAGTTCGAGGACCATCAGGCGAGGATCGTGATCGCCTGGGACAAGGCCGCAGCCGCCATCCGCGGTTTCCCGGCCGACGTCGAGATCGACCACGTTGTCTCGGTCAACCTCCTCGAGGCGTTCCCCGCCCTTAAACGCCTGGCCCTGCAGCTGCCGGTGAAGAAGCTCCGGGAGACACGGGATTCGCTGACCGCCCCGGCGCCTGGCACCATGCCATGGAAGGAGCTCCTCAGCCACGGCCGGATCAGCCCGGGACACGCGCGCCCGTCGGTACAGGACCTCGCCGCCATCCAGTACACCTCCGGCACCACCGGCCGGCCCAAGGGCGTCATGCTGACGCATTACAACCTGTATTCCAATGCACTGCAGGGCGAGGCCTGGATGGAAGGGGCCGAGTACCGCAAGGAAATTTTCTACGCGATCCTGCCGATGTTCCATGCGTTCGGCATGACGCTGTACCTCACCTACGGCATCCGCAAGCAGGGACTGCTGGTGCTTTTCCCCAAGTTCGATCCCGACCTCGTCCTTGGCGCCATGAAGAAATCTCCCGCCACGGTCTACTGCGCCGTGCCGCCGATTTACGAGCGCACCGCGATGGCCGCGAAGGAAAAGGGCATCTCGCTGCGGTCCTGCAAGTACTGCATCTCCGGCGCCATGAACCTGCCGCGCCACGTGGTGGAGCTGTGGGAATCCGTGTCAGGCGGGCTGCTGGTGGAAGGCTACGGAATGACCGAGTCCGCCCCGGTGGCCATGGGCAACCCCTTCCACCCCACCCGCCGCACCGGGACCATCGGTGTGCCGTTCCCTTCGACCCTGATGAAGGTCGTGGATCTGGACGACCCCACTGCCGAGGTGCCGCAGGGCCAGCCGGGGGAGCTGCTGATCAAGGGCCCGCAGGTGTTCCAGGGCTACTGGAACAACCCGGAGGAAACCGCTAAAGCCCTGACGCCCGACGGCTGGCTTCGCACAGGCGACGTCGTCACCGTGGATGAGGACGGCTTCGCCACGATCGTTGACCGGGCCAAGGAACTCATCATCACGGGCGGATTCAACGTCTCGCCTACCGAGGTCGAGGCGGCCCTGCGCCTGCACCCGGACGTCCGCGACGCCGCCGTGATCGGCAAGCCGCTGGAACGCGGCGGCGAGATGGTGGCGGCCGCCGTCGAGCTCGAACCAGGCGTTTCATTGGATGAAGAGGCGCTGCGCGTGCACTGCCGCGAGCATCTCGCCGGCTACAAGGTCCCTCGCCGGATCGTGGACGTCGAGGACTTGCCGCGCTCGATGCTCGGCAAGATCCTGCGGAAGAAAGTTCGGGAGCAGGTCCTGCCGGGGTTGTAGCGGGGCCCCGGAAGACTGCAACATCATCCGTGTAGCCGGCCCCGGCATCTTCGACATCCCTGGCGCGCCGTATGACCCCGTACTCAGCTTTAGAAGAGGAGGGCGTTCATGTCGCCCAAGGGCTTGGCTCGCGACGCCGACGACCACCCCGGACGCACGACCGCTGAGTCTTCTTCGACTGGCAGACATCCTCATTTGGACGCCAGGTCCAATCCAGCCGCATTGATCCCTCGCTAACGGTCGCGTGTTCCGAACACAGAGGACGACGGCGGGAGCATCCGCCGCCGTCCTCTCTCCGTGTATGAACGCCATCCGCTACCGGGATCCCGCGCCTCAATCTTCGGGGTCGGCCTCTCTGCGCGTGCTCACAGATAGCTCGTCACGGTCGCGCGGAGGACTTCGGTGTGCTCATAGATTTCTTCCAAAGAGCTGATTGGAACCCGGGTTTCTTCCTTATTGGCATCAAACACGCCGATGTACTTTTGTGTGCGGTTGAAATGGAGCCTGGCGATGGGCTTGCGGTTGTTGTCGTCCAGCAGCACAGCACAATAGGACTTGGCATCACGCTGAACGACGCGGGCGGGCTTCACTTCGCTGCAGACGATGGCACGCACGATTTGGTAGCCCTCGATCTCCTCCAGCGTTGTTTCGATGCCGTCAGCCTCCGCCAGATCGGCTTCGGCGACCGGCGCGCTGGTAACGGTGGCCGCCGCGGCTGAGTCGTCGGTCTGCGGAAAGCCCGGTGCACCGAGAGCCTTCTTGAGCCGCTCATTGACCTGGTCGTTGAGGAACTGTTTGGTCGCTTTGGCCACCAGTACCGTGAACTGTTCGCGGACCTTCTGCGTGTACGCGCCGGTGTAAACGCGGCTGGTGAGGAATTTGACCCATTCGTCTTCAGGTTCCCTGAACTGCGCCGCCAGCGTCCGCTTGAGTTCGCCGATGTATTTCAGTTCCCCCGCTGCGTTGATGATGGAATCGAGATCAAAGACGTCCTTTGTCAGTTTCTGCAGTTCAGGAACGAGCGAATCATCGATGTCATTCAGATCCAGAACCAGGAACGGCTTTGCATCCATGCGGTTGGGCGCGTCCAAATCGGTAAAGAACTGGTACACCTCACCGTTAGTGAGAATGGCGATCCGCGCGTTGGTCACTGCGAAGTACCGGAACAACTGGGAGGCATGCTCAATCTTGACGGGCTCTGATGATTTTTTGCACTCGATCAGGATCTGGACTTCGCCGTCCTTCACGATGGCGTAGTCGATCTTTTCGCCTTTCTTGAGCCCGACGTCGGCGATGAATTCCGGGACGACTTCGAGCGGGTTGAAGACGTCATAGCCGAGAATCGTAGAAATGAAAGGCATCGCGAAAGCATTCTTCGTGGCCTCCTCGGTCTGAATCAAACCACTTTGCTGGCGCACCTTTGCAGCCATCGCGCTGAGCCGTTCTGAAAATTCCATGGATCCCCCCGGAGTCGAAATGCGGTCGTGTGGCCAACGGTAACGGAGGCGACCGACAATAATGACCATTTTCGCTCCCGAGGACCGGGTCATTCGCCGCGAGGTGACGCGTCGCGGAAGTGATTGCCCTCAATATCCGCTGCAGGGAAGTGCCATCGCGACGGCGGGGCGCCGGAAGACTGCCGGACGCCGGGGGATGTCTAAGGAGGCTCAGCGGCCCCCGGCGGGCACGCGGAATGGCCGCGCTAGTGCGGCGCGACTTCCTCCGCTTCGTCGGGGGTCACGAATGCGCACGAGCCGTGGTGGCGCTCCGCCAGCGTGCAGGTGCGTCCGGTGGGGAGGTGGACGTTGCCGCAGCGGCCCGCCATGGCCACGTCCTCCCGCACGTGGGGACTGTGGGTGCTGCTCAGATCCGGCCGCTCCTCGGCGTCCCGGTGCGGGCGGGTGTTCTCGGGCCTGCTGTTCGCTGGGCTGTTCACGTCTGGAACTCCTCAAGGCCTGCAGTGCAGGCGGGATGGGCCGTGCCGGGTTCTTCCCAAGCCCCAGCCTCGCACAAGCAGGTTAACGTTTCGTTACCGTCACGTTAGGTTCCGGTCTCGGGCCCAACCGCCGCGGAGCTGGACCTATGCTGCAGAAAGAACAGTCCGCATACTGGAAGACAGATCGGCCGTTTCGGGCAGGCGAGGACGGTGAATGATGAACAGCGGGGCAGGCGGGGCATTCCGGCGCCGGGTGGAACGGGCCGCGGAGCTCCGTATGGTCCGGAGCAGCGGCAGCACCGCCCAGGAACACGAGAAGGTGGACGCCGCCGAGCAGGAGCTCCGGCAGAAACGCGCCGGGATTGACGACGCCGCCAAGGCCGAATACCTGATCCGTGACGCCATGGCGCAGGGGAAGTTCGACAACCTCAAGTACGCGGGGAAACCGGTCCCTGGGCTTGGGGAGGCGTACGATCCCGACTGGTGGGTCAAGGGCCTGGTCCAGCGTGAGCACATCTCGGGCCTGGGCCCGAAAGCCGTTCTCCTCCGAACGGAGGACGCCGGCCTTGATGCCCTGATCGACGCCCAGCACACCGAGAAACAGGTCCGCGACCTCCTGTCGGACTTCAACGCGCGGGTGATTGATGCGCGGCGGCAACTCCAGGGCGGTCCGCCCGTCATCACGAAAACCCGGGACGTCGACGTCGAGCTGGTGCGCTGGAGCGAGCGCCGGACGGCTGCCGCCGACCCATCCCCGCAGCCGGAGCCGGAACCCGGGAAGCCCTGGTGGCAGCGGATCTGGCGGCAGGCGCTCCCGGTGCTGTGACTCTGCCGGCAGCCACCGACCGGAGCTTAAATCATATTTAGACGCCATGTTGTCTGGAATGCCGGACAGCGAATGGAATTTTGCGGTGATGCAGCTCACCCCCGCCGTGCTCAGATGTACGGACAGTGTTCCGACACCAGGAACCATTCGCAATGTGAGGAAGAGGCATGCAGGCAGCGACAAGAACGGGAAAAGCCGAGCCGCGCATTGAGCGCCGCTCCATCGACTTCGTCCCGGAAAACGAACGCCACGGCTCACCGGCGCATCAATTCACCCTATGGTTCGGCGCGAATATGCAGATCACGGCGATCGTGGATGGCGCGCTCGCGGTGCTTTTCGGTGCAGATGCCCTCTGGGCGATCCTCGGGCTGCTCATCGGCAACCTCCTCGGCGGCGCCGTCATGGCGCTGCACGCGGCCCAGGGCCCGAAACTCGGGCTCCCGCAGATGATCTCCAGCCGCGCGCAGTTCGGCGTCCTTGGCGCGGTGATCCCCCTGGTTCTGGTCGTCATCATGTACCTGGGATTTGCCGCGACCGGAACCGTCCTGGCAGGGCAGGCCGTGGACCAGATCACGCACACCGGCACGCCGGCCGTCGGCATGGTCCTTTTCGGGGCATTGACGGTCCTCGTGGCGACCCTGGGCTACAAGTACATCCACCTGATGGGCCGGATCTCGACCGTCGTGGGTGTCCTCGGCTTCACCTACCTGGGCATCCGGCTGCTCTCCAGCCAGGACGTCGGGGCGCTGCTGGGTTCCGGCCATTTCGAGTTCCCCACCTTCCTTCTTGCCGTCTCCCTGGGCGCCGGCTGGCAGCTGACCTATGGCCCCTACGTCGCCGACTACTCCCGCTACCTGCCGTCGGACACCCCGGCCCGCAAGACGTTCCTGGCCGCTTTTTTCGGCACGGTGCTGGGCTCCCAGTGGTCCATGACGCTCGGCGCCCTGTTCGCGGCCCTTGCGTTGCCCAAGGGCCAGAGGTTCCTCGACGGTCAAGTCGCATTCCTCGGCAACCTTAGCGGCGGCGGACTGATCGCCGTCGTCATCTACCTGGTGATCGTGACGGGGAAACTGACGGTCAATACCCTCAATGCCTACGGGGGTTACATGACGATGCTGACGTCCGTGACGGCTTTCACGCGCAAGTCCACAGCACATTCCCGGACCCGGTTTGTCTACGTGATCGGTTTCATCGGCCTGTCGGTCCTTATCGCGGTGCTGGCTTCGCCGGACTTCATCGCCAACTTCAAGAACTTCGTCCTGCTCCTGCTCATGGTCTTTATCCCGTGGAGTTCAATCAACCTGGTGGACTACTACCTCGTATCGAAAGAGAAAGTGGATATTCCGGCGCTGTACGACCCCAACGGGCGCTACGGTCGGTGGAACAAGACCGCGCTCGGTTCCTACGCGATCGGAATCGTCGTCCAGATTCCATTTCTCGCGCAGACGCTCTACACAGGGCCGATGACCGAGCTGCTGGGCGGAGCCGACATCTCATGGCTGGTGGGCCTGGCGGTCACCGCCCTGGTGTTCTACCCGCTGGCCAAGCGGAACTCCAACGCCCCGGCGCTGATGATCTACCCGGCCGACGGCGGCCCGCTGGACGCCGTCTCGGACGGCGGACGGCTGGAGGCCAGCCCGGTGGCCTGATCCGGGCGGGCGCCAAATGAAGAGGGCGACGGCGGGATGTTCCCGCCGTCGCCCACTTCGATCTGCGCCCTTTCGAAGGGCTCAAGGCGCCGTCACATGCAGGGTCCGGATGTTTCCCCTCCGTGATCCGTCAGATGCTGGCGACCTCGGTCAGGTAACCGTAGTAGTGCCCGGCAATCGGATGGACGGGGTCGCCGTTGAACCCGAAGTCGTGGTGTTTCTTGCTGTATCCCGCGGTCAGGTCCAGGTACTTATCCATCACATCTTTCCCAGAGCCCTCGCAGGCCTTCCTGCTGATGCATAGGGCCACCGAACCTGCCACCGCGGGGCTCGCGAAGCTGGTCCCGTGCATGACGTTGTAGCCCCCCGGCACTGTCGACAGGATGCACGCCCCTGGGCCGGCGACGGTGTGGGCCTTGTCCGAGGCCAAGGTGGCGAAGTTGGAGAAGAACGCAGGTCCGTCATCATGTTGCCCGAACTTGGTCCAGTCCACGGCGCCGCAGACGGGGGCCGCCAGGCCGCCCGGCTGCCCGTCGAAGTCCCCGATCGCCGTGGCGGTGATCACTTGGTCATAAGTGGCCGGGACAGTTCCGGCGAAGTCCACACTCGAGTTCCCGGCCGCGACAGTGTAGGTCACGCCGGCCTTGACCGAACGGCAGATGGCGTAGTGCATCGGGTCCGTGCCCTTGCCGCAGTTTGCAGTGTCGGCGCCGGGACCCGCGATGCTGATGTTGGCCACGGCGATGTCGTTGGTCTTGTCCTTGTCCTTGTGCGTCGAGGTCACCCAGTCGATGGCGCAGATCAGGCTCGCTTCGGAGATTCCCTCGGCGTCGTCAACAACCCGGACGGACCATAGCGGTGTGCCCGGGGCCGTGCCCACCACGCCGAAGCCGTTGTTCCGGGCGCCGATCACGCCCGCGACGAACGTGCCGTGGCCAAGGACGTCAATAGGGGTCACGGCGACCGGTGAGCCGGACGTGCAGTCAATGCCGCCGCGAACGTTGAGGTCGGGATGGGTGGAATCGATTCCGCTGTCAATGACCGCGACGTTGACGTCCACAGGCTCGCTGCCGCCGCCGTCCCGGATGAGGGAATTCTTGGCGTCGGGTCCCGTGCCGGAGATGCGCTGCCGCCACAACGGCTTCACCTGAGTGCTGGGTGCTTCGGAGTCCGGCGGTTTGTGGAACTTCCGTCCCTGGGTGACGAATTCGACGCCGGGATCAGCCTGGAGGCGCTGTGCCTGGGACGCGGTCATGGTGGCTGCGTAGCCGTTCACCGCGCTGCTGTACAGCTGGGACGTCGCGAATCCGTACGCGCCCTGCTGGGCCGCGGCCGTGGCTCCCACGTCCACCACCGTGTCCTTCAGCACCACGATGTAGCTTTCTTCCGGCTCGGCCCCGGAAGAGGGGGCGGCGGCTGCGATTCCCCCTCCGACGCTCAGCGCAACGACGGCGAGGGTGCCGATCACCCGGCGGACGAAGGGTCTGTCGGCTGAAAGGAGAGCGGCAAGCGGCCTGCGCCAGCGCGGTCGCGCGGCCATGGATGTTAGCTGCGGTTTTGATGCCTGGCGGCGGACTTGGCTGAACATCGTGGCCTCCCATTAAGCGACGTCGCTATTCGAGTGCCCCCGCCCAACATCTTAAGCCTCCGGCCGCATTTTAAGCCCGTACCTTGGGAAAATCTTGGAACGTGGAAACCGAAGAGAGTTCACCTTCAGGACCCCTCCTGTTCGGATCAGCACCCTAGCCTTGGCCCGGAACCGGAAGCCCAGACTGAGGAGAACGAGATGCGCCCCATGAACCGTGTGATGATGGCTGCCGCGGCGGCGGCCGCGATGTCGGCGTCGCTGCTGGCGGCCCCGGCGCTGGCAGCGGATGACGGCAGTGCCGGCGACCACGGACAGGCGGGCCAGGCACGCCAGGACCCGCGCGGAAATGCCGGAGAAAACGGCTCCCGGCCGCAGCTCAGCTTTGCCGTGATTGGCGATGTCCCGTACGGCGAGGCGGAAATCCAGGCGTTCCCGTCCTACATCCAGGATCTCAATTCCCACAAGGAACTGTCCTTCGTCGGGCACGTGGGGGATATCAAGAACGGCTCCTCCCCGTGCACGGACGGCTACTTCGCCGGGATCCGCAAGAACTTCGATTCCTTTGCCCTGCCGCTCGTCTACACCCCGGGGGACAACGAGTGGACCGACTGCCACCGCCCGAACAACGGCGCCTACAACCCGCTCGAACGCCTGGCGAAGGTCCGCGCCACCTTCTTCCCGCAGCCCGGCACTACCCTCGGGCAGCCGATGAAGGTCAAGTCGCAGGCCCGCCAGGGGTATCCCGAAAACGTTAACTTCCAGAAGCAGGACATCGCTTTCACCGCCGTCAACATCCCGGGCAGCGACAACTCCCTGCTGCCCTGGTCCGGACTTGGCAAGACGGCGCCCACCGCGGAACAGGCCAGCGAAGTCCGCGAGCGGACGGCTGCGGACATCCGCGAGCTGAAGGACACCTTCGGCAAAGCCCGCGAGGACGGCAGCCGGGCCGTCGTCATCATGACGCAGGCCGACATGTTCGACCCGACCGTCACCCACCCGTCCCAGGCAGATTTCGGGGCCTACAAACCGCTGGTCCAGGCCCTCGTCGAGGAGTCGAACGCCTTCGGCGGCCCCGTCTACCTGATCAACGGCGACAGCCACGTCTACAACCAGGACCACCCGCTGGCGGCCGGTTCCTCCTGGCTCCCGTTCTACGGACAGGGGGTCGCGGCCACGAACCTTACCCGGGTCACGGTGGACGGCTCCAGCAACGCCCGGGACTGGCTCAAGGTCACCAGCAACCCGACCGGAACCCCGGACGCGCTCTCCTTCGAGCGGATCGCGTACACGCACCCGGCATCCTGAGTGGGGTCGCAACCGCCTGGGCGGCGACCCAGATCAACGAAGCGGCGCGACAAGCCGGAATAACAACGACGGGGACGACGGCGAGAGGTCCCGCCGTCGTCCCCCGCCTTCCGTCGGGGCCGTCAGACCAGGCTGTCTTCCTTCTCGCGCAGTGCTGCGCGGACTGCCTGGGCGGGCGCCGCCGTGTGCGTGGAGTGCGGGGCGTGGGCATGGTGCCCGAAGGGGTTGAAGCGACTGAGGGCGAGCTCGGCGAAGGCGTAGGCGCTTTCGGCGTGTTCGGACCGGTCAATGCCGGCGACCTCGTCTTCGTGGCTGACCCGGAATCCGACTGTCTTGTGGATGGCGAGGCCGATCACGGCCGTGCCGAGTCCGGACAGTGCAACGGTGATGAGCACCGCAACAATCTGCGCGATGAGCTGGTGAAGGCCGCCGCCGTAGAAGAGGCCCCCGCCTTGGCCGTTGACCGGAAGGGCGATGAAGCCCAGTGCCAAGGTGCCGAGGAGGCCGCCGCCAAGGTGGACCCCGACGACGTCGAGCGAATCGTCGAAACCGAACTTGTACTTCAAGTCCACGAACACGGCGCAGGCCGCGCCGGCCAGGAGGCCCAGTCCCAGGGCGGCGAGGGGGCTGATGTTAGCGCACGACGGGGTGATCGCGACCAGGCCGGCGACGGCACCGGACGCCGCGCCGAGGGAGGTGGGGTGGCCGTGCCGGATCTTCTCGACCACGAGCCAGCTGATCACGGCTGCGGCGGGAGCGGCCAGGGTGTTGATCCAGATCAGGCCCGCCTGCTGCACGGTGGTGGCAGCGCCGGCGTTGAAGCCGAACCAGCCGAACCACAGGATGCCGGCGCCCAGCATGACGAACGGGATGTTGTGCGGGCGGTGGGCTGGGTCCTTGCCGAAGCCGTGCCGGTTGCCCAGGATCAGGACCAGAACGAGTGCCGCGGTGCCGGAGCTGATCTCGACGACAGTGCCGCCGGCGAAGTCGATGACCTGTCCGAAGAGGGAACTGACCGCTCCGCCCGCGCTCATCAGGCCGCCACCCCAGACCATGAAGGCGAGGGGGCAGTACACGGCCGTGATCCAGATGGGGACGAAGATGGCCCAGGAGCTGAACTTGGTCCGGTCCGCGATGGCGCCGCTGATGAGGGCCACGGTGATGATGGCGAAGCTGGCGCTGTAGCCTGCCTTGATAAGGTCCGGTGAGCCGATGAGGTTGCTCAGTCCAAAGCTGGTGAACGGGTCGCCGACCACGCCGAGGATGCCCTTGCCGGTGGTCATGGAGTAGCCCCACAGGACCCAGACGACGCCGACGATCCCGACTGAGACAAAGCTCATCATCATCATGTTGAGCGCAGCCTTGGCCCGCGTCATACCGCCGTAGAAGAGGCCCAGCGCCGGGGTCATGAGCAGCACGAGTGCCGCCGAGACCATCATCCAGATGCTTCCCGCAGTGAGTTCCACCTGCGTGTCCCTTCCTGTCGTACCGCCATACCGGAACATGTCGCCGCCGGCCCCCCGATCCGGATTCAATCCTCGCGGAGGCATGTTTCGGTTAAGGGGGAGAAAAGTTGCGGGCACGTTACAGGAATTGCCGCGGCGTGAAGATCACGTGACAGCCATGTTTCGGGGATGTTACCGGGGCCTCTCGGCCGGCCCGTCCGGAGGCGGTGGCGCGGGGCCGGATCCCCGGAATGGCGCGGGCCCGCGGGGAGCGGGAGAAAGTGTGCGGTGAACCGCGGAATTTCGAGTCCTGGCGGAGGAATGAAATCAATTGCTTGAATGTTCAATAAATATGGACTTTGGCATCTTCACCTTTGGCGAGCTCTCCCGGAACGTCAGCACCGGCAACGCGGTGTCCCCTCAGCAACGGCTGAAGGAAATCATCGAGCTCGCGAAGCTGGCCGACCAGGCGGGGCTCAGCTTCCTCGGGCTGGGGGAGCACCACCGGCGCGACTTCGCCTTGTCAGCCCCGGAAATCGTCCTGGCCGCGATCGCCCGCGAAACCACCAACCTCCGGCTCAGTTCGGCCGTCACCGTGCTCTCCACCCAGGACCCCGTGCGGCTGTTCGAGCAGTTCGCGACCTTGGACCTGATCTCCGACGGCCGGGCCGAGATCATCGTGGGCCGCGGCGCCTTCGTGGAGTCCTACCCTCTGTTCGGCTACGAGCTTGACGATTACGACGCGCTCTTCGATGAGAAGCTGCGCCTGCTGCTGGAACTCCGGGACAATGCCGTCGTCAATTGGCGCGGAGACCTGACGCAGAGCATCCACGGCATGGACATTGTGCCCCGCCCGGTGCAGGACAAGCTGCCTCTCTGGGTCGGCGTGGGCGGCACCCCGGCAAGCTTTGCCCGTGCCGGGCGGCTGGGGCTGCCGCTGTTCGTCGCCCTGCTCTCCGGGCCGGAGCGCTTCCGCCGTCTCGTGGAGGTCTACCGCCAGGCCGCTGCCGACGCCGGCCACGACCCCGGCGGCTTGCAGCTCGGAGCAGGCGGACACTTCTACGTGGCGCCGACCTCGCAGCAGGCTCGGGACACCTTCTATCCCTACTACCGGGCCTATTTCGAGCAGAATATGCCGCGGCCGGTGGACCACTTCCCGCGCTCCACCTTCAATGAATGGACCGAACCCGGCGGCGGCCTGCTGGTCGGGAGCCCCCAGCAGGTTACCGAGAAGCTGCTGGAAATCCACCAGACTCTTGGCAACAGCCGGTACATGGCCCAGATCGGACTGGGCGGACTGCCGTTCGCGGAGACGGCGCGGTCCATCGAGCTGCTGGCCACCGACATCATGCCTGCCGTGAACCGCGGGATTGGTGCTGCCGGAGGGGCCGCAGGGAAGATTCCTGGCAATTACGCCTGATCCATCGGGATTTCCAGGACACCCGCGGCCTGCGTCCACGTGCTCTGGGTTCCGAGCTGAGTGCTGAGCCGTTGCATCCGGCTGGCAATGGCGGGCGAACTCGCACCCGCAAGACGGGCCTGGAAATCGGTGATGATGGTCGGGTACAGCCGGAGCACGCGGGTGTCGCTTCCGTCCGTCTCGAGCATGAAGATGAATGACCGGTCATTGCGTTCGACCGGGTCCACGGCGTAGTCGTCCACGAAGTCCCCGGCGCTGTAGATGATCGGCCGGTTCCGGTGGATCCCGACGCCGCGGAAGATATGCGGGGAGTGCCCGAACACGACGTCGGCCCCGGCGTCGATCAGCGCGCGTGCCAGGTCCTGCTGCTCGGGCGGGGCTTCGGAGCCCCAGTTGCCGCCCCAGTGTGCTGAAACGATGAGCAGCTGCGCGTGTGCCTTAGTCCGCCGGACCAAGTCCAATAGATCGGCCACCCTTTGTTCGTCCTCCACGGGGACATAGTGGATCCCGGGCGAAGTATCGCTTGCCTCCCAGTCGGGCTCGTTGTCCGTGAAGGCAAGGAAGCCGACGGCGGCACCGGTCACCCGCCGCACGCCGGGCCGGCGGGCTGCGTCCCTATCCGTGCCGGCCCCCGCATGGAGGACGCCGGCGGCGTCGAGGGCCGGCAGCATTTCCCGGAACGCTTCTTCCCCGTAGTCCAGCACGTGGTTGTTGGCCAGTGACACCGCGTCGATTCCGGCAGCGAGGAGGCTCGCCACGTTCTTCAGGTCCGAGCGGAAGTGGAATACCTTTCCTGGCTCCGGTCTTCCGCCGTCCGCCAGGACGCATTCGAGGTTGGCGAACCGGATTTCGGCCCGCCGGAGGACGGCTAGGGCGTCCCCCCCACGGGTACGCAGGGGTGGTGGTCCTCAAGTGCTGGTTGACCAGCCGGCCGAGCATGACGTCGCCAATCAATGCAACCTGCATGGCCCACCCGCCTTCTGAGAGGTGCCGACGTCAGCTTTGGTAGCCTTCGACCTCGCTGACAGGGCGGGTCGCCGCCTCGTCCGGGTTCTCGCCGTAGTCCTTCTTCGCCCGCCGCTGCCGGAGCAGGTCCCAGCACTGGTCGAGCTGTTCCTCAATTTGCTGGAGCCTGAGCGGGTTGGGAACCTGGCCGGCCTTGACCTCGTTGGACGACTCCGTGTCTTCACGGAGTCCGTGCTCTTCCGCCACCAATGCCCTGATGCGTTCCAGGATGTCTTCGTTGTCCACGGTGTCCTCTTCTCGTCCGGCGGTCATCCCTCCCCAGCGTACGGACGGGAATCGGCCCTGACCAGAGCTCAGCCCAGGAGCTCGTCCGCATAGCACCAGCGCCAGTCTTCGCCGGGTTCGATGCTCCGCATGACCGGGTGGCCGCTGGCCTGGAAGTGCTTGAAGGCATGGGTTGCGGGTGAGGAGTCACAGCAGGCCACGTTGCCGCACGCCACGCACATGCGCAGGTGCACCGGCGTCGTACCTTCCCGTGCGCAAGCAGCGCAGAAGGGGTCCTGCGGGGCCGAAGGGTTCGGGGCGGTCTCAAGGTGTTCGCAGATGCCGCCCGGGCGTGCGATCCCCTCGCCGCCGCCACGGCCGGCAAGATCCGGTTCCTCCAGCGTGACATCGAGCATGGATTCCTCGACGTCCAGCCGGTCGAGCACCTCGCTCAGGACCTCGTGGGCGTACGCGCCGCCGCGCCGCAGCTCCAGGACTTTAGCGCGCTCGGCCTCCAGCATGGCAAGCCGGAGCTGCGCGTAGCGCTGGCTGGGCGTGGCGGCCTCGGCTGAGGGGCGGCCGAGCCGCTCCCAGGCCGCCAGCCCGCGTTCCTGGGTGCGCCGCTTGAGCATCGCCACGACTTCCGGGGGATCGTTGTCCGTGCGAATCTCCTGCAGGCGTTGCACTCCGGCGGCCGTTGCCAGCTGCATGAGCGAGGCCTGGTTCAGGGCGTCCTCGCGCCGGTCCGGCCCCTGGACCCTCAGCAGCCGGACCAGGGCCGGCAGCGTGAAGCCCTGCAGCGCGAGGGTGCCACCCACCACCACGAGCGCTGCAAGGATCAGCACCGAGCGGTGTTCCAGATCGGCCGGCAGAACCAGCACGGCGGCAAGGGTCACCACACCGCGCATACCGGCCCAGGACACGATCGCCGGGAACTGCCACGGCGGTGCGGGGTCGTTGCGACGGACGGCCGGAATCAGCCGGGGCAGGTACGTGGCCGGGAACACCCACACCGGGCGCAGCACAAGCACCGCCAGGAACACCACCGCGCAGCCGATCCAGATCCGGGCTGGCCCCAGCGAGTCATCCTGGACGCCTTCGATGATGGTGCGGACCTGCAGCCCAATGAGGAGGAAGACGGAATTCTCCAGCAGGAACTGGACCGTGTTCCAGTTGCTGCGCTGGCTGAGCCGCGCCGCCCCGTTCGGCATTGAGGGCGCCTTGGTCCCCATGATCAGCCCGGTCACGACGACGGCGAGAACGCCCGACGCATGGATGGCCTCGGCCGGCAGGTAGGCGACCAGAGGTGCTATCAGGGAGGTGGAGGTGTTGATGGCCACGTTGCGGATGCGTTTGCGCAGCTCGGTGAGGACGAAGGCTGCGGCAACGCCGACCACGAGGCCGCCGCCGGCCGCGAGCACGAACCCGCCGCCGATTTCCGCCGCAGAGACCGTGCCCGAAATCGCGGCGATGGCAGCACGGAGGCAGACGAGCGCTGTGGCATCGTTGACCAGCGATTCACCCTCCAGGATGCTGACGATCCGGCGGGGCATGCCCACCTTCCGCGCGATGGCGGTCGCGGCCACGGCGTCCGGCGGTGCGACGACGGCACCGAGGGCCATGGCGGCGGCGAGCGGAATCTCGGGAAACAGCCACCCGACCACGAATCCGACGCTGACGGTGCTGAAGATGACGTAGCCGACCGAGAGCAGGCCGATGGAGCGGCGGTTCGAGCTGAAATCGAACAGCGAGGTCTGCAGCGCCGCGGCGTAGAGCAGGGGCGGCAGGAGACCGACAAGCACCAGCTCCGGATTCAGCTCGATCCTGGGGACAAACGGCAGGAAGGAACAGGCAACCCCGGCGAGCACCAGCAGCAGCGGGACGGAGACGTTGATTTTGCGGCCCAACGCACTGCCGGCGCACACGATGGCAACGAGGGCCAGCAGTCCCAAAGCGACGTCCATTGAGCCATTGTGTCAGTTGCCCGATCCTGGCGGTCCCCGCGCATCATCAGCTTGCTTATTATTTTGCGGCTTCCTAGAGTTGTTCCTGTAAGCCATCACAGTCTCCGCGTGGGAACCATGGACGGCGAAGCGCCCCTCGTGGATCCTCGCCCAGCAAGAGGAGGACACATGTCAGGACACAACATTGCAGGTAAGAAAGTCGCTTTCCTGTTGACCGACGGCGTGGAGCAGGTGGAGCTGACCAGCCCGTGGAACGCCGTGAAGGAAGCCGGCGGGGAACCGACCCTGGTGGCTCCCAAGAGCGGAAAACTGCAAGGCTACGACGGCACCGAAAAAGGCAGCACGTTCGCCGTCGACATCACCGCTGCGGACGCCAACGCGGCCGACTTCCACGCGCTGGTGATTCCCGGTGGGGTCGTGAATGCCGACCACCTCCGCGTCGACAAGGACGCCCAGGCTTTCACCCGGGCATTCTTTGAACAGCACAAGCCTGTGGCCTCCATCTGCCACGGACCCTGGCTGCTTATCGATGCCGGCGTCATCAGCGGCCGGAATGTGACGTCCTACCCCACGCTCCGGACGGACCTCACGAATGCCGGCGCCCATTGGACCGATGAGGAAGTGGTGGTGGACCAAGGCCTGGTCACCAGCCGCAACCCGCATGACCTTCCTGCCTTCAACGACAAACTGCTCGAGGAAATCGAAGAAGGCGAGCACGCGGGCCAGACTTCCTGACCCCGGGTCCCGCGCTCCTTTCCGGTTGCTCTGCGACCCGGCCGCGGCGAGGCCCGGGTTTCCGGCCTTTCCACGGCCCGGCGCCAAGCCCGGCCCCGAGTAACCGGGCAGGAGTGCTGGCCCGCCCCGCCCGTGGCCTCGTGGGCGCCGCAGCCGGGTGAAGACACCTACCCGCGGCAGCGCCTTTGGGGCAGGATATGCGCTGTAAACAAGTACCGAATCGCTGCTAGGAGTCCGGACATGACCACGCTCAACCCCTACCTCGGCTTCCGCGACAACGCCAAGGAAGCCATGGCCTTCTATCATTCGGTGTTCGGCGGTGAGCTGAACATGAGCACGTTCGCCGAGTACCACGCCAGCGAGGACGCTGCGGAGCAGGACAAGATCATGCACGCCATGCTGACCACCGAACACGGCATGGTGCTGATGGGTGCGGACACACCCAACAGCATGGATTACACCCCCGGCAACAACTTCTCCGTGTCGCTCAGCGGCTCCGACGAGGCCGAGCTCCGGGGCTACTTCGACAAGCTCGCCGACGGCGGCGCCGTGGCCATGCCCTTGGAGAAGGCGCCCTGGGGCGACACTTTCGGCATGTGCAAGGACAAGTTCGGCGTGGACTGGCTGGTCAACATCGCCCCTGCCGCAACGTAGGGCGCGCAAGAGTTCATCCCGGCCTGCCCCCGATGCCGCCGTCTTCTGGCGCGCTGCCGGAGGCCGGGCGTATGCTCGCGCCCGTGGGACACGATCCAGTGGTGGCGAACCCGAAGCTCTACCGGGTGGTTTTCGAAAACGAGCGGGTGCGGGTTCTCGAGTACAGGGACGAGCCGGGCGACAGGACCGTTCCGCACAGCCATCCCGACAGCGTCATGGGCACGCCGGGCCGGCCCCCGCCGGCTCTCCAGGGCCCCTCGGCCCGGCTTCCGGCTGACTGAACCCTTCCGCCGTATCGGCGGTTCCCTGAGTGTTCCCCGGCCCGGCGGCCGCGGCTATCCTTAAGCTGGCCGGGACACCGCATGATCGGGTCCATCCTGCCTGGCCGAGAGAGGCATGCCATGACCGAGAAACTGCACCTCACCCCCGAGGACCATTTCCCCGAAGACCTGAGCAAGGTGGCGGACAAGGAACTGCAGGTCCTCGACAGCCAGGTCCAGCGCCAGCTGGACTACGAATATGTGGTCGAAGGCGAGCCCAACCCGGAGACCGAGTTCCGGCACTATGACCTCGACGAGGAATTCACCGAGCGGGACAAGCGCGGGAACTGAGCGCCCCTAACGCGATTGGTAGCTGGGCAGCGGGCCTGTCGCGTTCGGTACTTCGTCAGCATGCTTACTATACTGGGCTGACAACTCCGTATAGAAACGAGCATCGCATGACTTCGGCCGCTGCCACGCGTTCCCTTCCGTATCCGCTGGGCGTCACGCTGAGGGACGGTGGCGCCAATGTTGCTATCTACTCCCAGACGGCCGACGCAGTGGAAATCTCCACCTTCGACGGCGACGGCGCCGAGACCCGCATTGCATTGCCGGAGCGGACCGGACACGTGTTCCATGGCATGGTCCCGGGGATCGAGGTCGGCACCCGCTACGGCATCCGCGTCGACGGCGCCTGGGACCCCGACGCCGGGTTGCGGCACAACGTCCACAAGCTGCTGCTGGATCCCCACGCCACCGCGATCGAGGGCGGCTATGACTGGGGCCAGGCCGTCTTCGCCCACGATCTGAACAACCCGGCCGAGTTCGACGCCACGGACTCGGCCGCTTCGGCGCCCCGTTGCGTGGTCACGGACCGGTCCTTCGACTGGGACGAAGGTGCCCCCGACGTCGCGCCGCGCATCCCGCTCGCCGAGACGGTGGTCTACGAAGTCCATGTCAAGGGTTTCACGCAGCAGCACCCGGACGTCCCGGAGGACATCCGCGGCACCTATGCCGGCCTGGCGCACCCCGCAGCCATCAAGCACCTCACGGACCTTGGCGTGACCGCCGTCGAACTGCTGCCGGTGCACCAGTTCGTGCAGGACAGCCACCTGGAAGAGAAAGGCCTGCGCAACTACTGGGGCTACAACAGCATCGGATTCTTCGCCCCGCACGGCGACTACAGCGCCGCCGGCGACGGCGGCGGCCAGGTCGCGGAGTTCAAGGCCATGGTCAAGGCCCTCCACGCGGCCGGGCTGGAAGTCATCCTCGACGTCGTCTACAACCACACCGCCGAGGGCAACCACATGGGCCCCATGCTGTCCTTCAAGGGCATCGACAACGCCGCCTACTACCGCCTGGTGGAGGGGGAGGAGTCCGCGTACTTCGACACGACCGGAACGGGAAACAGCCTCAACGTGGGCCACCCGGCGGCGCTCGGTCTCATCATGGACTCGCTGCGCTACTGGGTCACGGAAATGCACGTGGACGGGTTTCGCTTCGACCTGGCCACCACACTGACCAGGCAGGACGGCAGCGCCGAGTTGCACAGCGCCTTCCTCACCCTGATCCAGCAGGACCCGGTCCTGGCCCCGGTCAAGATGATCGCCGAACCCTGGGACACCGCCGGCTACCAGGTGGGCGGGTTCCCGGCCGACTGGTCCGAGTGGAACGGCAAGTTCCGCGACGACGCCCGCGAGTTCTGGCATGGCGGCGAGAACGTGCTTGGGGACTTCGCCCAGCGTTTCCTCGGCAGCCCGGACGTCTACGAAGGCAGCCGCCGCGCCCCGGTATCCAGCGTCAACTTCATCACCGCGCATGACGGTTTTACGTTGGCGGACCTCACGGCCTACGACGAGAAGCACAACGAAGCGAATGGTGAGGACAACAACGACGGCGAGAGCGACAACCGCTCGGCCAGCCACGGCATCGAGGGCCCCACCGATGATCCCGCCGTCACCGAACTCCGCGGCCGCCAGCGCCGGAACTTCCTGGCGACCCTGCTCCTGTCCACCGGCGTGCCCATGATCCTGGGCGGCGACGAAATGGGTCGGACCCAGGGCGGGAACAACAACGCGTACTGCCAGGACGACGAGATCTCCTGGTTTGACTGGAACAAAGTCGACGCCGGACTCCTCGAGTTCACCACGGAACTGATCACGCTCCGCCGCGAGAACCCCGCACTCCGCCCGGACTGGTTCCGCCACGCACCGGAGGCCGGCAGTGCCGACTCAGTCCGGGTGCTCCGCGCCGACGCCGAGGGCTTCAGCGAAGAGGACTGGACGGCAGACCACCGCGCCATCGCGTTCGTGCTGGAGCACGACGGCGCCGACGCATTCGCCGTACTGTTCAACGCCGCCGAAAACGGCGTCGAATTCACCGTCCCGGCAGCCCCGCAGCAGGAGTGGGAGCTGGTGCTCTCGACCGACCCGGAACAGCAGGCACACCCGCCGGTGAGCACCCTGATCGTGCGCGACCGCTCAGTCACTGTCCTGCGGTCCCGCGCATAGCGGCCCTTCCGTGGCGTAGCCGCAATGCTGCGCCACGGAACCTTCCGCCCTTTGGGGGGAGATACTCAACTTCGGAAGGTACTGTCAGTCAATGCCCAGTTCAATTCCCAATGACCCTGTGTGCCACGAGATCGAGGTGAGCGGACACATCGGCCAGGTGTTCGCCTCCCGGCGGGCGGCCGGTGGCGGTCCAGGCGCGGCGGCACAAAGCGGGACCGGGGACCAGCCGGGCGCCGCACCCGCCGTCGTCCTCATCCACGGGATCGGCGCCTCGCACCGCTACCTGCGACGGCTTCATCGGCTGCTGGCGGCGTCAGTCGACACCTACTCGATCGACCTGCCCGGCTTCGGGGCCACGCCCCGGCCCGAGCATCCCCTGACAGTGGCCGACCACGCCACCTACATCGTGGGTGCCATGGAACAGCTCGGCGTCCGGGAGTTCGTGGCCGTGGGGCACTCGATGGGGGCACAGTTCGCCGTCGAGGCCGCGATTCAGCAGCCGGAACGGATCCCGCACGTGGTCCTGATGGGTCCGGTGGTCGATTCCAGGCGCCGGACAGTGCCGCAGCAGGCCCTGGCCCTCGGCCTGGACTGCCTGTTCTTCGAGAGCCCCTCCTCGAACATCGTCGTCTTCACCGACTACCTGCGCTGCGGTCCGTCCTGGTACCTCGAGACCCTGCAGGTCATGATGAACTACCCCACGGAAGAGCGCATCACCGGCGTGAAATCGCCGGTCCTGGTGCTGCGGGGCGCCCACGATCCGGTCGCCACCGCCGGCTGGTGCCGCCGGCTGGCCGGGCGGGCCACAGGGGGGCGGTTCCTCGAAATCCAGGGAACCGGGCACGTCGTGCAGCACAACCGTGCCGTTGAGGTGGCAGGGGCCATCGCGTCCTTCGCCGGCCTTGTCCCGTCCAGGGAGACCCCGCAGGAGTTCACGGCGTAGGAGCGCCGCAAGAGGGCGTTCAGGCGTCGAAATGGTTATATGCATCCGATTCCGGACCTTTTGGGCGGGCAATCCGGCATCCGCCCTGTGACGCATTCGGGGACGCGTTCAGCATGAAGACGTACGCTGACGGTAACTTAACTTTTTCCGAACGGATGCAGCATGGCAGAGCTCGACGTCCAGGAGTCGCACTCCCTCGCGCTGGCAATCGCCGACGCCGCCCGGACCCCCGCCGGTACCGTGCTGGACCAGCTGGGATCCGGCGTGAACGGACTCTCCGCCGCGGAGGCGGATAAACGGCTCGTGGAGCTCGGACCGAACGCTGTCCGCACCCATGAGGCCAGCGGCTGGGCGGTGCTGGGCCGGCAGTTGCGCAGCCCCATCCTGATCCTCCTGCTCATCACCGCCGCCCTCTCCCTGTTCCTCGGGGACGCTACGAACTCGATCGTGATCGGGGTGATCCTGCTGGTCAGCATCGGCTTGGGATTCAGCAACGAATTCCGGGCCGAACGCGCTGCCGAGGCCCTGCATTCGCGTGTCACCCACCGCGCTGTCGTCGTCCGCGACGGGACCGTCCGCGAAGTCGACGTCACCGATCTCGTGCCCGGCGACGTCGTCCATCTGGGGATCGGCGCGATCATCCCCGCCGACATCCGGCTGCTGAGCGCGAAGGACCTCCTGTGCGATGAAAGCATCCTGACCGGGGAATCACTGCCCGTCGCCAAGGACCCCGCGCCGGTACCCGGAGGCGCGGCGCTGGCGGACCTGACCTGCTGCCTCTTCATGGGAACCATAGTCCAGTCCGGCAGCTGCACCGGGGTGGTGGTCGCCACCGGCGGACGGGCCGAATTCGGCAGGATCGCCCTTGGCCTCGGTGAGCGGCAGCCCCAGACTGAGTTCCAGCTGGGCCTCAAACGCTTCTCGTTCCTCCTGCTGCAGGTGGCGATCGGACTCACGTCGCTCATTTTCGTCGCGAACCTGCTGCTGCAACGGCCCGTGATCGAGTCGCTGCTGTTCTCGCTGGCAATCGCCGTGGGGATCACCCCGCAGCTGCTGCCTGCGGTGGTTAGTACCAGCCTGGCGACGGGAACCCGCCAACTGGCGAAACGGAAGGTCCTGGTCAAACGCCTGGTCTGCATCGAGGACCTCGGCGACATGGACATCCTGGTCACGGACAAGACCGGGACGCTGACCGAGGGCAGGATCAGCTTCACCGCTGCGCTGCCCGCGGGCCCCAAGTCCACTCCCGGCGAACTGCTCACCCAGGGACTGCTCGCGACCGAGGCCGAATACGCCGAAGCAAAAGTGTCCACCGTGGGATTGAACCCGCTGGACGCCGCGCTGTGGGCGTCAGCTGACGCGGCAGCCTTCGACCCGTCGCGCTACGACCGCGTGGACGTCATCGACTTCGATCATCAGCGGCGCCGGACCAGCGTGCTGGTCCGGGAGGACGGCGGTGCCGCCCGCCTGGTCACAAAGGGCTCGCCGGAAGAGGTCCTCGCGCTGTGCGTGGACACCCCGCCCGGGGTTCAGGGGATGCTGGATGAACAGTTCGACGCCGGGTCCCGGGTGGTGGCCGTCGCGAGCCGCCCGGCCGGGGGACTCGTGGATCTGACGCCGGCTGACGAGAAGGATCTGACCCTGTCCGGATTCCTCATCTTCCTGGACCGGCCCAAGGCCAATGCCCGGGAGTCGCTGGACCAGCTGGCGGCGCTCGGCATCACGGTCAAGATCGCCACGGGCGATAACGCCAAGGTTGCCGAAAAGGTCTGCGACGAACTCGGCGTGCTCTCTGGCGGAACGCTCAGCGGTGCGGTGGTGGAGGCGATGTCGGACGAGGAGCTCAGTGCCGCGGCCCGGGAGGCGAGCATTTTCGCGCGCGTCTCGCCTGAGCAGAAGGCGCGGATCATCCGGCTGCTGCGGCAGAGCGGGGGCGCAGTCGGTTTCATGGGCGACGGCGTCAACGACGCGCTGGCGCTGCATGCCGCGGACATCGGCATCTCCGTGGACAGCGCCACCGACGTGGCGAAGGACGCTGCCGACGTCGTGCTGATGGACAAGGACCTGGGCGTGCTGGCCGAGGGCGTCATGGAAGGGCGGCGGATCTTTGCCAACACCATCAAGTACGTCCTCATGGGGACGTCAAGCAACTTCGGCAACATGTTCAGCGCCGCCACGGCCTCGGTGGTCCTGAGCTTCCTGCCCATGCTGCCGGGGCAGATCCTGTTGAACAACCTGCTTTACGACACAGGCCAGCTCGCCATCCCCGGTGACCGCGTGGACAACGAGCAGCTGGTAGCGCCCTCGCACTGGAACATCGCCTTCATCCGGCGGTTCATGTTCCTCTTTGGCCCCATCAGCTCGCTCTTTGACTTCGCCACGTTTGCCCTGATGCTGTTCGCGTTCAACGCCGTCTCCGGGGAATTCCGGGCAGGCTGGTTCATCGAGTCCATCGCGACGCAGACGCTGATCATTTTCGCCATCCGGACCCGGCGCGTCCCGTTCTTCCGCAGCCGGCCGTCCATCGGCCTGCTTAGCGCCTCCCTGGGCGTGGTGGCACTGGGCGTGTTCCTCCCGCTTTCTCCGCTGGCCGGAGTACTCGGGTTCGACCCGTTGCCCGTGCCGTTCTTCCTGGCCCTGCTCGGAATGACCGTGGTGTATCTGGTCCTGGTGGAAACGGCCAAACGCTGGTTCTTCGCCCGTGCCGCACAGCAGCCTGCCGCCGCCCGGCCCGCCGCTGTCCGGCGCCGCGGCCCGAGCCACCACATCAGCCGCCGGGCCGCACGCTTCAGCATCCCGGAGGCCAGGCCGCTGCTCGTCAACCGGGGCCCGGGCCGGCGCCGCCGACGCAAAACCGGGCATAAAGGCCCTCACCCGTCCAAGGTGATGGGCGGATAGTTGAAGGGAGCGGCCGCCCGGTCCGTTCCCCGGCTTAAGGAACGCGGGACTGATGAGGCCGACGGCCGAGGTTTCGACTGGAAAGCCAAACTGATGAGCATCTTTGCAGACAGGGTCGACGCCGGCCGGCAACTGGGCAGGCGTCTGGCGGAACTCCGCGGCCAGGACATCGTGGTCCTGGGCCTGCCCCGAGGCGGCGTCCCCATCGCCTTCGAGGTCGCCGCAGCCCTGGACGCGCCCCTGGACGTGATCGTGGTGCGGAAGCTGGGACTTCCCTACCAGCCCGAGCTCGCGATGGGGGCGATCGGAGAAGGCGGCGCGCGGGTCCTGGATCAAGAGGTCCTGGCGCACGCGAGGGTGGACGAGAACGAACTCCAGGCAGTCGAGGACCACGAGCGGGCGGTGCTGGAAAACAGGGTGGTCCAGTTCCGGAAGGGCCGGACCCGCCAGGACCTCACCGGACGGATCGCGATCATTGTCGACGACGGGATCGCCACCGGCTCGACGGCCCGGGTGGCGTGCCGGGTGGCCCGGACGCTGGGCGCCGCACGGGTAATCCTTGCCGTCCCCGTGGCCCCCGCCGAGACCCTCGCGAACCTGACGGAACCGGACGAGGTGATCTGCCTGGCCACGCCCCGGCAGTTCACCGCCGTGGGCTACCACTACCGTGACTTCTCGCCGACCGAGGACGATGAGGTGGTCCAGCTGCTCGACCTCGCGGCCAAACGCCTGCAGGACGCGCCCCCGACTTCCCGGAACGCCCGCGCCGCCCAGGCCGACAGTGCCGCGGATATTGACGAAGAAGTGGAAATCCCCTCACGCGGGGTGCGGCTCCAGGGCCAGCTGCACCTGCCGGTTCCGGCCAAAGGGGTGGTGCTGTTCGCCCACGGAAGCGGCAGCAGCCGGCACAGCCCGCGGAACCGCTACGTGGCCGGCGTGCTCCAGCAGGCCGGGCTTGGCACGTTGCTGCTGGATCTGCTGACCCCGGTGGAGGAGCGCCACCGTGCCAACGTCTTCGACATCGAACTCCTGGCCCGCAGGCTGTCCTCGGCCACGGACTGGCTCGCGGCAACGGCGGACACTGCCCACTCCAAGGTGGGCTACTTCGGTGCAAGCACGGGCGCCGGAGCCGCGCTGTGGGCAGCTTCCGAACCGTCCGCCCGGATCACCGCCGTCGTATCCCGCGGCGGCCGGCCCGACCTCGCGGGCCCCCGTCTCTCAGCCGTGACCGCGCCGACGCTCCTGATAGTCGGCAGCTTCGACTACGAGGTCCTGGAGTTCAACCGCAAGGCCAAGGCGATGCTGCGGTGCCCCAGCCAGCTTGCCGTGGTGCAGGGCGCCACCCACCTGTTCGAAGAGCCGGGCACGTTGGCAGCGGCCGCCATCCTCGCGAGGGACTGGTTCACTCAATACCTGCTGGCGCCGGACACAAGGTCTCGGGCGTAACCCCGTCCCGGGCCAACCATGCGGCACACCCGGACGGCCGCCGTTGTCCGAACCGGGACGCCTGAACCGGGACGCCTGAACCGGGACGCCTGAACCGGGACTCCTGAACCGGGACTCCTGAACCGGGACTCCTGAACCGGGACGCCTGAACCCTCAGGCGCCGTGCGCTTTCCCGTGGCCGCCGTGGCGGGAGCGATAGGCGCTGGCGCGATAGGCGTAAACGAGCAGCGCCACGCCTGCCGCCACCAGCAGTACCGGGACGACGAAGTCCACCGCCGATAGAAGTGCCGTCGCCTGAAGGGCAAAAACCAGGCCCATCAGGCCTAGGACGGCTGCCGGAATCAGCGGCCACCTCATCCGCGTTGCCGGCACTGGTTCATTCGTCGCGGACCACCCTGAAACGGCGGGGCCGGGCTGCGCCGACCACATCAGGGGGGACTGTGGCCCAGGCGTACCCGGCACTGGCCCCGCTGCGGGACGGCCGGGGTGGAGGGGAATATGGACGGGCACCAAGGCGAGCACCGCGAACGTGGCGGCCAGACCCAGGAACAGGACGGCGGCCACCGGCATGCCCTGCAGCTCCGGCGGGAGTAGCACGATCAGCGCCAGGGTGAGCATGACCCCGCAGGGAATCAACGCCCACCAGTTGGCGCGCTCGCGGAGGTACACTGCGCCGAATCCGGCCCCCATGAACAGGAACAGGAAGGCCCCGGCACGGTCAGCGGCCGGGGCGGCCCAGAACCGGGAGACCAGGATGACCGCCGAGAGTCCAAGGAAGACAGAACCGGGGATGGCCGCCCACCAGTTGCTCCTGCTGCGCACGAACTGCCTGAGGAACACGACGCCGGCCGCGCCGAAGATCAGCGGCCACACCAGGGCGGCGCTGTCCAGAACCCCGAGCAGGTCCAGAAGCATCAGGATGCCTGCCACCATCAGGACGATGCCTGCGACGATGCTGCTTCGTGACGATTTCACCGTCTGCCTCCCCGTCCCGCGGGGCGGTTGTCCGCCGCCCTTACCTAGTCAGGTTAGGTCCGCGGATCGGTACGATGTAGGGCCCAAAGTCATGCAGGCCGAGAGGCGCGGTGCGGCCCAGCGGCAGCCCGGCCCTTGGTCCGGCGGCCCTCGGCCCGGGACCGTATCCCCAGGAGCATGCGGCGTTCCATCAGGAACTGCACGGGTTCCAGGAGCGGGCGGAGGGCAAGGCCCCAAACGATGGGGGCATAGTCGTACCGGGTCCGGGACAGGAGCCGGGTGGTGTGGGTGTTGACCGGCCGCAAGACAAAGGTCCAGCCGAGCTCCAGCCGCTGGGATGTCATCGGGCCGCCCGACGCCGAGATCTTCCCGCTGCGGGGATCCATCACCCCGCCGAGGCCCAGCGCCGCCTCGGCATCCAGCAGCCGCACGGGCAGTCCGACGTCGGGCGCGAGCGGTATGCTGTCGCCAACGCGCAGCTGCTGGAATTCCGGGAGAATCCGGTCGGCGCTGCAAATACCGAGGCCCACGGCGTCTTCGAGCCAATCGTAGGAGTACATGCCGCCCCGGCCGGCGCCCAGCTGGATGAGCCAGGGCCAGACGTGCGAGACCGGCGCCGCGATGGTGACGGCGCGGGTGCTTTGCATGCGCGGTACGGGAACGAGATCGTCCCCCGGCAGCGGACCTGCCGCTTCCTGTGTGGTCGCGCCCCAGCGGAGGAGCCGGGGCCGGAGGGCGAGGACGTACGTTGCTCCTGCTGCCGCCGCGGCCAGTGCCGCCAGCGGACCGCGCAGCCGGGCGGGGGCGTGCAGGCTGGTCATCGGCTGTCCTTCTTGTGATCCCGGTTCTGATACGGCCAGCGCGCACGGCGGGACGGGACCCAGACGCCGGTGCACGTCAAGCGCGGCTATGTCAGGCTTGCTGCCCGCCGGATTCCTGGCCCACCACCAGCACGGGGCAGTGGGCGTGCGCCGCGCAGGCAGAGCTGACCGACCCCATGACCTGCGACAGGAAGCCGCCCTGCCCGCGTCTTCCCACCACGAGCATCTGGGCGTCCTGGCTTTCATCAACGAGAACCTTGGCTGGCGGCCCGAACTTCACCGACCGGGTGAGCCCCTCCGGACGCGAGTCCCCGAAGGCACGCTCAAGGGCCTGGTCCACGAGGCGTTTGGCGGTCTCCTCCAGCTGCGTGGTGGTGGGGGTGCTCTCCTCCGGGAGATGGGACGCCAGGAAGAAATCCGAGGTGCCTAAGCACGTGACCACCTCCAGCGGAGCGTTTAAACTGCTGGCCACGCGTCCGGCGAGCCGGAGGGCCGTCGTGGAAAACTCGGAACCGTCCACGCCCACGACTATGCGCTGATCACCGTTCATGGCCCCAGCCTGCCCCTCGCGGTTCGGAGGCGCCTAGGGCCAAAGGTCACCGTGCCGCTGTCCCGCGGCCGGGTCCGGACTCGCCGGGCCGGGGCTGCGCAGGACCCGCGGCCACCTTTAGGGTGGTACAACGACCACCAAAAGGAGATCCTGATGAGAGTTGCTGTTACCGGAGGAAGCGGAAAGCTGGGCCGGAGCGTCGTCCGGCGGCTGAACGAGGACGGCCATGAGGTCACCAACCTGGACCGCACTGGAGAGCGCGGGCGCGGCTACACCGAAGTGGACCTGCGCAACTACGGCCAGGTGGTGGACGTGTTCCTGGGCCTGGAGGACCGGCACGCCGGCTTCGATGCCGTGGTGCACCTGGCCGCTATCCCGGCGCCCGGCCATGCCCCCGACGCCGCCACGTTCGAGAACAACATGCAGGCCACCTACAACGTGTTCCAGGCGGCCCGCCGGGCCGGGATCAAGAAGATTGTGTATGCCTCCAGCGAGACGGTGCTGGGACTGCCCTTCGACGTCGACCCTCCCTACATCCCCGTCGACGAGGACTACCCCGCCCGGCCGGAAAGCACGTACTCGCTGGTCAAGCACCTTGAAGAACAGATGGCCATCCAGCTCACACGCTGGGACCCGGAGCTGAGCATCACAGGCCTGCGGTTCTCCAACGTGATGGATCCGGAGGACTACGAGGCCTTCCCCGCCTTCGACGCCGACGCGACGCTGCGCAAGTGGAACCTGTGGGGCTACATCGACGGCCGCGACGGCGGGCAGGCCGTGGCACGGGCGCTGGAGAACGCCAAGCCCGGCTTCGAGGCTTTCATCATCGCCAACGAGGACACCGTCATGAGCCGCTCAAGCGCCAGCCTGGCAGCCGAGGTGTTCCCGAACGTCAAGGTGGTCAAGGATCTTGGCGAGCACGAGACCATGCTCTCGATCGACAAGGCCAAGCGCCTCCTGGGCTACGCCCCCGAGCACAGCTGGCGGGCCTACCACTCGAACCGCACCACCCCCACGGAAGACTGACCCCCTAAGACTGACCCCGAAGACTAAGGAGCTCCATGCAATACCGCACATTGGGCAACAGCGGCGCCATCGTCTCCAACTATGCGCTGGGCACCATGACCTTCGGCGCTGAAGCCACCGAAGAGCAGTCCCGCGCCATCCTCGACGACTACCTCGCGTCCGGCGGCAACTTCATCGACACCGCCGATGTCTACAGTTCCGGCGTCTCCGAGGAGATCATCGGGCGCTGGCTGGCCGAACGGCCGGAGGCCCGGGACAACGTGGTGCTCGCCACCAAGGGCCGGTTCCCGATGGGGACGGCCCCGAATGACGTCGGCACCTCCCGCCGGCACCTGACCCGGGCGCTCGATGACTCACTGCGCCGGCTGGGGGTCGAGCAGATCGACCTCTACCAGCTCCACGCCTGGGACCCGATCACGCCGCTGGAGGAGACCCTGCGTTTCCTGCACGACGCCGTCAGCAGCGGAAAGATTGCCTACTACGGGTTCTCCAACTTCCTGGGCTGGCAACTGACCAAGGCGGTCCACCTGGCGAAAGCCCACGGCTGGAGCGCCCCGGTGACCCTGCAGCCGCAATACAGCCTGCTGGTTCGCGAGATCGAATCCGAGATCGTGCCGGCCTCGCTCGACGCCGGAATCGGGTTGCTGCCCTGGTCGCCGCTGGGCGGCGGCTGGCTTTCGGGCAAGTACAAACGCGACGAGCCGCCCACCGGCGCCACCCGCCTGGGCGAAAACCCGGACCGCGGCATGGAGGCGTGGAAGGCCCGGAACGCTGACGCCCGCACCTGGGAAGTCATTGAGGAAGTGGAGGAAATCGCCGGCCGCCACGGCGTGAGCGCGTCGCAGGTGGCGCTGGCCTGGCTGGCCGACCGACCTGCCGTGACGTCGGTGATCCTGGGCGCCCGGACGACTACCCAGCTCGCAGACAATCTCGCGGCAGCGGATCTCGTCCTCACCCCGGGGGAGACGGAGCGGCTGACCGAGGCCAGCCGCCCGCCCGTCGGGGTGTACCCGTACGGGCCGATGGCGCACGAGCAGCGCAGCAGGAAACTCGAAGGCGGCCGCTAAACCGGCAACGAGGGGTCAGCTAGCGGCTATTCCACCGCGCCGCGGATGGGCGCCTAGTGACCTCGCGTTGGCCGTGAGGGCAAAAAAGGTCCCGGGCGGCGAGTCAAAGCTCAGCTGCCCGGAACCTGGCTTGTTGCGGCTCTCCCGGTGTCGGCCCTAGTGAAGGAGCTCTCGGGTCGTGCCGAAGGGCACCTGGTCCGAAAGCGCCGCGGTGTAGTGACCCGGCTTGTGGCGCGTCAGCAGGATGCCGTGGGTGCCGGTGGCCATCGCGATCTGCTGCAGGCCCCGTACGGCGTCGTTGAGACGGTCGTCCAGGATCCGCCGGTTGTCGACTTGGATCTCAATGCACTCGGTAGCTGTGGTCATAGCACGATCTTTCTTGGAGTTCTATCTCTGGCCCCAATAGCTGCAGGAACACTAACGTCATATTTATAGGGCCGTCAAATCCGGGTCAGGCCCCGGTGCGGGGCAAAATCTCCCCGGCAGCACGGCGCACCGCCTCGACCTGCGAATACACAGATTTCCGACACCCGCAGGCCGGACCGGCACCCGCAAGACCGCGGAACGGGGATAATCTTCAGCGGGGGATATCCATAGAGTGCAGAGGCGGGACGGGACCATGGCAGAGGATCAAACAGGGAAGCCGCAGGGCTGGTGGGCGGCGTTCCACGAGAAGTTCGTCGTGGAGGAGCGCTTCATGAGCGGACCGGCACGCAGGAACCTCTACCGCATCGCCGTTGCCCTCATGCTGGCCGGCGCCGTATTGTTCGCCGTGATCCTCACCGGCGTGCTCCAGCACGGCGGTATTTCGGCGGGCGACGAGCCCGTACGGAGCTGGCTCGTGACCCTCCGCGGGGAACCCACGACCACCATCATGATCCTACTTGCGATCGTCTTTGGCCCCATCGGCCTGCCGATCATTGTGCTCGTGGTCACCGTGTCCTGGGGGATCCGTGCCAAGCACGCCTGGCGGCCGATGCTGCTGGCCGGCGCCATGCTGACCGGCGTCATCCTGGCCCAGGTCATCGGCCACATCGTCGAACGCCACCGTCCCCCGGAGAATCTGATGCTCTTCGGCGCCGACTCCACGTTCTCTTTCCCGTCCGGCCACGTGCTGGGCGCCTGCGATTTCCTGCTCGTCACGACGTTCCTCGTCTTTTCGCGCAAGCAGAACCCCAAGTCCGCCGTCGTCGCGTTCATTGTGGCAGGGATCGGCATCTTCTTCGCCGCCGCCAGCAGGCTCTACCTCGGCTACCACTGGATGACCGATGCCCTGGCGTCGTTCTCCATCTCACTGGTGGTGCTGGGCGCGGCCATGGCGCTGGACACCTGGCGGACCGCCCGCATAGCGGGGGAGCAGATCACGGGTACTCTCTCCAAAGCCGACACCAGCCAGGACTGATCACGCCAGGACCACCACGCCAGGACTGACCCGCGCCGGCTGCGCCGGGCGACCGCCCGCTGCCCGTCAGCCCCTGCGGGTCCGGTTCAGCGCGGCCCGCAGCCGGGCATTGTCCGCCTCGAGTTCGAGCACCTTGGCCACGCCTGCCAGGTTCAGGCCCTCATCCAGCAGTGCGCTGATCCGCCGCAGTACTGCCAGATCCGCATCGCTGTACTGCCGTGTGCCCCCCGCCGTGCGGTCCGGGGTGAGCAGTCCTTTCCGTTCATAGAGCCGGATGTTCTGCTGGCCGGTGCCCACCAGTTGTGCCACGACGGAGATGGCGTACAGGCCAACCTCCAACTTACGGTCCGCCATGTGCCTCCTCCCGGTCGGGACCATGCGCGTCCGGACCATGCGCGTCCGGACAAATCAGCCCTTGCAGTAGTTTCCCACCGGTGCTATAAAAAATCTATACCCACCAACACAGATAATCGCTTGGTGGGTCATGGGAAAATTGTAGGCAGACCCGCACTGAAGGAGTGGGAAATGATGTTGATGCGTACGGACCCTTTCCGTGACTTTGACCGGCTGGCCCAGCAGGTTTTCGGAACGCCGGCCCGGCCGGCGGCCATGCCGATGGACGCGTGGCAGGAGGACGGCGAGTTCGTCGTCGCTTTCGACCTGCCGGGGGTCAACGTGGATTCAATCCAGCTCGATATTGAACGCAACGTCCTGACCGTCCGGGCTGAACGGCGGGACCCGATGCAACCCAATGTCGAGCTGGTCGCGTCGGAACGCCCGCGCGGCGTTTTCAGCCGCCAGCTCATCCTCGGCGACACCCTGGACACGGAAAAGGTCAAGGCACACTACGCCGACGGCGTCCTGACACTCCGCATCCCGGTGGCGGAGCAAGCGAAGCCGCGCAAGATTGAAATCACCCACACACAGGACAAGATGCAGGAAATCGGAAAGTAGCTGCGGCGGGCAGCGGGTGCGTGTGCCCCGCTGCCCGGCGCACCCCGTGACCTGCTCTTACTCCGCCGGACACACGGAGTTGGACCATGAATCCGGACCCCCGCGGCTACTACGCGGCACTGCATGTCGCGCCGGACGCGACGCAGCAGGAGATCAGCCGGGCCTTTCGGGCGATCATGCGCCTGCTACATCCCGACGTCGGGGGTTCCGACGGCGGGGATGCTCGCGACGTGCGCGGCATCCTGGACGCTTACGCGGTGCTCCGGAACCCGACGAGCCGGGCGGATTACGACCGCCCGGAAAGCCATGCGCCCGCGCGGGGGAGCGCCGGGCAGGATTCCCGGGACATTCCGGTGCGCCAGGGCCGCCACCGGGAGCCGCTGCTGCGTGTTTCCCCGGTCCGCTGGGAACGGGGACCATGGCAGGGCTGAGCTGACGCGGGGCCTCCGCGCCGGGGCCTCCGGAAGAAAAGACTGCATGGGAAGGAGATCGGCCATGAACGCATGGCGCCGTTACGATTCGCACCTGATGCCGGCGTTCCACGAACGCTTCGAGGAACGGTGGGGTGAGGGTGCAGCACCGTTCCTGGACCCGGAGGCACACGAAGCGCCGCTTCCCCGGGCGCAGTGGATCAATATCGACACTGGTGCGGCGCTGGCAGTAGTCCCGATCTGGGCGGCCGACGACAGCCAGCACCGTTCGTTCGGCGTGTTTTATCTTCCGCCGGCCGGGGACATCTGGGTGCTGCGCCCGGGCTTCACGGAATACCTGGAACCCTTGGCCGGAGGGACGGAACCGCTGGCGACGCTGCGGAACGACGCCTTCAAGAAGGCCGTTGCGCATGCCAAGGACTTCCTCTTCGGGCCCGAAACCACGGAGTTCTGAAATTCGCCGGGGTTCCGAAGTTCATCCGGGGTCCGGGTCCCCGGCCGGGTCCACGCGGGCGGAGACGGATCAGTTGTTGGCGGCAGCGTAGAGGTTCAGGCTGGCGGAGAACACGATCCAGGACAGGTAGGGCAGCATGAGCAGTCCCGCGGTCCTGCTGACAGGACCGAACCGGACCACTGCGGCGGCCGCTGCCGCGGCATGTGCGGCGATGACCAGGAACGCCAGCCAGAGGGCGGCCGCTCCAAGCATTGGGTACATGCCGAAAAACAGCGGGGCCCAGGCCAGGTTCAGGACCAGCAGCAGGCCATACGTCCTCATGGCGTCCCTGCCCGGTCCGGTGCGTTTCCGCCACACCAGCCACGCAGCCACGGCCATGGCGGTGTACAGCACCATCCAGGCCGATCCGAAGGCCCAGCCGGGCGGGGTCCAGGACGCCTTGTCCGCGGCCGCGTACCACCCGTTGGCGTTGTTGATAATGGCCAGGGAGGCGATGAATGACACTCCCTGGGACACGGCCAGGAAACCGAGAAGTGCCGCAATCTGCCGGCCCGGGCCAAGTCTGTCCGGCGGCGGTTGGAGGGCGGGCATTTCTTCAAATTTCACGGGCACGGGTCAACCTTGGTCACTGGCTCCGCATCCGTCAAACCGACGCTCGTGGCGCACGATGCCGGGACGGCCTAAAATCAGTCAATCACCACCAGCGCAACTACATAGGGGTTCCCGTCCATGACTGCTTCAGCCAAAGAGTTGGCCGCCATGCTTCCGCCCAAGTTCACCCTCGGGGTCGCAACCGCTGCCTTCCAGATCGAAGGTGCCCTTGACGAGGACGGGCGCGGCCCGTCCGGCTGGGATGTCTTCGCCGCCAAACCGGGCGCGATCGTGGACGGCCACAGCCCCGCCGTGGCATGCGACCACTACCACCGGATGCCCGAAGACGTGGCTCTGATGAAGGAACTGGGCGTCGATTCGTACCGGTTCTCACTGTCCTGGTCCCGCATCCAGCCGGGCGGCACCGGCCCGGTCAACCCGGCGGGACTGGACTTCTACGACCGGCTCATCGACCTGTTGCTGGCCAACGGGATTTCCCCGATGGCCACCCTTTACCACTGGGAAACGCCCCTGCCCCTGGACGAGGCAGGCGGCTGGATGAACCGGGATACGGCTTACCGGCTCGGCGAGTTCGCGGCGATTGCCGCCGCTGCCTACGGCGACCGGGTGGCCCGCTGGGTCACCGTCAACGAACCGGCTACCGTCACCACGAACGGCTATGTCCTGGGCGTCCACGCCCCGGGCGAATCCCTCATGCTCAAGGCCCTGCCGAGCGTCCACCACCAGCTGCTGGGCCATGGACTGGCGGTCCAGGCGCTGCGGGCAGCCAACGTCCCTGGCGGCATCGGTATCACCAACGTCTACTCCCCGATGGTGCCGGCCTCCGCGAATCCCCTGGACAAGCTCAGCGCAGGGCTCATGGACGTGGCCCAGAACCGCCTGTATGCAGACCCGGTACTCCTCGGCAAGTACCCCGATGTCATCCGGGCAGCCACATTCTTCTCGTCCTTCAGCCCGTCCAGCGAGGACCTGGAGCTGATCTCCCAGCCCCTGGACTTCTACGGCATGAACTACTACATGCCCACGCGCGTGGCCTCCGGCCCCGGCGAAGGTGCCGTGCCGGAGGGCATGGCCGAGGCTATGGGCGATGACTTGGGCGGCACCCCCGGTGCGCCGTTCCACATTGCTGCCTTCCCGGACACCGAGACCACTGCCTATGGCTGGCCCATCAAGCCGGACTACATGGCCGTGGCGCTTGCCGAAATGGCCGAACGGTACCCGGACCTGCCGCCGGTCTACATTACGGAAGGCGGGGCGAGTTTCGAGGACCTGGAGATCCGGGACGCGGCGGCGGACCGGCTCATCATCCCGGACGAGCGCCGCGTGCAGTACCTGGCGGACCACATCGCGAGCGCCGTCGAGGCGACGTCGCCAGGCGGCGCCGCCGAGTCAATCGACCTCCGCGGCTATTACATATGGTCCCTGATGGACAATTTCGAGTGGTCCGCAGGCTACAAGCAGCAGTTCGGTCTCTTGCACGTGGACCGCGAAACTATGGTCCGCACGCCGAAGGCGTCCTACTACTGGTTCCAGGAACTGCTGGCGGCCCGGAACGATGCGGCGCCCCCGGCCGCCGGCGCCCCGGCACCCGGCACCGGAGAACCAAAGGAAGCGGCCGGCGTCGAACGCCACCACCCGGTCGGCTGATCCCATACGCTCCGGCTGAGGGCCGGGCTCAAAGAATATCCAGGTCCTGCAGGCCTTTTGCCATGCCGGCGCCGTCCGGCGAGTAGATCCAGGGAACCGTGGAGTTGGTGTGGTCGCCGGTATCGGAATGGCCGCCGGCCAGGACGGCCTCACTCGTGGACAGCTGCCGGATGCCGATCGCGGCTACCCGGTCTCCGTGCTCCCGCGCGAAGTCCGAATAGATCTGCTCATCGTGCTGGCCGTTGTCGCCAAAGAGCAGCCAGCGCATCTTGGGGAACTCCTTGGCCAGCAGGTCCAGGTTCCGGCGCTTGTGCTCCTGCCCGCTGCGGAACCAGCGGTCGTGGGTAAGGCCCCAGTCGGTGAGCAGCAACGCGCCCGAGGGGTACAGGTTCCGGGCAATGAACCGGGCCAGGGTGGGGGCGGCGTTCCACGGTCCGGTGGACAGATAGATCACCGGGGCTTGCGGGTGCTCCACCATCAGCCGGTCCATGAGGACGGCCATGCCGGGCGTGGCCATCCGGGCACGCTCGTTGAGCACGAACGTGTTCCACAGGGCCAGGAAAGGCCGCGGCAGCGCCGTGACCATGATCGTGTCGTCAATATCCGAGACGATGCCGAGTTCGGTGTCCGGGGAGATCACGAAGATCCTGGCCGTGACGGGTTCGGTCCCCTCGGCCCGCAGGACCGCGGTGTGCCAGCCCGGGGCCAGCGACACGGGCACCACCGTGTCCACCAGGCCGCCGCGGTCCGCGTGCACGCGGGTGGTGTTGCCGCCGATTTCAATGTCCACGGCGGTGAACTGGATCGGGACGCTCGTGAAGGCACGCCAGCCGCGGAAATTCTGGTTGCCGTTCTGGGCCGCCTGATCGGTCTTGCTGCCGGGAACGGGCCTGCTCGTGAGGACCACCCGTGCGAGCACCCGCACCCATCCCGTGGAACCGTAGCCCTGGTATGCGATGGTCTGCGGGATGAAGTGCCAGCGGCGGGCCGTTTTGAGGCGCAGGCCGTTGACGCTGTCCGAGACCCAGTGGGCGAGGTGGAAAACCCGGTTGCCGGACAGGGGTTGCTGCTGCGGGGGTTGCTGCGAGGCCAATTCCATGCCTCCACTCTCCCACAGCGCCGAGCCCGCACGCGGACTGCGGGCAGCGAATTGGCCAGCTCGGGCCCCGCCTCACCGGCCGTCCCCTAGCAAGCTGCGCAGTGTGGCGGCGTTGCGCACGGCGTGGCCGCCGCCGTCGTTGTTGAAATAGGCAAAGACGTCCTTGCCGGCGGTCTCCCATTCGCGGATCCGGTCCGCCCACCAGCGCAGGTCCTCGTCCGGATATGAGCCGCCGTACAGGTGGCCCGGGTCCGGCCCGTGCAGCCGGACGTAGACGAACGGCGCCGTCGCGCGCAGGATACACGGGAGCCCGGCGCCGCTCATGACGCAGTACGCCGCGCCATGCCGCTCCAGCAGGGAGAACACGTCGGGATCCTCCCAACTGGGGTGGCGGAACTCCACGCTGACGCTGATCCACTCCGGCAGTGCGGCCAGGAAGTAGTCCAGCCGGGCGTCATCACGGGCGAAGCCGGGAGGCAGCTGGACCAGCAGCACGCCGCGTTTGTCGCCGAGCTCGTGCCAGCATCTGACAATCCGTTCCACCCAGGCCTCAGGGGCGTAAAGCTTCTTGGCGTGGGTCAGGCCGCGCGGGGCCTTGACGGACAGCAGGAACCCTGCCGGCAGGCGGCGGCGCCACCCGGCGAAGCTCGACTCCCGGGGCCAGTGGTAGAAGCTCGCGTTGAGCTCCACGGTGCGGAAATGGGCCGCATAGTGTGCCAGGCGGTCCCGTGCCGGAAGCCCCGGCGGGTACAGCACGTTTTCCCAGTGGTCGTAGCTCCAGCCGCTCGTTCCAATGTGGTTCGTCCCAAAGTGGTAAATCCCCACGTCGGGCGCCATGTCGGCCGTCCCGTCTCCTGCGCCCGCCGGTGCCGGCCTAGACTTCCCCGGCCCAGTCCCGTGCGTGCGGGGCGAACGCCTCTTCCCAGCGCTGCCGCTCGTGCTCCGGCAGCGGGCCGCGCGCGACGGCGGCCGCCGCGGCATCGAGGTTGGCGGTCTTCGATGTGCCGACGATCGCTGTGCCGACACCGGGGGCGAACGCCGAGAACCGCAGGGCCGTCCCCTGCCAGTCATCGGCTTCGGGCTCCAGGCCCATCTCCCGCAGGCGCAGCCAGTAACTCTCGCCATACACCCCGGCCGGCCGGTCACGGTGGCGCCAGGGCGCATTGGCCAGCGGACGCTTGGCGACCACTCCCAGGCCGCTCCGGGCCGCGTCGGGGAGCACTTCACGAAGTGACCGCTGGTCCGCCAGGTTCACGGACGACTGCACGGCCCCGAACACCCCGGCCCCGGCCGCCCAGGCAAGCGCGTCGTTCTCCCCGCTGTAGCCGGGCATCCGGACCTTTCCGGCCTCCACGCAGGCGAGGAGCGCCTGGATGGCGTCGCCCTGTTGCAGCACCGCGAGGGGGCACGAATGCAGGAAAACGACGTCGAGGACGTCCGTGCCCAGCTTCGCCAGGGCCTCGTCCACGCCGCCGGTCACGGCGGCAGCGCTCCAGTCCGCAGCGCCGTCGACGCCGTAGCCGACCTTCGTGGACAGCACGACGCCGTCGCGGTGCGCGGGGATCCAGCTGCCGATCCGTTCCTCGGACAACCCGTAGCCCCGGGCGGTGTCGATGAAGTTGATGCCCAGTTCCAGGGCCCGGTCCAGGAGCGCATGCGCCTCGCGCTCCGTCACGCCGTCGTATCCGATGTGCCCCGCGCCGAAGCCGAGGGCCGAGACCTGCAGGGGCGAGTCTCCTGCGCGTGTCGTTCCGAAGTTCCGTTTAAGCATGGTTGGATCCTAGCCCTGCGGGCCGGGCGGCCCGCAACTCCGGGCCGGCGCTGAAAACTCGTCCGCAGCCGTGGGGTGTGGCACTGTAAGTGTCATGGCACGCATCGAGGATTACGCAATGGTCGGCGATCTGCACACCGCCGCCCTTATCAGCACCGAAGGCTCCATCGACTGGCTGTGCCTGCCCCGGTTCGACTCGCCCGCGTGCTTCAGCGCGCTGCTCGACACACCCAAGGCCGGCCGCTGGCTCCTGGCGCCGGCAAGCGGCGGCGAATGCACGCGGCGGCACTACCGGCAGGACACGCTCATCCTGGAAACGGAATGGGAGACGCCCGACGGCACGGTCAGGATCATCGACTTCATGCCGCCCCGCGACTCTGTGGCGGACATCGTGCGGATCGTTGAGGGTGTCCGCGGCACAGTGCGGATGCGCGGGGAGCTGACGCTGCGGTTCGACTACGGCCACATCGTCCCGTGGGTCCGCCATGACGAGCACGGGATCCATGCGATCGCCGGACCGGACGCCGCCTACCTCGTGACCGAGGCTCCGCTGCGCGGCGAGCGGATGCATACGGTCAGCGACTTCACGGTGACCGCGGGGGAACGGGTGCCGTTCGCGCTGACGTGGAGCCCCAGCCATCTCGGCCGCCCCCGCCCGGTGGATCCGGAAGCGGTCCTGGTGTCCACCGAGGCTTTCTGGAAGAACTGGTCGGCCAAGTGCAAGATCAAGGGCCCCTACCGTGACGCCGTGAAGCGGTCCCTCATCACCTTGAAGGCGCTGACCTTCGCCCCGACCGGCGGCATCGTCGCTGCGGTGACAACCTCCCTGCCGGAGGAGATCGGCGGCACCCGGAACTGGGACTACCGCTTCTGCTGGCTCCGGGACGCCACCCTCACCCTCCAGGCGCTCCTTGCCGTGGGCTATACGGAGGAAGCCGGTGCATGGCGAGACTGGCTGCTCCGGGCAGTCGCCGGAGACCCAGCGGACCTGCAGATCATGTACGGGCTCCACGGCGAACGCCGGCTGCCGGAGATGGAACTTCCCTGGCTTGGGGGCTATGAAGGTTCCGCCCCCGTGCGGACAGGGAACGGCGCGGCGGGGCAGCTGCAGCTCGACGTCTGGGGCGAAGTGCTCGATTGCCTGTCCCTGACGCGGAATTCCCTCCTGAAGCACACCGACGACGCCTGGGACGTCCAGGTCGCCCTGATGGAACACCTTGAGACCGCATGGCGCCACCCGGACAACGGGCTGTGGGAAATGCGCGGCCCGCAGCGGCACTTCACGCACTCCAAGGTGATGGCCTGGGTCGCCGCAGACCGCATGGTCAAGGGGGTCAGGGACTTCGGCCTGACCGGTCCCGCAGACCGGTGGGAGGAACTGCGCGACACCATCCACGCTGAGGTCATGGCCAACGGCTTCGACGCCGAGCGCAACACCTTCGTGCAGTCGTACGGGCGGCCGGAGCTGGACGCGAGCCTTCTGCTCATCCCGCGGGTGGGATTCCTGCCGCCTGATGATCCGCGCGTCATTGGAACCATCGACGCCGTCCAGGCCGAACTGACGCACGACGGATTCCTCCTCCGCTACAAGCCGGCGGAAAGCGACGACGGGCTCCCCGGCGAGGAGGGCGTCTTCCTCGCCTGCTCGTTTTGGCTGGTGCAGGCCCTGCTGGGGGCGGGCCGGCGCCACGAGGCCAGGGAACTCTTCGAGCGCCTGCTGGCGCTGCGCAACGACGTCGGGCTCCTCAGCGAAGAATGGGGCGTCGACACAGGACGGCAGCTGGGCAACACGCCGCAGGCATTCAGCCACTTCGCGCTCGTGCTCAGCGCCCTGGGGCTGCACGAAGACGGCGTGCACCGCAGCGACACCCCGCTGACGACTTCGGCCATTGAAGAGGTCGCCGCGCCGGCGGACCCTGCACGGGCGGCCTTCGTGAACCCGTAGCACGGCCGGCGCCGGACGTTCCGCACAGCCCGGGGCTTTGTCGAGACAAAGCCAGTAAGTACACTTACTAATATCCCAACGTGGGGTGATGGGCAGAAGGAGTGTGCAGATGGCTGGGTATTTCGAGCTCGTGGACGCGCCCGACGGCGGATACCGCATCCGGATGATGGACGGAACGGGCAACCTGATGGCGGTTTCAGTCACGTTCGCCACCAAAAAGGCGGCCGTGGCCGGAGTCGCGCTGGCCCGGGAGATCGCCGGAACGGGCCTCATCCGGGACCGCAGTTCCGACGGCCAGGCCGCAACGATCGGTTCCGTGCCCAGGGTGATGAGACGGACCGTTGTCGGCGCAGGACGCGGGCCGTCCGTCACGGGCGGTTCGCTTGCAGCAGGGCGGAGGGCCCGTGCCCACCACTGATCCTGCCGCCAACCCTCCTGCCGGCCGGCACGAAGCCGCCGTCCTCTTCGATGTCGACGGGACGCTGGTCGATTCCACCTACCTGCACACTCTCGCCTGGTGGCGGGCCTTCCGGCAGGCCGGCCACGACATTCCGATGGCCAGCATCCACCGCTCGATCGGCATGGGCGGGGACAAGATCCTCGCCGCCCTGCTGCCTTCGGGCCGGGACCTCTCCGGGGACGACGCCATCTTGTCCGCCCAGTCGGCCGTGTTCGCCACCTTCTGGTCGGCACTGCGCCCCCTCGACGGGGCCAGGGATTTGCTGGCCGAGTGCCACGGGCGGGGCCTCGCCGTGGCCCTGGCATCGTCGGCCCGGGGCCGGGACCTTGAAATTCTCAGGTCCACGATCGGGGCGGACGACTACGTTCACGCAGCCACGAGTTCCAGCGACGCCGAGGAGAGCAAGCCCGCGCCGGATATCCTCGTCGCTGCCCTGGCGGCCGTCGGCGTGCAGGCCGGCGATGCCGTCTACGTCGGCGACGCCGTCTGGGACATCTACGCCGCCGGGGCGCTTGGCATCCCGGCCATCGGACTGACGTGCGGGGGGACCAGCGAAGCGGAGCTACGCGAAGCCGGCGCCGTCGAAGTCTACGAGAGCCCGCGCGCGCTGCTGGAGAATCTCAGCGACAGCGCGATAGGACGGCTCCTCACGGGAACTTCTTCCACGCCTTGAGAAAGTCCGCCTCGGATCCGGCCGCCAGCTGCTCTTCCTTGGCGTGCAGCCGTCCGTAGGTGAAACCGGCCTCCGCGCCGCCCGGCGAGCGCCTGCCGAGCTCGCTCAGCAAGGCGCGGGCAACCACACTGTCCTGGTGCAGGCCAAGGACTGTTTGAATCCGGCGCGCAGCCGAAGCCGCACGTTTGGCCCGCTTGCCGGCATTTCCCCCGAGCGTTGCGGCGAACTCGGAGGCGTAGCGCAGACGCTTGGCGGCCTTGCGGATCTCGTGCAGGCGGGTGTCCCGGGGAACGGTGCCGGCCTGCGTGTGAAGCGCCTGCACGGCGCGCCTGAGGCGCGCTTCATCCTTGGCGACGAGCTTTCGGCTGGTTTTGCGCGGGCGCCGGGACGCTTTCGCCGACAGGGCTCCAGCCGCGAGCAGCTCCGAGAGGCCGGCCAGCAGCTGGGCGTACCTTTCGCTCCCAAGGGCAGCCAGGACGCCCTCAAGTCCAGCAGCGGCGGACGCCTCGAGCTCCTCGTCGATCCGTGCAGCGGCCGGACCGAAGACCAGGTCCTCGGGCTCGGCTGCGAGCAGCTCCTGGAGCCGGGCCTGGACCACCCCGGGATCCCGGGCTGCGCCGAGCACCCCGGAGAGCCACTTCAGCTCGGACCGCACGCCCTCTCCGGCGCCGTCCACGAACAAGGTTCGGCCGGTGGCCAGCAAAGACCTGAGGCGGCGGCCCGAAATCCGCATCTGGTGGATGGACTCCGCCTGGCCTGCACGGACACCCGGGGCATGGCGGCGCAGCTCGCCGAGCTGTTCCCCGAGATAGGCCAGCAGGACGGTGCCGGCGGTGGTCGCCATGCTTCACTCTACTTCGCGCAGCCCGGCAATTGTGGGGAGCCGGGGGTCCGGAATGCCGGCAGTTTGCTGTGCCACTGCTGGTCAAACGCCTATTGTCGGACGATGGAACAACGCGTATTGGGAAAGACCGGCCGGAACGTTTCAGTTGTCGGGCTCGGCACGTGGCAGCTGGGGGCGGACTGGGGCGAGGTGGACCAGTCCCAGGCGCAGGCTGTCCTGGCCGCGTCGGCCGATGCCGGCGTTACCTTCTTTGACACGGCGGACGTCTACGGCGACGGCCGCAGCGAGCAGGCGATCGGCGCCTTCCTGGCCGGGCGCCCGGACCTGGACGTCACGGTCGCCACCAAGATGGGCCGCCGGGTGGAGCAGCGCCCGGAGAACTACACCCTTGCCAATTTCCGCCAGTGGGTGGACCGTTCACGGCGGAACCTGCGCACCGACCGCCTGGACCTCGTGCAGCTGCACTGCCCGCCAACCGCCGTCTACAGCAGCGCCGAGGTCTACGACGCGCTGGACACCCTCGTGACCGAGGACGCTATCCGGAACTACGGCGTGAGTGTCGAGCGCACCGACGAGGCCCTCGAAGCGATCCGGCACCCCGGCACGGCGACCGTCCAGCTCATCCTCAATGCGTTCCGGCTGAAACCGCTGGATGAGGTGCTCCCGGCGGCCAGGGCAGCCGGCGTCGGCATCATCGCCCGGGTGCCGCTCGCCTCGGGGCTCCTGTCCGGCAAGTATTCCCGGGACACGTCCTTCGCCCCGGACGACCACCGCAACTACAACAGGACGGGTGCGGCGTTCGACGTCGGGGAGACGTTCTCCGGCGTGGACTTTGAACAGGGGCTCCAGGCAGCGGCGGAGTTCGGCCGCCTCGTGCCGGAGGGAGCCACACCTGCCCAGGCCGCCATCGCCTGGATCGCCGCCCAGGACGGCGTCAGCTCCGTCATTCCCGGCGCCCGCAGCGCGGACCAGGCGCGCGCCAACGCCGCGGCCGCGCAGGTCCGAATCGATGCGGAGTTCAAGGCCGGCGTGCAGGACATCTACGACCGCTACTTCCGGCCCACGATCCACCCCCGCTGGTAACCCTGCCAGCACGGGTTCCGGCGCGGCGCCGCTAGAGCGGCAGCAAACCGGAGAGGTCGGCGCGCAGGCCGGAGGCGGCCACCCGGCCGGCGGCGACGGCGTCGGTCCAGCCCAGCTGTCCGCTGACCATCGACAGCCAGGTGTCGGCGTCGCACTCAATAACGTTCGGGGGAGTGCCGCGCGTGTGCCGCGGGCCTTCCACGCATTGCGTTACGCCAAAGGGCGGGACACGGACCTCCACCGAGTTGCCGGGTGCCCGTGCGGTGACTTCCTCCAGCGAGTAGCGCACCGCCGTCGCGAGCGTGCTGCGGGAGAGGGGGGAGGCGCCGGCGCCTGCGTCCGGCGCCGGGACGGCCGCCCCCAGCCACGCGGCCAGCGCGGCGCGGCCTTCGTCGATGGCGATGCGGCGGCGGGCGACAGCCACGGACTAGTCCAGCAGGGCCGAGACGGCGCGGCCGAGGCGGATCTTGCCCACAGGGCGGCCCCCGCCCAGGACGGGATCGACGACTTTCTCCAGCACGCTGGACACTTCCGGGATCTCGACGGCGCCGGATGCAGCAAGGAGGGTCAGTCCGATCAGCGTGGTGGCCCGGATGTTGCCGTCAAGGATCTTGATGGCGACGGAAACGCCCTGCGGGGTGGCCATCACCAGGACGCCTTCGGCGCCGACCTTGGCCAGGATGCCGAGCTCGTCCATGACAATCGTGTTGGCCTGCCCGCGTCCCTGGACGGCCCAGGGGTAGTCCAGCATGGACGTCGCGATCGTGGCGGCGCGCGCATTGGAGTTCTTGTCCCCGGGGGCCTTGGCCAGCTTCGAGAACGCCCGTGCCAGGCCGGTCAGCGACACGGCGGCGACGGGGGCGCCGCAGCCGTCGATGCCCAGGTGGGCGATGCGTTCGCCGCAGTACTCCTCGATGACGGTGCGGACGCGCTGCTGCAACGGGTGGTTGGGCTCAAGGTAGCTGTGGGTGTCCCAGCCGTTTTCCGTGCACGCCCAGAGGAAAGCGGCGTGCTTGCCGGAGCAGTTGAACGCAAGCCGGGACTTGCCCCGCTCAGTCTGGACCAGCCAGTTCCTGGCCGTCTCGTCCTCGGGCCACGCGCCCGGGCACTGCAGCTGGTCTTCCTTGACCCCGGCCGCCTTCAGCATGCCCTCCACGACGTCCATGTGGTCGAGCGAGCCGACGTGGCTGCCGCAGGCGATCGCCACCTGGGCCCCGCGCAACGGGACGCCGGACTGCATGGAGGCGAGGGCCTGCAGCGGCTTGAGGGTCGACCGGGCAAAAATCGGGGTGTTGATGTCACCCAGTTCGGTCACGATAGTGCCGTCCGCGGCCAGTACGACAGCCGAGCCGATGTGGCGGGATTCGACAAAGCCGCTGCGTTCAACGACTGCCAGTTCGACGGCGGACTCGACTGTGAAGGTGGCATGCGGGTTCAGGGGCATGTAGCAAGTCTAAGGTGCCCGGTGGGGATACCCCGGTTATTCCACGGTCACCATGACGGACTGCCAGCCGGAGGCGCCGTCGGGCACGGGATCCGCCCGCTTGTCCGTCTGCAGCTCACCGGTGCCGTCGGTGGCACGGGCCTTGATGTAGTGCGGGCCCGGGGTGGCATCCCAGTCAAGGGACCACTGCCGCCAGGTCACGACGGATGCCTCGTCGGAGAGGACCGCCTCCATCCACGGGCCGTTGTCGATCTGGACCTCGACCTTGGTGATGCCGCGGGTCTGGGCCCAGGCAGTGCCGCCGAGGGCCACCCGGCCGGCGGGCACTTTGGCGAAGGATTTGGGGACCTCGACCCTGGCCATGGTTTTGATCGGGCCGCGCTCGGACCAGCCGCGCTGCGTCCAGTACGCCTTGTTGTCGGCGAAGCGGGTGACTTCGAGATCCACCACCCATTTGGTGGCCGAGACGAATCCGTATAGCCCGGGAACGACCATGCGCACCGGGTAGCCGTGTTCCAGGGGAAGAGCCTCGCCGTTCATGCCGATCGCCAGCATGGCGTCCCGGTCATCCTGCAGGACCTCCAGCGGGGTGGAGGCGCTGAAGCCGTCCACCGAAGTGGAGAGCACCATGTCGGCGCCCTGCTTGGGCCGGGCCATTTTGAGCACGTCGCGGATGGGCATGCCCAGCCACTTGGCGTTGCCGGCCAGGTTCCCGCCGACGGGGTTGGAGACGCACGTCAGGGACACATGGGATTCGATCAGTTTCGCATCAAGCAGGTCCTGGAAACTGAGCCGTACTTCCTGCTCCACCAGGCCGTGGACACGCAGCTCCCAGTCCTGGGCGTTGATCTCCGGCACGCTGAGGGCCGTGTCGATGCGGTAGAAATCCTTGTTCGGGGTGAGCCATGGCGTGACACCGGGAGTCCTGGACTGCACGCCAGCGGGAACAGCAGCGGCAGGCTTCGCCGGGGCCGGCAGCTTCAGGGATTCCCGGGCCTGGGCCACGTTGCTGCGGGCCGCGCTGAGCAGCCGCCCGCCCGTGGCGGCGATGACCGACGCCGCGGCGGTGATGCCCGTGGCGGCGAAGAAGGCGCGGCGGCTGGTGGCCGGGCGTTCGGGCTCCTTGGCGGCCACGTCGGCGGCCATGTCCGGCCACGCCCGCATCCGCCACAGGCGCGTGATGAGCAGCCGCAGCACGATGAGGCCGGCCACGGTGCCGATCAGGGACGGAATGGCATCCACGGGCTTCACGCTGGCCCGCGTCACCACGCTGGCGACGATGACGGCGCCCATGACGAGCACCCCGGCCACGCCGAGGGCCCATTTGCGGTAGGCCACCACACCCAGCACGCACGCCAGGATCAGGATCGTCAGCCCCATGCCGACGAACAGAGCGGCCTTGTCGTTGGTCCCGAACGTGGTGACCGCGAAGTCCTTCATCCACGGCGGCGTGAAATCGATGAAGGTCGATCCCAGGGCGATCAGCGGTGTCGCCCGCGCTGTGAAGAACGCGCCGACCAGTTCCGCGACGGACAATACGACGGCGGCGGCGGCCACACCGGCCACCGCGGCCAGGGCGGTGGCACCTGAGAACCGCTGCGTGGGCTTCTTGCTGGGCTTCTTCATACAGGCTGTTCGTAGCGGCACGGTCCGCGGATTGTCCTGCGAGTGGACATGCTCACCGGGCCTCGGGGGACATGTCCAGCCTGGGCCCGAGGAAGGGGCATGTCCGGGCACAAGATTGGGCATGTCCAGCCCTGGGCCCGAGGAAGGGGCATGTCCGGGCACAAGATTGGGCATGTCCAGCCCTGGGCCCAAGGAATGGGCATGGTGGCATTATGTCCAGTGGCCGCGTCCGGGACTGGGCATGTCCCGGTGGTTGCGCGGCGGTTCCAGAGTGGACATGTCCAGCCTTGGGCCTAGGGAATGGGCATGGTGGCATTATGTCCAGTGGCCGCGTCCGGGACTGGGCATGTCCCGGTGGTTGCGCGGCGGTTCCAGAGTGGACATGTCCAGCCTTGGCCCTAGGGAATGGGCATGGTGGCATTATGTCCAGTGGCCGCGTCCGGGACTGGGCATGTCCCGGTGGATTGCCTGCGGCTGGGCATGTCCGGGCATGCCCAGGCACAAGATTGGGCATGTCCAGCGGCAGTCACAGCTTAGGAGCCTTCGGGTCCAGCACGTACCCTTGGAGACTGTGAAGGTACTTGTCATCGGCCCCGGCGGCCGCGAACACGCCATTGTCCGATCCCTGCTTGCAGACCCCAACGTGTCCGAGGTCCATGCGGCCCCGGGCAACGCCGGCATCAGCAAGCTGGTCCCCACACACGCCATTGACGCGAACGACCCTGGCGCGGTTGCCGCCCTGGCCAGCAGGCTGACGGCGGACCTCGTGGTGGTCGGCCCGGAGGCGCCCCTCGCCGCCGGAGTGGCCGACGCCGTCCGCGCCGCCGGCATCCCGGTCTTTGGACCCAGCAAGGCCGCGGCGCAGCTGGAAGCATCCAAGGCCTTCGCCAAGGAAGTCATGGCCGAGGCCAGCGTGCCCACGGCAATGGCCCGGGTCGCGAGCAACGCCGAGGAAGCCGCCGACGCCCTCGATACCTTCGGCGCACCCTATGTCGTGAAGGACGACGGCCTCGCCGCGGGCAAGGGCGTCGTGGTCACCAACGACCGGGACGAGGCCCTCGCCCACGCCCAGAGCTGCTTCGACACCGGCGGCACGGTGGTGATCGAGGAGTTCCTCGATGGCCCCGAGGTCTCTGTGTTCGTCCTCTGTGACGGCCGCAACACCGTGGCACTGTCCCCGGCGCAGGACTTCAAGCGCATCTTCGACAACGACGAGGGCCCCAACACCGGCGGCATGGGTGCCTACACGCCGCTGGAATGGGCGCCCGAAGGCCTCGTCCAGGAAGTCATCGACCGCGTGGCCCAGCCCACGGTCAACCAGATGGCCCACCGCGGCACGCCGTTCGTGGGCGTGCTGTTCGTCGGCCTGGCCCTGACCTCCCGCGGCACGCGTGTCATCGAATTCAACGTCCGCTTCGGCGACCCTGAAACCCAGGCCGTCCTGGCCCGGCTCAAGACCCCCCTGGGCGGGCTGCTGATGGCAGCCGCCAAGGGCGAACTGGACAAGGTGCAGCCGCTGCGCTGGTCCAAGGACACCGCAGTCGCCGTCGTCGTCGCCGCGGAGAACTACCCCGGCACGCCCCGCACCGGGGACCGCATCCGCGGGCTCAAGAAGGTCGAGGCGCTCGAGGGCGTCCACGTCATCCACGCGGGCACGAAGCTTGACGCCGAGGGCAAGGTGGTGTCCGCCGGCGGCCGTGTCCTCGCCGTCGTCGCCCTGGGGGCCGACCTGGTGGAGGCCCGCGAACGGGCGTACGACGGCGTCGAGCTGGTCCAGCTGGACGGCGGCCAGTTCCGCACCGACATCGGACGCAAGGCGGCGCGGGGCCAGATCCGTGTAGCGGCCCCTGGGGCCCCGGCCGCGTCGAAAGCGAAGGCATGACCGTGACCGAATCTCCATCATCGACGCCGGAAACCGCCGCCCCGAAGGGCGGGCTGGACACCGCGGCCCTGGACCTGCCCGGCTGGAGGCACGTCTACTCCGGCAAGGTCCGTGACCTGTACGTTCCGGTGGATGAGTCCATCACGGCGAGCTTCGGCCGCGAATGCGTCCTGGTGGTCGCGAGTGACCGCATCAGCGCCTACGACCACGTGCTGGCCAGTGAGATCCCGGACAAGGGGCGCATCCTGACCCAGCTGAGCCTCTGGTGGTTCGAGCAGCTCGGGGTCGAACACCACGTGCTCGCGTCGACGGTCGGCAGCGGCGTCCCGGCCGCCGTCCAGGGCCGGGCGATGATCTGCAAGAAACTGGACATGTTCCCGGTGGAATGCATCGCCCGCGGCTACCTCACTGGGTCCGGCCTCCTGGAGTACAGGCAGTCCCGCACTGTGTGCAGCATTCCGCTGCCGGAGGGCCTGGTGGACGGGTCCCGTCTCGCCGAAGCCATCTTCACCCCGTCGGCCAAGGCCGAGGTGGGCGAGCACGACGAAAACATCACCTACGGCGCCGTCGTGGACCTGGTGGGCGAGGACATCGCCGCCAGGCTGCGCGAGCTCACCCTGGCGATCTACACGAAGGCCGAGGCCATCGCCCGCGGCCGCGGCATCATCCTCGCCGACACCAAGGTGGAGTTCGGCTTTGACGCCGCCACGGGCGTCATTACGCTGGGGGACGAGGTGCTGACCCCGGACTCGTCACGTTTCTGGGATGCCGCCACCTATGAGCCCGGCAAGGCCCAGCCCTCCTATGACAAGCAGTACGTCCGTGACTGGCTGACCTCGGCCGAGTCCGGCTGGGACAAAGCGTCGGACGCGCCGCCGCCGGCGCTTCCAGCCGACGTCGTGGTGCGCACCCGCAGCCGTTACGTGGAAGCTTACGAGAAGCTCACGGGCCGGGCGTTCGCCTAGCCTGCCGGGTGCCTGCCGGTGCCGTTGCTGCAGCCTATGCTTCCGCCGAGGCTGCGGCCTCGGCGCGCCGCTGCGCCAGACGGATTTCCAGCACCGCGTCCATGGCTTGCTGGACCCGGTCCGAGGCTCCCGCCGCGCTGAATTCCTTCTGGGCTTCTTCGAGGTAGACGAGCGCCTCGGCGGATTCCCCGGCGGCCTTGAGGGCCTTACCCAGCAGCAGCGAGACCTCCCCGGCCGTATGCCGGGCGAGTGACTCCCGTTCGGCGTGGATCTCGCGCAGTTTTTGCACGGCTGCGACGATGTCCCCGGTGAGGTAGAGCCAGCGGGCCCGGATGAACGCCACTTCCAGCTGGTCCGTTTTGTTGCCGCCCACGATTGAGAGCGCCAGTTCGGCACGTTCGATCGAGGACAGGGTTTCCGGTTCCACAATCCCCGAGGAGAGCCGGACAGCCGCGGAGGCCTTGTTGAACCGGGCCCAGAGGTCGATGTCGTTGGCGGGCGAGAGCAGCCTGGCGGCACGCTCGTGATACTTGATGCCCTCGGGGTAGTCGTGGCGCATGAAGGCCACGTTGCCGATAACCCAGGCGACCTCGCCGGCGAGCTGGGACATGGAGTGGTCGTCCATCTGCTCGTTCATGGCCTGGCAGTATTCCCAGGCCTCATCGAGCCGGCCGCTCTCGGCCAAGGCGCCGATCAGTGAGCGCAACGCGCCGATGATCATCGTGGAGCCCTTGGGCAGCTGGGCGCAGAGCTTCACAGCTTCCTGCGCGTTCTCCACGGCTGCGGTCAGCTGGCCCTGTCCCTGGGAGGCGGCAGCGAGCATCTGCCGGGCCCTGACGCCGAGGCCGGCCGATTCGGCGGCCATGGGGTGGTCCAGGAGGTGCTGGATCACGTCCTTGCATTCTTGCCACAGTCCCTGTTTGATCAGGCATTCGGCCTGCATGTAGGTCATGTTCCACCACGCGCTCGTGTTCTTCGCTTCCAGGGCGATCTTGGCGGCGGCGGCGGCGTGGGCGGCGGCCACCGGGTAATCCCGGAGGTCCCAGGCCTGGCGGGCGTACAGCCCTGCGAGCACGTACTCGGCGTCGCTGACGGACACGGGCTGGCTCCAGGCCTCCAAAGCCTTGGGGGCAAGCTCAAGCCGACGGGCGAGCTCCTCAATAACATCGGCGGTGGGTTCGCGGCGCCCGGTTTCCAGCAGCGAGATGTAGCTGGGGGAGTACAGGTCGCGGCCCAGCTCCGCCTGCGTCAGGCCGCGCTCAAGCCGTTCCGCCCGGAGCTTCTCCCCAAATCCGTTTCCCACGGATACCTCCTAATTCCGGACATTCTTTGTACTAAATGCTTGACAGTCTCTGTGGAAAACATTTTACAATGTATGTCAACAAGGGTAGTGCTGACTTGGTAAGGACCCCGACTCATATTGAGGAACTCTATGTTGAAGAAGATTGCAGCCGGCGTCGTGCTTGCGGGCGCGCTGGCATTCTCCGCTGCGGCCCCGGCCGTCCTGTCCGCCGCGTCCCTCACCGAGAACTCAGGCGTTGCCGCCGTCGGCAACTGGCCCGATCCCATGTCCGTGCCTCAGGCGGTAGGGAACTGGCCCGATCCGATGGTCTACTCCACCAACGTCGGCAACTGGCCCGACCCCATGTAGCAGGACCTGTTGTCACAGGCCGCAGGCCAGAGCTTCGCAGCCCCGGGACACGGTGTTCCGGGGCTGTTTTGTGCCCGGACAGCGGTCCAGGTGTGACAGGGGCGGACCGAGGAGGCGCGCCAGGCCCGACCCGGGCGGGCCCCGGCGCACCCGGGATCGGGCATAAAAAAGAGGGCCTTCCGAATGGAAGGCCCTCTTCTGATTGGTCGGGATGACAGGATTTGAACCTGCGACCTCGTCGTCCCGAACGACGCGCGCTACCAAGCTGCGCCACATCCCGATCCGCTGCAAAAGCAACTTCACAAGAGTATCCGATGGGAGCCCCGGATGTGAAATCGGGGTACGGGCCATGCGGCGGACTGCCGGGCCGGATCAGACCAGGGAGTCCTTCCAAGCTCCGTGCAACTGCGCGAAGCGTCCGCCGCCGCCGATCAACTGCGCCGGGGTCCCGTCCTCGACGATGCGCCCGTCATGGACCACCAGGACACGGTCGGCAGTCTCCACCGTGGAGAGCCGGTGCGCGATGATCAGCGCCGTCCGCCCGGCGTCGGACCCGCCACCACGTACTCCGCGCAGGAGTTTCGACAGCCCGGTCTGGACCAGGCGCTCGGACGGGATATCGAGCGAGGAGGTCGCCTCGTCCAGGATCAGGACGGCCGGCCGGGCCAGGAATGCCCGGGCAAAGCTGATCAGCTGGCGCTGTCCCGCGGAGACGCGGCCGCCGCGCTTGTTGACGTCGGTGTCGTAGCCGTCCGGCAGTTCCGTGATGAACCCGTGGGCGCCCACCGCCTTGGCCGCGTCCTCGATCTCCCCGCGGGAGGCTTCCGGCCGGCCCAGGGCGATGTTGTCCGCCACCGAGCCGCTGAACAGGAAGGCTTCCTGCGTGACCATGACGACGTTCCTGCGCAGGTCTTCGGTCGTGAGCTGGCGCAGGTCCACGCCGTCCAGCGTGAGCGACCCGGAGGAGACATCGTAGAAGCGGGCAATCAGTTTCGCCAGCGTGGATTTGCCGGCCCCGGTCTGCCCCACGAGGGCGACGGTCTGGCCGGCGGGGATGTGGAGGTCCATTGTCGGAATGATGACGGGGCCGTCGCCGTAGCGGAATTCGACGCCGGCGAAATCGATGGTTCCTTTCGCGTCGGCCAGGGCCACGGGGGACTTCGGCGGCCGGACCGTGGGCACTTCCTCCAGCAGGCCGGAGACCTTCTCGAGGGCCGCCTGGGCGCTCTGGAAGGAGTTGTAGAACATGGCCATCTGGTCCACCGGCTGGAAGAAGCGCTTGGTGGACAGAATCAGGGCCAGGAGCACGCCCACCGCCAGCTCGCCGCTGAGGACCCGGAAACCGCCCAGGAGCAGCACGACGGCGACGCAGACGTTGCCGATCAGCACCAGGCCTGGCTGGAAGATGCCGTTAAGGTTGATGGAACGGACCGTCGCGGTGCGGTAGTCCTCGGAAAGCTCGGCGTAGCGGGCGGCGTTCTCGCGCTCCTTCCGGAAGGCCTTCACGGCGCGGATGCCCGTCATGGTCTCCACGAAGTGCACGATCAGGCGGGCCGAGACGACGCGGGATTGCCGGAAGGCGATCTGCGAGTGCTTCTGGTACCAGCGGGACAGAAAATACATCGGCACGCCCGCGGCCAGGACCAGCAGTCCGCTGCGCCAGTCCAGGGCGAACACCGTGATCGCCGTGAATGCCATGAACAGCATCCCGGAGGCCAGCGAGCTCACGCCCGAGTCCAGGAGTTCGCGCAAGGCCTCCAGGTCCGAGGTCTGCCGGGCGATGATGCGGCCGGAGGTGTATCTCTCGTGGAATTCCAGGCTCAGCCGCTGGGTGTGCCGGAACACGCGGACGCGCAGGTCCAGGAGCATCGACTGGCTGAGCCGGGCGGTCGACGTGACGTACAGCGCGGTCAGGCCGGCTGTGGCGACGGCCGCCGCGAGATAGGCGGCCCCGGCGAGGACCAGCGGAAGGTTGTCGCCGGCGAGCAGGGCCGGCAGGGCGTGGTCGATCCCGAAAGCGATCAGCGCCGGGCCGGCCACGCGGGCGGCCTGGGACAGCACCACAGCGGCAATCGTCAGCCAGAAGCGCCCCCGGACAGGGCGGATCAGGGAGCCCAGGAGGGCCAGCGACCGCCGCTGGACGGCCTTGCTCTCACCCTTGGTGAGGTGGGCGTTGTCCTCATTGGCGGTGCCGAACGTTGCGCTGCTCATCGGGAAATCTCCTCGGACTGGTCCTCGAGGGCTGACAGTTCTGAATCCAGGTCCCGCGGTTCCGGATCCAGGCTGGCAATCACGTGCCGGTAATGGCTGTTCTCCGCCAGCAGCCGGGTGTGGGTCCCGACGGCGGTGATCCTGCCGCCTTCAAGAAGCGCCACCCGATCGGCAAGGGCCACAGTGGACGGCCGGTGGGCGACGATCAGCGTGGTGGTGTCCGTGAGGACCTCCCGCAACCGGGCCTCGACCCGCTCTTCGGTATTGACGTCCAGCGCCGACAGCGGGTCGTCGAGGACCAGTATCTTCGGCCGCGCGGCGATGGCACGGGCCAAGGCGATGCGCTGCCGCTGTCCGCCGGAAAGGCTGAGGCCTTCCTCGCCGATCAGGGTGTCCAGCCCCTCGGGCAGGGAGTAGGCGAAGTGCGCCTGGGCGACGTCAAGTGCTTCCTCCAGGGCCGCCTCGCGGCGCTCCGCCGAGCTGTTCTCGGGGAGGCCAAGGAGGACGTTGTCGCGCACCGAACTCGAAAACAGGGTCGTGTCCTCGAAAGCCACAGCGACCACGGTGCGCAACTCCTCGACGCGGAATTCGCGCAGGTCCACCCCGTCGATCGTGATGGACCCGTCGGAGACGTCATAGAGCCGCGGGACAAGCTGGAGCAGGGCGCTTTTGCCGCTGCCTGTGGTGCCCACGAGGGCCATGGTCTCGCCCGGCGTGATGTCCAGGGAGATGTCTTTGAGGAGCGGCCTGTCCGGGGCGTCCTCGAAGGCGAACGTGGCGTTCCGGAAGCTGAGGGCGCCCTTGAGCTCGGAGGGCCGGCGCGGGGTCTCCGGACTGGTGATGGTGTTCTCCGAGTCCATGACCTCAAAGTGCCGGTCAATGGCGGTCTTGGCAGTGAGGGCCATGGCCAGCAGCATGCCGCAGAACTCGACAGGGGCGGCGATCACGGCCGCCGTGGCGAAGAACGCCACGAGGGCACCGATGCTGAGCTCGCCGCGGGAGGCGAGGAGGACGCCGACGACAAGCGCGGTGCCGAGGGCGAGCTCGGGCAGGAGCGTGACGACGAGGCTGAAGGTGGCGAGGTGTTTGGCCTTGGCGATCTCGGTCTGCCGGAGCTCCTCTGCCTGCTCGTTGAAGTTCGCGAGGGCCTCGCGGCTGCGCCCGAAGGCCTTCAGCACCCGGATGCCATGGACCGATTCCTCGACGGTGGTGGCGAGATCGCCTGCCTGGTCCTGGCTGCGGCGGGCCACTTTGCTAAAGCGCGTCCTGAACCGGAAACCGTAAATCATGATGGGCACGGCCGCGGCCAGGAAGATCAGGGCCAGCTGCCAGCTCATCGAGAACATCACAACGACGCCGATCACCACCGTGAGCGTCGTGACGACGAGCATGATGGCGCCGAACGCCATCCAGCGCCGGAGGAAGTTCAGGTCCGTCATGGCGCGGGAGAGCAGCTGCCCGGAGCCCCAGCGGTCATGGAACGAGACCGTGAGGTCCTGAAGGTGGCCGTACAGGGAGACGCGCATCCGGGTTTCCACGGTGGTGGCCGGGTTGATGACGAACTGGCGACGCAGGGCCACAAGGCCGGCCTCCGCGATGCCCAGGCAGAGGACAACGAGCGAGGCTGTCCACAGCGCGTCCGTGCTTCCGCCCGGCTTGAGGGAGTCGTTAATGAGCACGCGCAGCACCTGGGGGATGGCCAGGGCCACCACGCTGGCCGTCAATGCGCAGAGCAGACCCATGACGAGCCGCGGAATGATCGGCCTGACGTGGGGGTAGAGGCGGCTGATGGATGTGAAAAACGGAGTCTGCTTGGCCATGCCTGCTTCTTAAAACGCGCGTGCGAGATCTAGAACCGCTAGATGTAGTTTCCTGTAGCAACTACCCTAGGCCATGACGTGAGCTGATTCACACCGTATCTTGCGGCATCTGGATCTCGCCCAGTGATTATGTTCCGCAATGCAAATCCGGCCGGCCGCGCCCGCCGGGGGACATGTCCAGTCCCGGGTCCGGGGGTTGGGCATGGTGCCATTATGTCCATCGCTGCCGCCCCGGGGAGGGCATGTCCCCCGGGGACCGGCCACACGGGGAGAGCAAGCCCGCTGAAGGATGCGGGAGCGGTACAGGCTCAGGCGCGGGAAGTGAGGGTCAGCAGCACGGCCTCGGGCTTGCAGGCGATGCGGACCGGCGCGAAGCGGGAGGTGCCGATACCGCCGGAGACGTTGACCGGCGTCGTGCGTCCGTTGCTTTCCCAGTCGTTGAGGCCCTTGGCGCGCCAGGTGGGGAGATCACAGTTGGCAACGAGGGCGCCGTAGCCGGGAACGCAGATCTGGCCGCCGTGGGTGTGGCCGGCCAGCAGGAGGTCGGCTCCGTCTTCAGTGAAGTGATCGAGCACGCGCTGGTAGGGCGCATGCGCGACGGCGACCCGCAGGTGCGGATCGGAGTCCCTGCCCTTGGTGCCCCGGGGCCAGCCGGCGTACCGTTCCAGACCCAGATGCGGGTCATCCACGCCGGAAAAATCAAAACGCATGCCCTTGAGCACGAGCGACTGGCAACGGTTGGTCAGATCCACCCAGCCGCCCATGCCAAAGCCGGAACGCAGCCGCGGCCAGTCCAACTCCCGGTTCTTCCGCTGCGAGGACGGGTCCAGGAAGCGCGAGGACGGGCCCAGGAGATATGCGGCAGGGTTCTTGAAGATGGGCGCGACGTAGTCGTTGGAGCCGGGCACAAACACGCCGGGGAACTCCATCAGGGGACGCAGCGCCGCCAGCAGGGGATCGATGGCCTTGGCGTGGCTTAGGTTGTCGCCGGTGTTCACCACAAGGTCCGGCGTCAGGGCCGCCAACGACTCGAGCCACGCGGCCTTCCGGCGCTGGCCCGGCACGAAGTGTATGTCCGAGAGGTGCAGCACCCGGAACGGGCCGAATCCTGCGGGCAGAATGGGCAGCGTTTCCTCCCGGAGGACGAACTGGTTCTTCTCCCACAGCCCGTACCCGGTGGCGGCGGCCCCGGCTGCAGTCCCGAGCGCGGCGGTCACGGCGAAGCCGCGCCCGATGCTACGGACGCGGCTGGCCACGGAACTTCCCTGGCTCATCGGCTACGGCTGCTTGCCGGGGGGCGTGGCGTTACCGTTGCCCGGCTGGGCGCCCTGCGTCGCCGGCGCCGACGGCGCGGGCGCATTTGTCGGCGCAGGCGCCGGTGCAATGTTCTGCGTTGACGGGAACGTCTGGCGCGGCGGTGCGACCGGTCCGGTGACCATGTTCGACGGCGGGGCCGGGAACGGGTTGGTGCCGTACGCCGGGGCGACCTGGGACATGTAGTTCGAGAACTGCGGTCCGGCGATCATGTAGCCGTCGATGCCCTTGTAGAACTTGCCGTTGATGGTGATGTTCTGGCCGGCACGGTGCTGGCCGTTCAGGGGATCGCCAAACCAGGTGGCCGTCGCCAGACCTGAAGTGTAGCCCGCGACCCAGGTGGAGCTGTTGTTGTCGTTGGTGCCCGTCTTGGCGGCGACAGGGAAGGTGGTCCTGGTGGAGATCCGGGGCTGGATGAGCGAGCCAGAGCCGCGGTTGAGGACTTCCTGCATGGCGTAGGCGACGCCGTGGGCCACGTCGGGCTTGATGGCATCCCGGCAGCTGACGGACTGGGCCGGCAATTGGGCGCCCGCCGGGTCGGTTACCGACTCGATGGCGATCGGATCGCAGTACTTGCCGTCGTCGGCGAAGGCGGCAAAGGCGCTGGCCATGGTCAGCGGCGCCGTCTGGGTGGAGCCGATCAGGTTACCGAGCGTGGTCATCGGCACCTTGGGGTTGGGGTCGCCGTTCGCCGGGTTGCCCGCGTGGACGCCCAGGGAGTCCACGACCTTCTGGATGCCGCACAGGTCCAGCTGGGCCGCCGAGGCAAAGGTGATCGTATTGATGGAGTTCGCCAGGCCGTCAAGGACGGACATGTACTTGTAGTGGTCCGGGTCGGCGTTCTGCAGGTCATGGCTCTGGTTGGTGTCGTCATACCAGCCGACGGTCGGCGCAGGGCACGTGTTCTTCCAGGGGAAGTTCTGCGGGTAGCGCCGGACCGCGCCGTTGAGCAGGGTGTTCATGGGCTTGCCCTCATTGAGCCACTCCGCGAAGGTGAACGGTTTCATCGTGGAGCCCGGCTGGAACCCGCCGAGGCCGTTCAGGTCGTTGCCCTTGGCGTCCTGCACATCGACGTTGAAGTTCTGGGTCTGGTCGAACTTGCCGTCGGTGGGGAACCAGACGGTGTTCTGGGCCATGGAGACGATCTTGCCGCTGCCCGGCTGGACGGAGACCAGCGAGGCTCCCCACTTGTCCGGGTTCGCGCCGGCAGAGGCGTCGACCTGGGTCTGTGCCACGGCCTGGGCCTTGGGATCCAGGGTGGTCTTGATGGTCAGGCCGCCGCGGAAGATCTTGCGTTCACGCTCGGCGGCGTCGGCGCCGTAGGCCGGGTTGTTCAGCAGCAGGTGCAGGACGTAGTCGCAGAAGTACGGTGCCGTCGTCGCGTAGGCGCAGCCCTGGTGCGGCTGGTTGACCTTGGTAACCACCGGCGTCGCCACGGCGGCGTCGTAGTCGGTCTGGTTGATCTTGCCCTGGGTCAGCATGGACTTGAGCACCAGATCGCGTCGGACCTTGGCGTTGTCCGGGTGGGCGATCGGGTCATAGAAGGACGGGCTGTTCACGACGCCGGCCAGCAGTGCGGCCTGGGGGAGGGTCAGGTCCTTGGCGGTGGTGCTGAAGAAGAACTTGGAAGCGGCTTCGATGCCGTAGGCGTCACGGTTGAAGAACACGATGTTGAGGTAGCCCTCGAGGATCTGGTCCTTCGTGAATTTCTTCTCCAGGGCGATGGCGAGTTTCATCTCACGGAGCTTGTCGCCGACACCTTTGTTGACACCGTTCAGCAGGACCTGGTCGCCCTTGCCCTCGGATTCAAGGGAGGAGTTGATGACGTTGTTGACGTACTGCTGCGTGATGGTCGACGCGCCCTGCTTCTGGCCGCGGGCGGTGCTGACCAGGGCGCGCAGGATGCCGGTGGTGTCCACGCCGCCGTGCTCGTAGAACCGGTTGTCCTCGATGGCGATGATCGCATTCTTGATGTTGGGGGACATCTGGTCCAGCGATACCCGCGTGCGGTTTTCCGCATAGAGGTTGGCGATGACGCTGCCGTCCGACGCGAGGACGGTGGTCGACTGGCTGGGCGGGTCCACCTTCAGCTCGGCAGGGAGGGTGTCAAAGAATTGAATCGACCCGCTAGCTGCGCTGCCGGAAACAGCGGCCGCGGGGACAAGGAGCCCCGCCACCAGGACGCCACAAATGGCGCTCACGCCCAGGAAAAGAAGAAGCTTTCCGAGGGTGGTGGCCGTGTCGAATAAAGGGTTCTTACCAGTCGCCATGTTTTCCACTTTACCGGCAAGGACTAGGCTTTATGTCATGACCAAATGGGAGTACGCCACGATTCCGCTCATCATCCATGCTACAAAGCAGATCCTTGACCAGTGGGGCGAGGGCGGCTGGGAGCTTGTCCAGGTTGTCCCGGGCCCTGACGGAAACGGCCTGGTTGCCTATTTGAAGCGGGAGAAGCAGTAGCCATGAGCACCCCAGCGCCGGCCACCCCGGCAAGCCCCGGAAACACCGCCGGCAGCACGGCTGAGGCGGCAAACGCCGTCGACGGCGCGGGCGCGTCGTCCGCCGTCGAACAACGCCTTGCCGAGCTCGGCCTGACACTGCCGGAGGTGGCCGCACCGGTGGCTGCGTACGTACCGGCCGTGATTTCCGGCAACCACGTCTACACCTCAGGGCAGCTGCCGTTCGTCGACGGCAAGCTCGAGGCCACCGGCAAGGTCTCCACCGGCACGGAGGGCGCCTCGGACGAATACACGGTGTCCCCGGAAGCGGCCAAGCACTACGCAGCAGTCTGCGCTGTCAACGCGCTGGCTGCCGTCAAGAGTGTCATCGGCGACCTTGACCGCATCACCAGGATCGTCAAGGTGGTTGGATTTGTCTCTTCCGATCCCTCCTTCACCGGCCAGCCCGGGGTCATCAACGGCGCCTCAGAGCTTCTGGGCAAGGTCCTTGGCGACGCCGGTCAGCACGCGCGTTCCGCCGTTGGCGTGTCAGTCCTGCCGCTCGACTCTCCTGTTGAAGTCGAACTGATCGCCGAATTCGCTTAGGGCCGGTCAGTTCCTTGCCTCATTTAGCCCGTCGCCTGTTCGTCCTCCCCCCCGATCTCGAAGGGGCAGCACGCAGTTGGCTCGAACACGGCGAGCGGACGCCTCGGGCCGTCCGTTTCGCTTCCTCTGTCGTACTCCTGCGTGACTCCCCCACAGGTCTGGAGACCTGGCTTGGATACCGGCCAGGGTCCTCGCCGCTGGGCGTGGTGGCTTTCCCCGGAGGGTCGCTGGAGCCATCCGACGACGACGCCGTCGCCTGGCTTGGCCCCTCGCCCCAGCACTGGGCCGAGCAGATGGGGACGGCCGACGTCGGACTGGTGCGCCGCCACATTGTGGGCGCCATCCGTGAGCTGTTCGAAGAGACCGGCATCCTGCTGGCCGGCCCGGACCTGTCCACCACCGTGGAGGGCACCTCCAGTGCCGAGTGGATGCGTGCACGCGAGGCCGTGGCCGACCAGGAGAAGTCCTTCACCGATGTGCTCGCCAAGCGCGGTCTCTCGGTGCGGACGGACCTGCTTAAGCCGCTGGTGAATTGGATCAGCCCTGATTTCGCGCACCGCCGGTTCAATACGCGGTACTTCGCCGCCACCCTGCCGGTCAACCAGCAGCCCACGCTCCTGGCCAGCAAAGGGGTCTGGGGGCGCTGGGTGTGCGTCCGCAAGCTCATTGAGGGCCGCGAGGCCACGGTCCTGGGCGATGAGGTGGGCCAGGAGAACACCGTCGGCCGGCCCCTGGGCCAGCTCCTGGTGCCGGGCTCGGAGATCATGCTCGAGAAGATGGCCGCGGCCAACGGCTGCATCGCCTACCTCAGCTACAAGCGCAAAGCCCACGTCTACCAGCCCAAGCTCGTCGAGGAGGACGGCAGGCTGATGCTGGAGGTCGAGGCGGCGAAGACTGTCGCCGGCGAACCCCAGCGGGAGCGCTGACGCCGGTCCCGGCCCGTGGACTTGCTCCCCGCTCACCCGCCGCCCCGCGGGACATGCTCACTCCTGCCACGGGCCATTGGACATAGTGGCATCGTGTCCACGCCCCGCCGCCAAGATGGGACATGCCCTGTACTGGGCAGCATTGGTGGATCTTGGGCAGCACCGGTGGACATGCTCCCCGCTCACCCCGCCGCCGCGCGGGACATGCTCACTCCTGGCCCGGGCCATTGGACATAGTGGCATCATGTCCACGCCCCGCCGCCAAGATGGGACATGCCCTGTACTGGGCAGCATTGGTGGATCTTGGGCAGCCCCGGTGGACATGCTCCCCGCTCACCCGCCGCCCCGCGGGACATGCTCACTCCTGCCACGGGCCATTGGACATAGTGGCATCGTGTCCACGCCCCGCCGCGAAGATGGGGCATGCCCAGAAGGGCGCTCACTCCAGGAATGAGTATGTCCCCCGGGAAGGCTTCGGCAGGCTTAACCAGCGAAAGCCGGCTCCGTTTCCACGGGGCCGGCTTTCGCTTGTGCTGCGGAAAGCTTAGCGGGAGCGCTGGCGCAGTCGCTGCATGTCGAGAATGACGACGGCGCGGGCCTCCAGGCGCAGCCAGCCGCGCTGGACGAACTCGGCGAGGGCCTTGTTGACGGTTTCCCGGGAGGCGCCGACCAGCTGGGCCAGCTCTTCCTGGGTGAGTTCGTGGGCGACCAGCACGCCGTCGGTCGCCGGACGGCCGAAGCGGTCGGCCAGATCCAGCAGTGCCTTGGCCACGCGGCCGGGCACGTCGGAGAAGACGAGGTCGGAGAGCGAATCGTTGGTCCGGCGCAGGCGGCGTGCCAGGGCCTGCAGCAGCTGGGCGGACACCTCCGGGCGGGTCCGGAGCAGGGCGTTGAGGCTCTCGTTCCTGAGTCCGGCCAGTCGGGTTTCGGAAACCGCTGTCGCCGTGGCCGTACGCGGGCTCGGATCGAAGAGCGCCATTTCACCGAAGAGCTCGCCCGGGCCCAGGATGGCGAGCAGCGATTCGCGGCCGTCCGGAGACGTGCGGCCGAGCTTCACCTTGCCGGAGACGATGAAGTACAGCTGGTCACCCTGGTCACCTTCCCGGAATACCGAGGCTCCGCGTGAGAGATCCACCTCGGTGAGTTCGTCCGTCAGCAGACGGAACGCCTCGTCGTCGAGCGTGGCGAAAAGGGGTGCGCGGCGCAATACCTCGATATCCATGAAATCTCCTGTCTAACTGTGTCGGCTGGGGCGCTTCAGCTATTGTTTCAGAATTTTGGCGCGTCTGTGACGTAGTTGGCACCGAAACGCGTGGCGGGCGCCCCGAAGGGAGGGCTCCAGCGGGCCCCGGACGCCCCGTACGGGCAGCCGCGGCCCGGGGTGGTCGGCAAACTGTCAGCCTGCGCCGATAGAATTGCCCCGTAACTGTCTGTGAGGAGCACCGGTGTTCGGCTTGACCATTTTGGACCTGGCGTTGATTGTGACGCTCCTGTCCTACCTGATTCACGGCCTGCGCAACGGCTTCCTGGTGACGGTCGGAGGCCTGGCCGGGTTCGCGGCGGGAGCGGTGGCGGCGTTCGTTTCAGTGCCGGTCGTCAGCGGCCTCGTGGAGGACAGCGGATGGCGGCTGACGGCCATTGTCGCCACGGCTGTCCTGCTGATGATCCTGGGGCACGGACTCGGCACCATGATCGGGCGGAACATCCGCAAAGTGGTGCGGATCAGCCCCCTGCGCGCGGCGGACCGCGTGGCCGGCGGAGGCGTCAACGTGGTGGTGTCCGCCCTCGTCATGTCGATGTTGGCGTTCAGCATCGGCTCCCTGGGCGTTCCCTTCGTGTCCCAGCAGCTCGCGGAGTCCAAGGTGATCCGGTTCATCGACGGCATGACCCCGACGCCGGTCAAGAGTTCCATGGCACAGTTGCGGTCCGCCGTGATCGGCGAAGGTATACCGACTCTCCTTGACGGCTTCGGCCAGGCCCAGCCCGTCGCCCTTCCGGACGCCAGCACGGACACCCCCGCACTGAACAAAGCCGCCGCTTCCGTGCTGAAGATCGCCGGAACGGCCTACCAGTGCGGCCAGAACCAGACCGGAACCGGTTTCGTTGTGTCGCCCGGCCGCGTCGTGACCAACGCCCATGTCGTCGCCGGCGTGGCGGAACCGGTAGTGGAAACACCCGGCGGAGGCGCCCTCCCCGGGCGGATCGTCTATTTCGACACCAAGCATGACCTCGCCGTCCTGGCGGTGGACGGCTTGGGCACCGCACCGCTTCAGCTCAGTCCGGACCTTCCGGCCGGCAGCCCGGCCGCGTTCGCGGGTTACCCCCACGGCGGTCCGTTCCAGTCCAAACCGGCCAGCGTCCAAGACATCGCCACGGTGCTGGTCCCTGACATCTACGGGAACAATCCGGCGCCTGAAGATGTATACCGGCTCGCCGCTGACGTGCAGCCGGGCAACTCCGGAGGTCCCTTGCTGACCACCGACGGGCAAGTGGCCGGCCTGATCTTTGCCAAGGCAACCACCGAGGCCTCGCTGGGGTTCGCCATCACCATGGCCGATCTCGGCCCCGTTGCAGCCCAAGCGCCGGGTCTGGGCAGCGCCGTCTCCTCCGGGCAGTGCATCAAGAAGTAGGCATCAAGCAATAGCGCCGCCAGGGCCGCCGCGGCGGCGGCCCGGGGCCCCCCGCCGCGGCAGCTGCGCGGGCGCGCCCCGCCGCCGTCCCGCGGGATCCGCGGGGGACATGCTCAGTTCCTGGCCGCGTGCAGTCCGGCGAGGTACTCGACAGCGAAGCGGTAGCCCATGATCCCGGCCCCGGCGATCACGGCTTTGCTGATGTCCGACAGATAGGAGTGGTGCCGGAACGGCTCCCGGGCATGGACATTGGTGATGTGGACTTCGACGGTGGGCACTTCCACGGCGGAGATCGCGTCGCGGATGGCCACCGAGGTGTGCGTGTAGGCCCCTGCGTTGAGGACAATCCCGACCGCCTTTCCCCGTGCTGCATGGATGGCGTCCACGAGCGCACCCTCATGGTTGGACTGGAAGCACTCGACGTCCAGTCCGTTGGCTGCACCGGCGTCTTTGGCGAGCTGTTCGACGTCGGCCAGCGTTGCCGTCCCGTACTTCTCGGGCTCGCGGGTGCCGAGCAGGTTCAGGTTGGGGCCGTTGAGGACCAGGATGGTGCCGCGGCCGGCGTCGGTGGCGGGGGTGGCTTCAGTCATGCCTGCAAATCTATCGCTTACCGCCGCACCCTGACCGCTTCTTTACGCGGCGCTCCCGCGTCGTCGGCCCCGGGAAGTCTGGTCAGGTAACAGGGGGGTGCCTAGACTTTAAGGACCAACGTGCGGAGCTCCCGTACTGGCCAGCTCGCGCGGAAAGCCCGATCTGGGAGCGTCATCATGCGCAGCATCCTCCATTCAGGAAAAAACATCCGCCGGGCCGCCGTAGCCCTGCTGGCCCTGGCGGCGTTCTCCATCCCGGCGCCCGTCGCCGCCGCGTCCCGGGCCGACGCCGGTCACCGGCACTCGGTGATAGTCCTCCCCGGCGCTACCGGAACGGAAGGCATCGCCGCGGGGGAGGGCACCACCTTCTTCGCGGGGGACCGGCTCAACGGGGACATCTACCGCGGTGACATCCGCGAAGGCACAGCCAAACGCTTCATCCACGCACCGGATGGCAGGGCCGCCCTCGGCCTGAAGGTCGATGTCGCCGACAACCTGCTGTTCGTGGCGGGAGGCGCCACCGGCCAGGCCTACGTCTACAGCCTTGAGACGAAGAAGACCGTGCAGGCCTACCAGCTTGCCGGGGCAGGCACGAGCTTCATCAACGACGTAACCCTGACCAGCGAAGGGGCCTGGTTCACCAACTCGCAGGCCGGCGAACTCTACTTCGTCCCGGTGAACCACCACGGGAACCCCGGCGCTGCGGAGACGCTCGTCCTGAAAGGCCCAGCCGCAGGGCTTGAACAGGGGTTCAACCTTAACGGGATCGCGGCCGTGCGGGACGGGCATACCCTGATCGTCGCCCACACGGCGCGGGGCGCCCTCTACACCGTCAACCTGAAGACCGGATCCAGTGAGTTGATCGCCCTCACAGACCGCTCCGGCGGCGCCCTCACCGTGCCCAATGTGGACGGCATCCTCGCCCGGGGCGACACCCTCTGGGCAGTCCAGAACGTATCCAACCAGGTGAGCCGCATCCAGTTGGACCGTTCCCTGGCATCAGGCGTGGTCCGCGAGGTCATCACGAGTCCGCACTTCGATGTCCCGACGACGGCGGCGCTCTTTGACGACACGCTCGCCCTGGCGAACTCCAAGTTCACGTCGCCCGCTGCCACTACTTTCGAAGCCGTCCTCGTCGAAGCCGGCTCGCGGCACTGAACTCGCGGCGCCGACTAAATGGACCCGCGGAAAGGCCGGGCGGTCGACTGACGGCGCTGCCCGCACGCGGGCAGCGCCGTCGCCGGCGCCTCATTCAGGGTTGCCCCTGTCCAATGTGCCTACTTCCGGAGCGAGTGTGCGATCTGGGCCATGACGGTGTTGTCGGCCAGGGTTGTGGCGTCGCCGACCTCGCGGCCTTCCGCGACGTCCTTGAGCAGGCGCCGCATAATCTTGCCGGACCGGGTCTTGGGCAGTTCCGGCACCACGAGGATGGTCTTGGGCTTGGCGATCGGCCCGATCTCCTTGCTCACGTGGTTGCGGAGTTCCTGGATGATTGCGTCGCCGGAGTCCACGGCATCACCGCGCAGGATCACGAACGCGACGACCGACTGGCCCGTGGTCTCGTCCGCGGCGCCCACGACGGCGGCCTCGGCCACCGCCGGGTGGGACACCAGCGCGGATTCGATCTCCGCGGTGGAGAGGCGGTGGCCGGAAATGTTCATCACGTCATCGACCCGGCCCAGCAGCCAGATGTCGCCGTCCTCGTCCTTCTTCGCGCCGTCGCCTGCGAAGTACATGGTCTCGAAGCGGGACCAGTAGGTCTCCTTGAACCGCTCCGGGTCGCCCCAGATGCCGCGCAGCATGGCGGGCCACGGCTCGCGGATCACGAGGTAGCCGCCGGATCCGTTGGGGACGGACTCGCCGAGTTCGTCGACCACGTCCACGGCGATGCCGGGCAGCGGAACCTGGGCTGAGCCGGGCTTCGTGGCCGTCACCCCGGGCAACGGCGCGATCATCTGTGCCCCGGTTTCGGTTTGCCACCAGGTGTCCACGATCGGTGCAGGGGTGTCCTTCCGGCCGCCGTCGGCCCCGATGACCTCCCGGTACCACATCCACGCCTCAGGGTTGATGGGTTCGCCCACCGAGCCCAGGACGCGGAGCGAGGAGAGGTCCGACTTGGCCGGGATCTCCTTGCCCCATTTCATGAAAGTGCGGATGGCGGTGGGGGCGGTGTAGAGGATGGAGACCTTGTACTTCTCCACGATCTCCCACCAGCGGCCCTGGTGCGGGGAGTCCGGCGTCCCCTCGTACATGACCTGGGTGGCCCCGTTGATGAGCGGAGCGTAGGCGACGTAGGAGTGTCCGGTGATCCAGCCGACGTCGGCCGTGCACCAGTACACGTCCGTCTCCGGATGGAGGTCGAAGACCGCCTTGTGCGTGTACGCGCCCTGGGCCAGGTAGCCGCCGGTGGTGTGCAGGATGCCCTTGGGCTTGCCCGTGGTGCCGGAGGTGTAGAGGATGAAGAGCGGGTGCTCGGAGTCGTGACCGACTGCCGTGTGCTCGGCGGAGGCGCGGTCCACAGTGTCCGACCACCAGTGGTCGCGGCCCTCGTGCCAGTCGACGTCCTGGCCGTTGCGCTTGACCACGACGACGTTCTGGACGGTGTGCCCGTCACCATCTCCCTCGTGCGCCAGGGCCTCGTCGACGGCCGTCTTCAGGGCGCTGGGCTTGCCGCGGCGGTAGGTGCCGTCGGCGGTGACGACGAGTTTGGCCTCGGCGTCGTCAATCCGGGAGCGCAGCGCCTCGGCGGAGAAGCCGCCGAAAACCACCGAGTGGATGGCGCCGATCCGGGCACAGGCCAGCAAAGTGATGACGGCCTCGGGAATCATGGGCAGGTACACGGCCACCCGGTCGCCCTTGGCGACGCCGAGCGACTCGAAGGCGTTGGCGGCCTTCTTGACCTCCTCGGTGAGCTGCGCATAGGTGTACGTGCGGGTGTCGCCCGGTTCGCCCTCGAAGTAGATGGCGACCCGGTCCCCGTGGCCGTTCTCCACGTGGCGGTCCAGGGCGTTGTACGCGGCGTTGATTTCACCGCCGACAAACCATTTGGCGAAGGGCGGGTTGGACCAGTCCAGGGTTTGGGTGAAGTCCTTGCTCCAGCTCAGCAGTTCGCGGGCCTGCCTGGCCCAAAAGGCGGGACGGTCGGCGTCGGCCTCCGCATAGTCAGCGGCGGTGACAACGGCGTTCGCAGCGAACTCGGGGGAGGGTGCGAACCGGCGGTTCTCGTGCGCCAGGTTTTCGAACGCATCGCCCGGGCGGGGCGAAGTTGTAGCCGGGGCCGAGGAAGTCGACGTGCCGGAAGCCTGCGTGGTGGTGCCGGGAGTCTGCTGGGACATGGTGAACCTCATCATTCATCGATCCGTGCTGCGCGGGATCGCCGGATGTCCACTGCTGCGGGCCGCAGGTGCGGCGCCGGGCAGCGGCTGATCGCGGCGGTCCGCAAAAAGCTGTTCCGCAATACACACTAATACCTGGGTCCGACGGAACGTGTGCCCAGTCACAAACGCAGCCGCGAGCGGTGCTTGTTAAGCGCCGAGTGGTGCCGGGACTGCTACTTCGGGCCTATCTGGCGGCGGACGGCCCGCACCCGGGCCTCCCAGCCCGGCCAGGCACTGAACCCACTGATTCCACCGTTCTGGCAAGCGGAATACGGATGGGCCGGCATCGACGCCGATGCGTACAGCGCCTGGGAACAGCAATGCAGCCCGGCGGCCTACGTCCGGCGCCGCAAGAGCGTGGCTGAGTCTCCGGAGCCGCGGAGCCTGCCCGCGCTGGCCGCGGCCTGGCGGGGCGGGCTGGATACCGTGATCGTCCTGCCGTACGAGGGGTACTTTGCGTGGCGCGTCACGGCATCTCGCCGTCTCCGCCTCGACCCGCAACGATCCGGCCAGCTACAGCAGGGCCTTGGGAGCTGGCGGGGGCCCGCTTCCTGGCGGCGGTTCATGAGAAGCGTGCCGAAAGCGTGATTTGCCGCGGCCGCGCGCGGCTTGTCAGCTAGTGATCGGCCAAGCACTTGGCTAGGCTGAGATGAAGTTGTGACATCCGATGGAGGCAGGCGGGACCGCTGGCGGTCCGCGCTCTGCCTGCCGTTAGACGGCGCTGTCCAGGGCGCCGCCATGCTAAGGAGAACAGAATGAACGACCAAGAAAACGGGCAGCTCCAGTCGCCCGCCCGCAATCAGGGCGACACGGGCCAAGCCAGGCAGGCAGGCTTCGGGGACCCGCCCCGCTTCACGACGGACAAGAAGACCCGGAACAAGAACGAGGCCGTCCTTGGGCCTTTCACCATCCGGGACCTGACCGTTTTCGGCTCCACGCTGATTCTCTTTGTCGCCTCGCTAATTCCGATGTTTGCGTTCGGGTACAACCTCTGGAACCTGGGCAGCCTTTTCTTCCTGGGCCTGGGGATCGTGCTGCCGCTGATCGTGTCCGCCTTGTTTGTGGCACGCCGGGTCAGCCCCGGAACGCGGATCCGGGTTGGGTCCTTGTCAATCGACCAGTTCGCGTCGGTCGTGGCGTCTTTCGCGGTCGCTTTCTTCTTCCTTGCCGTTGCCGGCGCGTTCGTGCCGAGCCTGCTGGTTGGGCTCATAGGCGCGCTTGGACTCTTCGCAGCCACCGTGCTGGCGCGTCTGATCCCCTACTTCGCCGGCGACTTCCTGGGCCGCGGGGAAACCCCTGCGCATGTGGTGGCCCGTGAGGCAGCCATACCGGTGCGGAAGCCCCAGGTCCCGAAGCCGCCGAAGGAGCCCAAGGAGGCCGGGGCCGCCAAGGAAACCGGTGCCGGACCGGTCGCTGGCTGGGCCAAACGCATGACGCCGGGGGGCCGGTCAGCGGCCCCGCACAGTTATGAGACCTTCGGTGCGGCAGCAGGCGAGGCTGTTCCGACCGCCCCCGGCGCCGGACCGGCCGCCGCACCGGCCGCTGCGCCCGCCGCCCCGTCGGCCCCGGTCGTGCCAGCAGCGCGCGCGAGTGCTGCGCCGCCTGCCTCCAGCGCCCCGGAAACCCAAGTCTCCGGCGTAGTGCCGGCGGCTGTGACGCCGGCCCCGGCCCCGTCTGCCGTTCCGGCTGTGACGCCGGCCCCGTCTGCCGTTCCGGCTGTGACGCCGGCCCCGTCTGCCGCAGAACAGACCCGGGCTGCCGGCGTCGTCGCTCCTGCCGATTCTGCGCCGACGGTTCCGGCCGCGGCGGAAGAAACCCAGGCCGCCGAAGTGCCGGTTGCCTCCACGAGTGCCCCGACCACGGTCAACCCCCAGGTCCGCCCGCAGGAGCGGATCGGTGCAACCGTCGATCCGGCCAGCCGGCCCATGGAAGACGACGTCCAGCCCGTGCACGAGGCGTTCTGGTTCGCCGTCGCGCAGCCCCGCACCGCCGTTGACGAGCACACCGGGGCCCCGGCGTTCGTCATTGAACCCGGCGGCTGGGTGTTGGCCCTTGAGGACCGCGGCAACGAGTTCCTGGTCCAGCACACCGACGGCCGGGTGGGCCTGCTGCGCGACCTCAGCAACATCGAACGCGGTTAGCCGGAGCCCGGGTGGCCAGCGAAACCGGGAGCGCCCAGCCCGGCAGCCCGCGGACCTCAGGGGAATCCCTGCTGGCGCTCAAGCGTCGGGCCCGCAGAATCAACAAGGCCCTCGCGGAGCAGTATCCGTACGCGCACGCGGAGCTGGATTTCCGCAGCCCGTTCGAGCTCGTGGTGGCCACGGTGCTCTCGGCCCAGACCACGGACGTGCTGGTCAACCAGATCACGCCCCTGCTCTTTGCCCGGTATCCGGACGCGCGGAGCATGGCCGAGGCGGACCCGGCCGAGCTCGAAGCCATCATCAAGCCCACCGGCTTCTTCCGCGCCAAGGCCAGAAACCTGCTGGCGCTGTGCACCAGGCTCGTTGACGAGTACGACGGCGTGGTGCCCGGCCGGCTGCAGGACCTGGTGACGTTGCCCGGCGTCGGGCGGAAGACGGCGAACGTTGTGCTGGGCAACGCGTTCGGCATCCCGGGCATCACGGTGGACACACATTTCGGCCGTCTGGCCAGGCGCTTCGGGTGGACGGAATCGGATGATCCGGTGCGGATCGAGTCCGACGTCGCCGGGTTGTTCGAGCCGAGGGACTGGACCATGCTCTCGCACCGCGTGGTGTTCCACGGCCGGCGGGTCTGCCACTCGCGCAAACCGGCATGCGGCGCCTGCGCGGTGGCGAACTGGTGCCCGAGCTACGGGGCCGGGGAAACGGATCCGCAGAAGGCCAAGAAGCTGCTGAAATATGAACTGGCCCCGGGCCAGGAAGAACTGCTGGCGAAGCTCATGGCGGAAACCCACCGGGCCGCCGAGATCCGGATGGAATCGCAGAGGAAGCCTCGATGACCGTCCGCCAGGAACTGATCGACCTCGTTGCCGCCGTGGCGGGGGGCACGGCACCCCCGCCTGATCCGCGCTGGCGCGAGCTCGTCGTCGCGCCCGGTGAACGCGTCCGCCGTGCTGCCGTCCTGATGCTGTTCGGTGCGCTGGATAACGTCCCGGCGACTTCCGTCAAGCTCCTGGCCCCCGCGGATCTTGACGTCCTCCTGTTACAGCGCGCCCAGACCCTGGACGACCACCCCGGACAGGTCGCCTTCCCTGGCGGCGGCATCGATCCGGGCGAATCCGTGATCGGGGCGGCCCTGCGCGAGGCGGAAGAGGAGACCGGGCTCGACCCCGCCGGCGTGGACGTGCTCGGCGTCATGCCGGAGCTTGCCCTGCCCCGCGGGAACTTCCTCGTCACCCCCGTCCTGGCCTGGTGGGCCGCCCAGTCACCCGTCCGCGTGGTTGATTACGGTGAATCGGCCCAGGTCTTCCGCGTCCCGGTGCGGGACCTGCTGGATCCGGACAATCGGGTCATGGCCACAGTGAACCGTGCCGGCCAGACATTCCAAAGCCCCGCCTTCACCGTCAACGGCGTCGTGGTGTGGGGCTTTACCGGGATGATCCTGAACCAGCTCTTTGAGCAGCTGGGCTGGGCGGTTCCGTGGGACCGCAAGCGGCTCTTCGGGGTCGATGCCTAAGCCGGGCGTCCCTGTAGCGGGCCTGTCGGTCACGGGCCTGTCGGTCACGGGCCTGCGGTCGGTCAGGTAGCCGGACGCCCAGCTGTGCTGTTGCCGGGGAACGCGGGTGCGGCGCCGGGCTGGCGTTACCTGCTGTGGCCGGAACGGTCCACAACCAGGCCCGTCGCGGCATTCTCGCGCACGGCCGTGATGCCGGCCGCCGCGCCCTTGATGGTCTTGAACAGCGGCGAAACGGCCACTACCGTCCCGTCTGCCGCCGTAAGCCTGAAGAAATAAGCTTTCTCTCCCGCTTCAGCGATTTCAAAAATGCCAGCCAAACCGTTGCCTCCCCAATTTCCTTGCGTCGTTGCAAATGACCGGCAGTAACGATGGGATTTCTTACCGGCCATTCGAGACTAACCGGGGGGACGGACAGTGCACAACGCTACCGACGGGTACGTTACAGCGGGTGACTGTGCCCGCCTATTTGGCCTTGTCATAGGAGTCCACGACGGCCAGGCTCACGGGAAACTCCACCGGGATCCTGCCGAACAGCAGCTCTTTGGCGGCATTCGCAGCGTCCTCAATGGCACGGATGCACTCCTCCACGGCCCCCTCCGGGCAGTGGACCATCACTTCGTCATGCAGGAAGAACACGAGTTCCCCGCCCGGGACGCCGGCGGAGCCCATGGCGCGCAGCCGCCGTCGCAGTTCCGCGAGCCAGCAGGCGGCCCAGTCGGCGGCGGAGCCCTGCACCACGAAGTTCCGGGTGAACCTGCCGCGGGAGCGGGCCGCCGAATCGGCCCTGCGCTGCTCTTCCGCGGTGGTGGAGTGCTGGCTCTGCAGCCAGCGCTCCGACGGCGGAGGGCTGCTGCGGCCCAGGCGTGAGGTGACCGTCTTGCCGGCTTCGCCCTCGCGGGCCGCCTCTTCGACGAATCCGACGGCCCGCGGGTAGGTGCGCGTCAGCTGCGGCATCAGCCGGCCGGACTCGCCGGTGGTCGCACCGTAGATCGCCCCGAGCAGCGCCACCTTGGCCTTGGCCCGGTCGCCGCCGAAACCCTGCGCAGCGATGCCGGCATAGAGGTCCTTGTCCCGGGCGGCCTCCGCCATTTTGGAATCCTGGGCCAGGGCCACCAGCACCCGCGGCTCCAGCTGGGAGGCGTCCGCGACGATCAGCTTGTACCCAGGGTCAGCATGGACGGCGCCGCGGATCTGGCGCGGGATCTGGAGAGCCCCGCCTCCGCGGGAGGCCCAACGGCCCGAAACCACCCCGCCCACGACGTACTCCGGCTGGAACCGGCCGTTCTTGACCCAGGCATCCAGCCATGCCCAGCCGTTGGCAGCGTGCAACCGGGCGAGTTTCTTGTAGGCCAGGAGCGGCTCGATCGCGGGGTGGGTCGCTTCCTTCAATTCCCATTGCCGGGTGGTCTTGACCTCGATGCCATTCCGGTGCAGGGCGCGCATGAGCTCCTGCTGGGAGTCGGGGTTCAGCGACGGGGAATTCAGCAGCCGGCGCAGCTCCGTGGTGAGCGCCTCAAGCTTGGCGGGACGGTGGCCGGGTTGCGGGCGCGGGCCGAGGTAGTCCGCCAGGATCCGTTCGTGCAGTTCCTCCTGCCACGGCACTCCGGTGTGCTGCATCTCGGCGGCAATCATGGCGCCGGCTGATTCGGCTGCCAGCAGGAGCTGCAGGCGCTGCCGGCGATTGTCGCCGAGGAGTCCGGCGCCGCCCGCGCCGGTTCCGGCGGCGCCGGCGAGCTTCAGCGCTTCCTGCTGGGCCGCGTATTCGGCACGGAGGTCTTCGGGCGAATGACGGGGCGCGGCGCGGAGGCCCGGATCGTCGAACAGTGCGCCCTGATCCGCCGGCGGAGGCGGGGGCTGCAGGGCACGGGGCAGGGGCTGCAGGTCATCGTCCTGGGTCAGCTTTTCCGCGTTCATGGCATACGCGGTATGGGCCGTGAACTCCGAATGGGCCAGGATAGCCCCGCAAAGAGTGAGGTCGTAGCAGCGTTCAAGCTCCACGCCGGCGCCGAGCAGCGCGGGATACCAGTCCTGGGTGCGGTGCCAGATCCAGCGCGGGCGCTGTTTTTCGAGTTCGCGCACGACGCCGGCCAGCCCGCCCGGGCTGATGATGCGCGGTTCCGGTTTGGCCGGGTTCGGGGAGCCGTCCATCGTGAGCTCCTGGAGGGCTGCCCCGTCAGCGTGGGCGGCGAGCAGCAGGTACATAGGGTCAATTCTGCCTTGCAGTTGGGCGTGGCGGGTGCCGCGTCGAACTTCCGCGGCTTGTCCACATAGGGCACGACGGCGGTTCCCCCGCGATCCGTGCGGCTGCATAGTGGCACCATGAGCAGGCACCAGGGACAGGGTTCGGGGCCAAGGCCGCCACGGGACGCCGGGGCGTGGATCCCCGCTGCATCCGGGGAGACGCTGCTGGTCACCGGGATCGACCTCCTCCGTGCCGAGGTGGAACGTATCGTCGCCGCGGCCGGGGGCCACCTGCGGGCGGTCCAGGACGTCGGAGAGGCCGCACCGTTCTGGGACCCGGCCGAGGCCGTGCTGGTGGGAAGCGACATCCGGGAGCTGCCGATGCGCAGGGGGCGCCCGGTTGTACTGGTCGGCCTGACCGGGGACGGGGACAGCCTGTGGCACCTGGCCGCCGCCATCGGTGCGGACCTGGTGGCAGTGCTGCCCGACGCCGGGTCCTGGCTGGCGGAATACCTCAGCCGGTCCCGCGCGCCCGAAGCAGTCGGCCTCGTCCTGGGCATCACCGGTGGCTGCGGCGGCGCAGGAGCCACGACGGCGGCCATCTGGATCGCCCAGGCGGCCGCCGGGCTCGGCGCGAAGGTCCTCCTGATCGATGGCGATCCCTCCGGCGGCGGGCTGGAACTGGCCTTGGCCGCCGAGGATTACCCCGGGCTGCGCTGGCCCGATCTCGCCGATGTGAGCGGGAGCATCGACCCCGTCCAGCTCACCGAGGCGCTGCCGATGGCCGGCGGATTCTCCTTCCTGTCCTGGCCGGGCAGCCGGAACCGGGCCCCCGGGGCCAGCGCCGCCACCGCGGCCGGTGTTCTCGACGCCGCCCGCCGCGGTTGCGAGCTGGTGGTCCTGGACATCGGGCGCGAGGCATTGCGGACCTTCGCGTGGGAATGCGACCGGATCATCATCGTCGCACCCGCACAGCTGCGCGCGGCAGTCGCATCGGCCCTGCTGCTGAACGAGCTTCCTGCCGTCGAAACCGGCCTCGTGGTCCGGGGGAGGCCAGCGGGCACCCTGGACGCGCCCCGGATCGCTGAATCCGTCGGGCTGCCCCTGCTCGGGATCATGCCGGAAATCAGGGGCGTCCCCGCCGCAACGGAACTCGGACGGCTTCTGGAAACCGGGCGGCAGCGCAGTGTCCGGCGGTTCGCCGCCAGGCTCCTGGACCTGGGCGAGGAAGATCTGTGATGAGCACACATTCCGCGCTTGGGCCTCCGGACCGGGACCCCGGCACCCCGCGTTCCCGGGGCTTCCGGGCACCGGATTCGGTGGACGCGGGGCTGCTGGAGTCCGTACGGGAGTCCGTCATGGCCGACGAGGGGCCGGTGACTCCATCACGGGTTGCCGCCGCGGTCCAGGCCAGCGGGAGACTGCTGGGCACCGCCGGTGCCCTGGCCGCCGTCGAGACCATCAGCGCGGAGCTGAACGGACTGGGACCCCTGCAGAGGCTCGCGCGCGACCCTGCGGTAACGGACATCTTCGTCAACGGTCCGGAGTCCGTCTGGCTGGACCGAGGCCACGGGGCGGAACGGGCTCCGGTTGCCTTTTCGGGGGAGCCGCAGATCCGCGCCCTCGCGGTGCGGCTGGTGACAGCGGGCGGCCGCCGCCTGGATGATGGTTCCCCCTGCGTCGACGTCAGGCTCGACGGCGGTTACCGGGTGCACGCAGTGCTGCCGCCGATTTCCACGGCCGGGACGCTGCTGAGCATCCGCATCCGGCGGCCGAGCGTCTTCTCCCTGGACGAGCTGCGGCGGGCCGGGATGTTCGGGCCCCTTGTCCAGGCCGTGCTCGAGCAAATCGTGGAACGCCGGCTGAATTTCCTGATCAGCGGGGCCACCGGCTCGGGGAAGACGACACTCCTGTCCACGCTGCTGGGGTTGTGCCACCCGGGGGAAAGGCTGGTCCTGATCGAGGACGCGGCGGAATTGAACCCCGCCCACCCCCACGTCGTCTCGCTTGAGTCCCGGCACGGGAACCTCGAGGGCGGCGGTGCAGTGGACCTCGGCGAACTGGTGCGTCAGGCTCTTCGGATGCGGCCCGATCGCCTCCTGATGGGCGAATGCCGGGGAGCGGAAGTCCGGGAGCTCCTGTCCGCAATGAATACCGGCCACACCGGAGGAGGGGGAACGATCCACGCCAATGCCGCGGCCGCCGTGCCCGCCCGGCTGACCGCCCTCGGCGCGCTCGCGGGAATGGGCGTGGATGCCGTGCGCCTGCAGGCGGCCAGCGCCCTCGACGCCGTCGTGCACCTGGCCCGCACCGGTCCCGGGCGGGAAGTCGCGAGCGTCGGCGTCATGGAGGACGGCGATACGGGCCTGGGCGTCACCGCTGCGCTGTCCGTCGTCGATGGTGGCGTCGGCTTCGGGCCGGCGTGGCCGCAGTTGGCGGCCCGGCTCGGCATCGATCCCTCGTGTCCGGACGGAACGTCCGCGGCAGGCACCCAGCCCTCCGATTTCTCCCGGCCGTCCCCAACGGGCGGTGACGGCCCGGCCCGGCCGCCGCGGTGACGGCCGGGGTCATCGTCCTGCTGGCGCTCGCTGTGTGCCTGGCGCTCCTGCCGTCAGGCGCCGCCGCTGGCCGGGCCCGCAAGGCACTCCCTGGCCCTCATGCGCGGAGCTCGCCGGTCCCTGCGCCGCACGCCGCCCGGAGGGTGCTCAGTGCCGTCCGGTTCGGCCGGCCAGCCGGAGGCGCGGCTGACCCGGGGACTGTCCCGATGACGGAGGTGGTCCAGCAAATCGCTGCTCTGCTGAAAGGAGGACGCACCACCGCCAGGCTGTGGGATGAGTTGTGGGTGTTGTACGCCGGCGGTGCCTCGCAAGGCCACGCCTGGGATGATGACGCCGGGACCCGCACGGGACGGGGACAGCGGCAGGGGCCCGGACGCGGGCACGGGGGCGGCCCGTCGCTGGCCCCGGAGTCCCGCATCATGCTCGCGGCCGTCCGGGCGGCAACCCTGGGGGGATTGCCGGCGGGCGGTGCTATCCGCGGGGCGGCGCTGGCAGTCGGCACCGGCAGGGACCGGGGGAAGAGCGCGGGCAGGGGCGCGGGAGCCCACGAACAGAGAGTGTGGGGCGAGCTCGCCGCGTGTTTCGACATTGCCGAGGCCAGTGGCTGCCCCCTCGCAGACGTGCTGACGCGCTTCGCCGCGCAGCTTGAATCCGACGACGACGCCGAGGCCGTCCGGCAGACCGCTCTGGCCGGCCCCAGGGCCACGGTCCGTTTGCTGACATGGCTGCCGCTGTTCGGATTGGGCCTGGGCCTGCTGTTGGGCATTGATCCGATGAAGATCCTACTGGGGACTCCGTTCGGAGTCGCTGCGCTTGCGGCGGGTCTGATCCTGACCACAGCCGGGCGTATCTGGTCCTCACGGCTGGTTCGGGCGGCAGCAGGGGCGCCGCCGTGACCCCGGAGCTGGGGGGCATAATGGTCGCAGCCAGCCTCGGCGGCGCGGCCGCCCTGGCGCTCGCCGATCGCGTCCGGGCGCGCCAAAGACTCGGACGGACAGTCCCCGCCGGGATGGGCCGGGCCGGCCTGCACCCGGCAGGGGAGGGCTCTGCACTGCACGGCCGGGGCAGGTTGCCCGGACTTCGGGACACCGCCATGATGCTGGAATTGATCGGCGCCATGCTGGACGCGGGGGCCGGGCTGGGGCGATCCTTGGAGCTCGTAGCCGCTCAGGCCTCACCCGAGCTCGGCCGTCAACTTCGGCCTGTCGTGTCCGCACTCGCCATCGGCGCGGACTGGGACACCGCGTGGCGCAGTTCCGAAGTCCGGCCGCCGCAGATCCTGGCCCTCCGGGATGCCCTGTCATTCGCCGCCCTCACGGGCGCACCATCGGCCGCGATCCTGTACGCGCAGGCGGCCAGGATCCGGCGAGAACGGTTCAGAGGCGCCGAAAAACAGGCGGCGGCCCTGGGCGTGAAGCTTGTGGTGCCGTTAGGCCTGTGTTCCCTGCCGGCCTTCGTCTGCCTCGGCGTCGTGCCCGTATTGCTGGCCATGCTGCCAGCGTGATCCGGCTGCCCCGGGGGCGAAAGCGCCGACTGAAGCGTGCGGCGCATCCCAAGGTTTACTCAAGCTGGTTGGGGTTATTGTGCCCGTAGGCATCATCGCCGTTGGAGCAATTTCGTTTGGGGCCGCGGTTTGGCAGCCCGGAGCCACTACAGAGTCGCAACTCGGCGGTGGCGTCCTGGACTAGAACTGGCCTAAGACGCGGGTTTCTCTCATGCAACGCCGATGTTGGAGGACCGATCGATGAACCGGGTGTTTGGAGTTTGCCTCGCTGGCATCCTTGCGCTGGCGCTTCGCGGTCTCACGGTGTCAACTTCCGGCACCGCGTCGGCTGCGGCGTTGGCCTGCGAGAGCAGCGCTGCGGCGCCAGTGGATCCCTATCCGGGTGCGACGGCAGTCGCGAGCAGCTTCGAATCGGGCTCCCTCTCGGGCTTCCAAGTCTTCACCGCAGGGACCGGAACCGCCGATGTCTCCCTGGGGCCGTCGCACTCCCACGCGTGCGCGGCATTCCTGCACGCCACCACCGACGTGGGCTCCATCGCGAAAATGTCGGTTGGCCTGGCGGCCGGGGCGACGGAGGTTTATGCGGACGGCTGGTTCAATATCGCCGCCGAAGGCATCGCAGGGAACAACGTCCCCTACTTCCGCATCTTCTCCGGAGGCACGCGGATAATCGATGTCCTCCGGCAAAACGTCACCCGCGATCTCGTTCTCCGCGTCTCGTCCCCAACGGGTTACGTCTATGCACCGCTGGTGGCGAACGTAGGACTGGGCACCTGGCACCATTTGGTGATGCACGTTGTCCCCGGCGGTCCGTCAACCGGCGTGCAGATCTGGTGGGACGGGAAGTCGATCTATGCCAACGACGCCGTCAATATCATCGCGACCACGGCGGACAAGGTGCAGCTCGGGTCCGAACATGACCAGCAGATGGGCGACATTTACGTCGACGACGTGATCATCAACAGCCGCTCCGCAGCCCCGTCACCGATACCCGGATCCCTTCCGCCGCCTACCCTGGATCCTTCGAGATGGCTGAATGACCTTACTGGTGACGCCACGGGAGATCTGACGGCGTGGAAGTCCAGCGGCGATCCATGGCTCTACCGGAACGATGCGGTCGGGGACCGGGCCGCGCGGGCTGACAGGGGCCCCGTCCGGACCAGGACGACCGCCAACCTGCGCGCCGAGAACCCGACGCTGAAGACGTAGTTCGCTGCCAGGGCGGGCCGCGGGGTGTGATCGAATCGCGGTGCAGGGGCTCTGCCTCGCGGGCAGGCATGTCTTCGAATCTGTGTCCAGATCCCGGGCCAATGCTCCAGTGCGGACGGCTGGCCGACTCCTCCTCCACAACTTCGCGCCCGAGGGGAGTTTTCCACTTGGAGGCAATGAACCCTTACCGGAGTGGGCTGTGGCCGCGAGATTGGGAGAAGCCGGTGATCGTGCCGGAGTCTTCTGAGAGGAATGCCCATGTCCATCCATCGCAGCATTGAAACCCGTCAGGCTCCTACTGACCCACGGAGTGCGGAAGTGTACGAAATCTATCCGGGTGCCCGTCAGGAGACGCCCTGGCCGACCCGCCCGGTGCTGGTGTACCCCATCCATATCCGTCCCCGCCGACGGTTCCGGGCAAGGAGGGCGGGCTCCGAGACCGGGATGGCAACGGCAGAATACGCGATCGCCACGCTCGCTGCTGTTGGGTTCGCGGGTGCCCTCGTTTTCATCATGCGCAGCGATGAGGTCCGCGGGTTCCTGCTGAACCTGATCCGTACGGCACTCGCCCTGCCATGAGCTGCGGGTGGCAGGCTTGCGGAAGTGCCCGGCCCGGGGCATTCCGCCCCACTGCGGATTTTCGCGGATGCAGTGCCGCCATGGAACGGTCTGCCGGAGCCAGCGGCGGACGCGGACAGGGCTGGGACCAGCCGTCCGGATGGCAGGGCTCGCGGGACGCGCCCCCTCCACCCGCTGAGGAGCACCTCCCTGGACGGTTGTGCACGCGCCGCGCGTCATGCCGCGGTGCCGTCACTGCTGAGTTCGCGGTGGCGCTGCCCGCGGTCATGCTGCTGCTGGCCCTGCTGCTGGCAGGCTCCGCCGCCGGGGTGGCACAGCTCCGCCTCGAGGAAGCCGCCCGCGGAGGCGCCAGGGCACTGGCGCGAGGAGCGGATGGTGTTGAAGTCGCCGGGATAGTCCACCGGCTCGCCGGAGACTTCGCGGAGTCGGCCGTTGCCTCCGACGGCGAGTGGCTCAGCGTCACGGTCTCCGGCCGGGTCCCTGGTGCTATCGGCGCGCTCATTCCGTGGGCACTCACGGCGCGTGCGTGGGCCCGCGGGGAAGCTCCCGAAGCCGCTGGTGCGACCTTGGTGTTCGAGGCCGCGCGCTGCCAGGCCGTGCGGCGGAGCGAGTCAACGTGACCCGGGGTGCCCGCCCGCACGGACCGCGGTACTTGCACCAGCATGGGCCGGTCCAGGGAGAGCGCGGGTCGGGGACCGTGTTGGCACTGGGTCTGGGGCTCGTCGTCATCATGGCGACGGCCTTGATGCTGCTCCTGGCGCAGGCAGCCGTGGCGGCCTCGAGGGCTGCAGCCGCGGCTGATCTCGCGGCGCTCGCGGCAGCGGATGCGGTCCGGGGAGTCACCGCGGGCGATCCGTGCGCCGTCGCCCGGGATGTAGCCCTCCGGAACAATGCCAGAGTCCTTAGCTGTTTGGAGGGCGCCGGCGAGGCCGTGCAAGTCCGCATCGAGCTCAGCGCAAGATCAATTCTGGGGGCGGCGAGCGGGTTGGCCAGAGCCGGACCGCCGCCTGGACCGGACAACGGCCCCGCGCCCTGACCGCGGCTCCTGAAAGCCCTCCCGGTAGTGCAGGCACACCAGGCCACGGGCCGGTTCCGTGGTCGAGTCAGGCCCGGAGCGGACGCGCGGAGGTGCCGGTCCGAGCAGCCTCGCCAGCGGTCGGAACCCCTTCGTCGGCCGCCGCCCCGGCAGGAGCTCCCTGGTCCGCCGCCCCGGCAGGAGCTCCCTGGTCCGCCGCCGACTCGTGGAGATGTCCGGAATGCATCCGATCAGTCGAACCGTTCAGCAGCACATCGATCAGGATGACGGCCGCGTCCTTGTCCAAGGGGTTGTTCTTGTTGCCGCACTTGGGCGACTGAACGCAGGAAGGACAGCCGGACTCGCATTCACAGGCCTTGATGGCGTCGCGTGTGGCGGCGAGCCACACCCTGGCTTTGTCGTAGCCGCGTTCGGCGAAGCCGGCGCCGCCGGGATGGCCGTCGTACACGAAGATGGTGGGCACGCCGGTGTCGGCGTGGATGGCTGTGGACACGCCGCCGATGTCCCACCGGTCGCTTGAGGCCACCAGTGGCAGGAGGCCGATGGCTGCGTGTTCGGCGGCGTGGAGGGCCCCGGGGAATTGAGCTTCGATGAGCCCGGCAGCGGTCAGCGATCGGTTGTCGACGACAAACCAGACGGCCTTCGTGAACAGGTCCCGGGCGCCCAGTTCCAGCGGCTCTTCCCCCAGAATCTCGTTCGAAATCAGTGCCTTGCGCTGGAAGGAGACCACCTGGGTCGTTACTTTCACGTCCCCGAAATGCACGGCCACGTCACCCCACTGCGTGGTGCGCTGGGTTTCAAGCACCTCGATTTGGGTCACGTCCCGGGCCGTCGTGTAGTAGTCCGGGTTGGCCCGGCGGACCATCACGCAGTGGTCGTCCTCGTTCAAATCCTCCACGACGTAGCTCTCACCCTGATGGACGTAGACGGCACCTGTGTGGGCCTGGTAGTGCGTCTGCGGGGAATCCATGGTGCCGAGGAGGGAGCCGGTGTCGGCATCCACGATGCTTACCGGCCCGCCGCCGTCAGCGCGCAGGTTCACCATCGCCGCGGCGCTCTGCGGGTGGGTCCAGAACCATCCGGCCGGCCGCTTGCGGAGATAGCCCTGTCCCACCAGCCGGTCGAGCAGTTTCTCGGCCGTTCCGCCGAAGAGCGCCAGTTCGGCGTACCCCAGGGGCAGTTCGGCGGCGGCGGCGCACAGGTGCGGTCCCAGGACGTAGGGGTTGGAAGGATCGAAGACCGTGGCTTCCACCGAGACATCGAAAATCGCCTCGGGGTGGTTCACCAGGTAGGTGTCGAGGGGGTCGTCGCTCGCCACGAAGGCGGCGATCGCATCCTGTCCGGCCCGGCCCGCGCGTCCGATTTGTTGGAACAGCGACGCACGGGTGCCCGGCCAGCCGGCCACGAGCACGGCGTCGAGCCCGGAAATGTCGATGCCCAGCTCGAGGGCGGAGGTGCTGGAAACGCCCAGCAGCTCCCCCGAGCGCAGGGACTTTTCCAAGGCCCGTCGTTCCTCCGGCAGGTAGCCCGAGCGGTAGGCAGCCACCCGTTGCGGGAGGCTTGGATCCACCTCGTCGAGGAGGCGCTTTGTGATGGAGGCAATCGTTTCCGCACCTCGCCGGGATTTGATGAAGGCGATGGTCCTGATCCGGGAGGACACCAGGTTGGCCAGCAGGTCCGCGGTCTCGGCGACGGCGGTCCGACGCTCCTTGGCACCGTTCTCGCCGCGGAGCTCGGTCAGGGCCGGCTCCCAGAACGCGACCGTGGTGGAGCCGTGCGGCGAGCAGTCCTCGGATACAGCCCGGACGGGGGCCCCGATGAGCCGGCCGAACGATGTCCCGGGTTCGGACGCGGTCGCGGACGCCGCGATGAACACGGGGCCGGAGCCGTCGGGGCTGTAGTAGGCGCAGATACGGCGCAGCCGGCGCATGAGGTTTGCCACATGGGATCCGAAGACGCCGCGGTAGCTGTGGGCCTCGTCCACGATCACGTAGCGCAGCCGGCGGAAGAACCGGGCCCACCAGGCGTGGTTGGGCAGGATCCCGAAGTGCAGCATGTCCGGGTTGGCGAGGATGAAGTTGGCGTGGTCCCGGATCCAGCGACGGGATGCCGGGTCGGTGTCGCCGTCGTACGTTTCGGCCCGGACGGTGGGGAGCTTCAGCGCCCGGATCGCGGCCAGCTGGTCCGCGGCCAAGGCTTTGGTGGGGGACAGGTAGAGGGTCACGGCGCCGTCGTCGTGGATTTTGCCCGGATCGGCCAGGACCCGGAGTTCGGAGCGGTGGATCGCATCGAGTGCAGGCAGCTGGTAGGCCAGTGATTTCCCGGAAGCGGTGCCTGTGGCGATGACGACGTGCTCCCCGGCGTGGGCTAGCTCGGCGGCCTGGATCTGGTGGCGGTAGGGCTCGTGGATGCCCAAAGACCCATAGGCGTTCACCAGGTCCGGGTGGGCCCAGTCCGGCCACGGGGCATGGACGGCCTGGCGCGCGGGGATGGTGCGCACATGACGAAGCTGTTCCGGGTCCGGGCCGCGGCCCAGCAACGGAATCAGGGATTCATGCGGGTTCACTCATTCATTGTTCCACCCAGGCTCAAATCGTCCGGGCAGACGGCACCAACGGCGGATCAGCTGACCGACAGATCCGCGCCTTCATTCGAGGCCGAGAGCATCAGGACGTGGCACACCGTACGCCAGCCCAGGTGCGAGTACAGTTTCTGGCCGTCCAGTGAGGCAAGCAGCAGCCCCGAGTCGACGTCGTGCTCGAAAGCCGTGGCAGCGAGTGCCTTCATGATGAAGCTGCCCAACCCGCGGCGCTGGTATGCGGAGTCCGTGACGATTTTGTCGAAGATCGCTGTGTGGCCCACCACGAAGACCTGCCCGCTCGCGGCGATTTTCTCGCCCGCGTGCACGACTGCATGGTGGACGCCGTTGTCTTTCGACGTATCCAGCTTCAGATCGTCGTCGGAAAGCCAGGGATCCTCCGAGTCCTGGGTTTCCATGTCCACGATCATCATGGTCTGGGAGGCGGATGTGACATTGAGCCCGTGCTTTGGCGCCAGGGAGATGTACCGGGCGACATCATTTGTCAGGATCGTGAGGATCCTGGCCGGCACTTCAGCCGTCTTCGCCGCCAGGTCCGCGAACTCGGAATCGGTAGGATCAAAGGCGAAAAATTCCCATTCACGGGTGGTATCCGCACGCAGCGCCGCAGGAAAACGGCCCTCCCTGCGCGTCTCATAACCCCGGCAGCCGGCCCAACCGGCCACCCAGACTTCCAGCAGGTGGGTGGTGTCTTCAACCATGGCGTCAAGACTCATGTGATGAGCGTATTCCAGCGTCGCCGCGAGCAACAGTGGCCGGGTCGGGGAACAGTGGTTGCTTATCCAATTGTGATTCTCGCCCGAGCCCGGGCGGCGCCCGAACCCCGGCCGGCCCACCCCGGCCGGCCCACCCCGCCCGGGCGCCGGTGCCCGGGCCGCCCGCGGGCGCCGGTGCCCGCTCTCCGACCCACCAAGTACCCTTAAAACGTGGCTTTAAACAGGATTGTGCTCTTTTACGGCTTTACCCCGCTTGCGGACCCCGAGGCCGTCAGGCTCTGGCAGCGCGCGCTTTGCGAAAAACTCGGGCTGACCGGCCGTATCATCATCTCCAAGGACGGCATCAACGCCACCGTCGGGGGAGAGCTGAACGCCGTCAAGCAGTACGTCAAGACGACGCGCGAATACAAGGGCTTCCACGGCATTGACGTGAAGTGGTCCGACGGCGGCGCGGAAGACTTCCCCAGGCTGAGCGTGAAGGTGCGGGACGAAATCGTGTCCTTCGGTGCTCCGGGTGAACTGAAAGTGGACGAAAGCGGCGTCGTTGGCGGCGGAAAACACCTCAAGCCCGAGGACCTCCACCGGCTGGTGGAGGCCGGGAAAGAATCGGGCGACGAAGTGGTGTTCTTCGACGGACGCAACGGCTTCGAGGCCCGGATCGGCAAGTTCAAGGACTCAATCGTCCCCGACGTCGCCACCACGCACGACTTCATCAAGGAGCTCGACTCCGGTAAATACGATTCGCTCAAGGACAAACCGGTCGTCACGTACTGCACCGGCGGTATCCGTTGCGAGGTGCTCTCCAGCCTCATGGTGAACCGTGGATTCAAAGAGGTCTACCAGCTCGACGGCGGCATCGTCCGTTACGGAGAGGCTTTCAAGGACCAGGGCCTGTGGGAGGGCTCGCTGTACGTGTTCGACAAGCGGATGCACCTCGAATTCAGTGAGGACGCCAAAACCATCGGTGCCTGTGTCCGGTGTGCGGCGCCCACCAGCAAGTTTGAAAACTGCTCCAACCCGAGCTGCCGCACGCTTACGCTCTACTGCGCCGGATGCGCCGCGAGCCCGGAAACCCTGCGCTGCCCGGAGGGCTGCACGGCCTGACCGCCGCCCTGAAGCGCCGCGCGGCCCAGCGCCGGCTGACCGCCGCCCTCAAAGCCGGACCACGCGGTACGCGAAGTTTGCTGCAGCCCGCCCCATCACCTCGACGGTCAGCACCGCGTCCGCGGACAGATGGACCACGCTCACCCTTGACGTGCCGCAGCGCAGGCTCAGGTCCACCAGCGCCGCCTCGCCGTTGCGGACCGTGAATGACACCCGGTCCGTGCTCCGGCAGGCCAGGGTCAGGGCGTAGTTGCCCCCCGGCAATTGGGTGGTGGTCTCGCTTCGTGTGACGGCGGCATCTACTGTGCCGAAGCCCTTATGGAAAACCTGGCCCTGGGCCTCGGGCAGGACCTCGTCCACCCAGTCATCCAGCGCATCTCCGGACACGGGCTGGTTGGTCCGGGGATCCTGCGGCAGTGCCGCGCTCGTGGACGGAGGAGGCGACGCGGAGGGTGTTGCATCGTCCCAGTGGTCGCCGCTGTATTCGTATTCGCAGCCGGAGAGGGCGGCCCCGAGAAGGAGCACTGCTGAGAGCACGACGCCGGCTGCCGCGGCGCGCTGTCGCGGCACCGTCGTTGCCGGCACGATGGGCATATCCTGACTTTAGGCCCGCCCCAGACTAAAGGCCATATGCCCTGGCTCCGCCGCGGCGGCCTTGGCTGGCGCCCTAGTGTCCGGGGCCGGCGGGGACGATCCTGAAGCCCGCCACGGCCCCGTTCCCGGGGCGGGAGCCTCCACCGTTGTACCTCATGACGCCCGCCTCCACCGGCCCCGCTTCGAGTTCCACAGTCTGCTGCGTGGCGGCCTCACAGTCGAAGGTGAGCTCGAGGTGGGCGCCGCCGTTCCTGCCGTCCTGCCTGAGGAACAGCTGCGCGTCCGGAGCGCCCACGCAGGCGACCGTCACGGTGTACGGTCCCGCGTCTGCGGCGCGTACCGAGCTGTTGAATCCCCCGGCGCTGCCGGCTCCCCCAATGGTGCCCGTGCGGCCGAGCAGCATCGTCTCAGGCACGGCGCCGAGGAGCCGCTCAAGTTCCGCGGTGTTCGTGGCCTCGCGGGCATCCAGTTTGGGGTCCCGCGTCGGGAGCGGGGCCCGGGCCGGCGCGGTCCGGGCGGGCTGGGCCGTGGCCCCCGATGGGGGCGCATCGACGTCGTCCGCATACTCACACCCGGCCAGGACAGCAGCCGCGGCAGCCACAGCCAGCAGCAACGCCCAGCGGCGAACGCACTGCGTACCCCCAATTGCTGACATGCCCCGAGCCTAGTGTCGTTCTCCATCGGCGCAAGTCACAGCCCCCGGAACAGGCCGGGCCGGCCGCTAAGGAGAAGGAACCAGCTGGTACGCGTAAATGAGCGGGGCGTCCACGCTGGAGGCGCTGACCTCCAGCTTGCCGGCCTGGGGGACCGTGATGTTCGCGGTTTCGCGGCTGCTGTTGCAGGCCGCCCCTGCTTCGGTCAGCCGTTTGCCGCCGAGGGTGACGGCGAAGAAGGCTTTGCCGCCGCCGTCGCAGCTGATCGTCAGGACGTAGTTCCCTGCCGGAACGCTGGCCGCGTCCTTGACGATCGGATCCCGCGTGAGGATTTTTCCCGCGTCTTCCAGGACGATTCCGCCGGCCGACGGCAGCGCCGTTGCTTTCCATGCCGGGACGTCGGCGGATTCGATGGAACCGGCGGGAGAACATGAGCTCGCGCCCAGCAGCACGGCGGCGGCAGCCGCACCGGTGAACATCCGCCGGAACATCCGGGAACCCGGCGGGCAGGGGGAAGGGAAAACCATGCCCCCAACTTACCGCGTTGGAGCCAGGCCCTGGGCAGCCCACAACGCCGGCCCCGCCCGGACCCGGGCAGCCCACAACGCCAGCCCCGGCCGGCCCCGGGCCGCCTCTGGTCCTGCCGGCGGCGTCCCCGGCCCGCCCTTGACCTTGACGCTGCGTCAACCTTTAGGGTCGAGATGTAGGACCCGCAGGAGCAGGTATCAAGGCGAAGGGATCGAGGCATCATGGATTGGTCCGTGCAACAGATCGCGAAAATCGCAGGCACCACCAGCCGGACCTTGCGTCATTACGACGACATCGGGCTGCTCAAGCCGAGCCGCACCGGGGACAACGGTTACCGCTACTACGACCAGGCCGAACTCGTCCGGCTGCAGCGGATTCTGCTGTTGCGCACTCTGGGGCTTGGGCTGCCGGCCGTAGCCCAGGTACTCGGCCGGGAGCCGGATGCCGCGACGGCGCTGGTACGCCATCTTCAGTGGCTGGAGCAGGAACAGGACCGGCTGGCACGGCAGATCGCCTCGGTCCGGCGAACCATTAAAACGATGCAAGAAGGAGGAGAGATCATGGCAGAAGAAATGTTTGACGGCTTTGACCACACCCAGCACAAGGACGAGGTGGAAGGACGGTGGGGCGAGGACGCCTACGCGACAGGGGACGCCTGGTGGCGGGGCATGGATGACGCCGGGAAGGAAGCATGGACGGCGCGATCCCGGCAGCTGGGTAGCGACTGGAGCGCTGCGGCTGGATCCGGCGCAGCGGCAGGCGGCGCCGAGGCGCAGGAGCTGGCCAGACGCCACGTCGAATGGCTCACGGGCATCCCGGGCACGCCGGCGGCATCCCCGGGCGGCGACGTCAAGGGATACGTGACGGGCCTCGGCGAGATGTACGTGGCAGACCCCCGCTTCAGCGCGAACTACGGCGGGACGGCCGGGGCAGCCTTCGTCCGGGACGCCCTGCGGATCTATGCGGAGAACCACCTCTGAGCACCCGGGACTAAACTTGTCCGGTGACTTCCTCAGCGCAGGCCCCCTCAACGCCGTTCACCGCCGGCAACACCCCCGATGCTCCGCGGAGTGACCTTCCCGGGCTGCTCGCGGCGCTGGCAAACGACCTCCAGGCGATCGGCTACACGGTCGACGGCGTCGCGGCCTTCCTGGGCGCGGCCGCGCACTCGGCTCTCAGCCGGGACCAGCTCATCCCCGCACTGATCGTCACGGAGTCTGCCACCCGGGGGGAGCCGACGACGGCGGCGCTCGCCGCCGTCGTGCGCCTGTGGCTGCTGGCCGAGCCGCAAAGTCCGGAAACTCTCGACGCCGCCCTGCCGGGCGTCCGCACGGAGGGGCTGCGGGAACTCGGACTCGTGGAGCCGGCTGCGGAAGGACGGGTCCAGGCAAAAGTGGACCTGCGGCCGTACGGGTGGGACGGAACCCCCGGGGAAGGCGCTGCCAGCGGCGGTGGGGCGGACCTCTGGGTGGCCAGCGACCTCGCGGCCCATCAGCGGCCAGGCGTCCTGCGACACGACCACGTGCTGGGGATCGGGCAGGCCTCCACAACCCTGGTCCAGGTCACCGCCCGTCGCCATGCCACCCGCGCCCTGGACCTCGGCACCGGCTGCGGCATCCAGACCTTCCACCTCCTGCACCACGCCGATCATGTCACCGCCACGGACATCTCCGTGCGCGCCCTCGCGTTCACTCGCTTCAACCTCGTGCTGAACGCTGCGGCGCTTGAGGTGGATCCGGCCGATCTCGAAAGCCGCGTCAGCCTCCGGCTGGGCTCCCTGCTGGAACCGGTGGCGGGTGAGGAGTTCGACCTCGTGGTCTCCAACCCGCCGTTCGTCATCACGCCCCGCCGCCTCGGCGAGGGCGCCACGGACCAGTTCACTTACCGCGACGGCGGCCTCCCGGGGGATGACATCGTCGCCACGCTGGTCCGGACCCTGCCGTCGGTCCTCGCCCCCGGCGGAACGGCCCAGCTCCTGGGCAACTGGGAAATCGCCGCCGGCACACCCTGGGCCAAACGCCCGCAAAGCTGGGCCCGTCCGGACACGGACGTGTGGATCATCCAGCGCGAGCAGGTGGGGCCGGAACAGTACGCCGAGACGTGGCTTCAGGACGCCTCCGAATCCCGCGACCGCCGGCTCTACCAGGACTCCTATGCGGCGTACCTGGACGACTTCGCGTCCCGAAACGTGGAGGGCATCGGCTTCGGCATGATCTGGCTGCGCCGGCCGGCGGCGGGCAACGGGCCGGTGATCTCCCGCTTCGAGGAAATCACCTATCCGATCGAGCAGCCCGTCGGGCCGCACCTGGGCGCGGCCGTGGAGCGTGCCGACTGGCTGGCCGCCAACGAGGTGGAGACGGCCCACCTGCTGGTGGCCGAAGACGTCACCGAGGAGCGGCACCAGCGTCCCGGGGCCGAACACCCCGGCGTGATCCTGCTGCGCCAGGGTGCCGGGCTGCGACGCACCAACCTGCTGAGCACCGAGCTGGCCGGCTTTGTCTCAGCGTGCGACGGCGACCTCTCCGCCGGGCAGATCGTCGGCGCCCTCGAAGCGCTCCTGGGCGGCTACGAAGGCTTCGACGCCGAGACCTTCCGCAGCGGCCTCCTCGCCGAAGTGGGGAACCTGGTCCGCGACGGTTTCCTCCTGCCCGCCTGACGCCGGCACGCCTGACACCGGCCGCTCAGTCCCGGGAACCGCGCCCTCCTGCCCGAAGCGGGGCAGCACGTAGGCGGCCGCCGCGAGGGCCACCAGGACCCCCGCTGTGCCCGTGATGAGGAAGCTCAGGCGCACCGGAACCAGCGCTCCCATCAAACCGCCCAGGGCCAGCGCGGCGATCGAAACAGCGCGGGTCAGTCCGCCGATGATGGCCATTGCCTGGCCGCGGCCGCTCTCCGGAATCCGCAGGATCGCGATCGCGCCGAAGCAGGCGTTCAGCACGCCGCACGCCGCCCCCATCGCGGTGTAGGCCACAAACAGCAGTTCCACGGTAGGAACCAGCGCCATCATCGCCAGGAAGGCCGAGGTCAACGTCATGGACGCCAGGAGCGCCCGCAGACGTGCCGGCGGGCTCGTGATCCGGCCGGCTCCGGCGGCTCCCACAGCCGTGCCGAGGCCAAACGCCGCCGCGAGCAGCCCGTACTGCGTCTCCGTGGCGCCGAGCTCCCCGCGTGCCAGGAAGACCTCGAGGACATTGGTGGCTTCGCCGGCGACGATGAAGAACAGCGCGCCAAGGACCAGCGCCCACACCAGCCTGTCCCGGCGGATCAGGCGGAGCCCGTCCAGCAGGGCAGGCTTTTCCCTGCCGGCGCGCTCGGCGGCCAAACCGCGCCGGGTCCGGATCAGCAGGGCGCCGACGCCCATCGCCAGGTAGCAGGCGCTGGCAACCGTGAACACGAGGGCGGACCCGCCCCAGCCGCTGAGGAGTCCACCCGCGGCGGGACCGGCCATGCCGGCGATCATGATGGTGGCCTGCATGGTGCCCATGGCGCGGGGGGTGCGGTCCTCGCCCACGATCCGGGGCAGCAGGGCCTGCCAGGTCGGGCCGGCCACGGCCTGGGCTGCGTCCAGCAGGAACGTCATGGCAAAGAGGACGGGAAGGTGGTTCTCCACGTACTGCATGCCGAGCCCCATGACGGCCACGGCGGCGGCGCTGACCACGGACGACGCCGTCGCGAGAGTGCGGGAATCCCTCGTGTCCGCGAGCCGGCCGGCCCAGGGGGCCAGCAGCACGAGCGGCAGTGCCGAGCACGTCAGGTAGGCCGCCACGAGCCACGGGCCGGCAGTGGCGGTCCCGCTGCCGGCGGCCGGGCCTTGCAGATGCAGCATGACACTCACCACAACAGCGCCCATGCCGGCGGTGGCCACGAACCGGGCGCCGCTGGCGAGGAGGAAGTCGCGGTTGCGCCAGACGGACCGCGGTGCCCGGGAGTCACCCGGCAATTTATGAAGTGTTTGTTTCATAACAGGGAAACTACTCCGCCCCCGGATGGGGTGTCAAGCATTTCTTTCATAGTTTGGCGGTGCTCGGTAGACTGGTGGGGTGAATGCAGAAACCCCAACGGCGGAGTCCCCGGTACCGCCGGCCGCCAAGCGCCGGCCGCGTCCGGAAAAGAAAGTGGAAATCACCGACCCGACGGCAATCCGGGCCCTGGCCCACGCCGCGCGGCTGGAAGTCATTTCCGAGCTGTATTCCACCCAGGTGAGCCGCACGGCCACCGAGCTCGCTGCCCAGACCGGCCTGACGCCCAGCGCGATGAGCTATCACCTGCGCGCCCTGCAGAAGTGGGGTATCGTGGTGCCGGCCGCCACCGCCGGCGACGCCCGTGAACGGCGCTGGCAGGCCGCCGGCACCGACTTCAGCATCAACTCCGGCGGGGGAGTGGCCAGCCCTGAGTTCGCTGTCCTGGACCTGGAACTGGATGCCTACCGCCGCCGGGTCAACGCCTACGCCAGGGCCCGGGACGAGCGGCGCAAGCGCGGCGAGCCCGCGGATGGCCCCTCCTCCGTGGTGCTGGCCAGCAACCTGCTGTACCTGACGCCGGCCCAGCGGGCGGAGCTGAACAACAAGCTCTTCGACCTCCTCAAGGACTACGAACTCGAGGACCCGGACCACATTCCGGAGGGCACGCAGCGGATGGCGACCATGTGGTCGATGATTCCGGATGACCGCGCACCCGCCTCCGCGAAAGGCCCCGCGGACACCGCGGGGAGCCCCGTCGGCACTCGCTGAAACAGGCCGTCACGACGTCGGGAGGGGCCTGTTCATGACGCGCGGAAGTCGCGTCGGGGAGCCCCGCCTTTCCACACGGATGCGCGGGATCCCGCAAAATATGGTGAACTAGGCGGGTATGGGCGCATCTGCCCGAGCCACCTTTTTCTGTAGGAGCACCGTGCCAAGCAAGGCCAAAACCGGCAAGAAACTCGTGATCGTAGAGTCTCCAGCCAAGAGCAAGACCATCGCCAAGTACCTCGGCGAGGGCTTCATTGTGGAGGCCTCCATCGGTCACATCCGGGACCTCCCGCAGCCCTCGGAACTGCCCGCGGATCTGAAGAAGACCTCGGTGGGCAAGTTCGCCGTCGATATTGAAAACGACTTCAAGCCCTATTACGTGGTGTCGCCGGACAAGAAGAAGAAGGTGACCGAGCTCAAGGCTGCGCTCAAGGATGCCGACGCCCTCTATCTCGCAACTGATGGGGACCGCGAGGGCGAGGCCATCGCGTGGCACCTGCTGGAAGTGCTCAAGCCCAAGGTCCCGGTCTACCGGATGACGTTCGGTGAAATCACCAAGGAAGCCATCCACCGCGCCATGGACAACCTGCGCGATGTGGACCAGGACCTGGTCGACGCACAGGAAACCCGCCGCGTGCTGGACCGGCTTTACGGCTATGAGATTTCCCCGGTGCTGTGGCGCAAGGTGGCGCGCGGCCTGTCCGCCGGCCGTGTGCAGTCCGTGGTGACCCGCATGGTGGTGGACCGGGAACGTGAGCGCATGGCGTTCAGGGCCGCCTCCTACTGGGACCTGACCGGCCAGTTCGGCGCAGGCTCGGCGTCCTTCAAGGCGAAACTCGCCTCCGTTGACGGCGCCAAGGTCGCCAGCGGCAGGGACTTCAACGACAGCGGCGAGCTCACCTCCCGCACCGTCGTACACCTGAACGAGGAACTCGCCACGTCCCTCGCCGCGGGCCTGCAGAGCGCTGATTTCCGTGTCCGGTCCGTCGACACCAAGCCCTACACCCGCCGCCCGGCTGCGCCGTTCACCACCTCCACCCTGCAGCAGGAGGCCGGCCGCAAGCTGCGCTTCTCCTCGAAGAGCACCATGCAGGTGGCCCAGCGCCTCTACGAAAACGGCTACATCACCTATATGCGTACGGACTCGTCCGCGCTGAGCAACGAGGCCGTCACGGCTGCCCGGCGCCAGGCATCCGAGCTGTACGGTCCGGAGTACGTGCCGGCCTCACCGCGCGTTTACAGCGGCAAGGCAGCCAACGCGCAGGAGGCCCACGAGGCCGTCCGCCCCGCCGGTGACTCCTTCCGCACCCCGGCGCAGGTGGCCAAGCAGCTCTCCGGCGACGAATTCCGGCTCTACGAGCTCATCTGGAAGCGCACGGTCGCCTCCCAGATGGCCGACGCCAAGGGCTCCACCGCCACGATCCGCCTCGGCGCTGTGACTGCGGGTCCGGGCGAGAGCCGCGACGCCGAATTCTCCGCCTCCGGCACCGTCATCACCTTCCCCGGCTTCCTGGCCGCCTATGAAGAGGGCAAGGACGAAAGCCGCGGGGACGATGACTCCGAGGAAGCACGCCGGCTGCCGAACGTGGCCAAGGGCGACGCCCTGACCGCCTCCGAGATCGCCGCCGTCGGGCACGAGACGTCCCCGCCGCCGCGTTTCACGGAAGCCTCGCTGACGGCGGAACTGGAAAAGAAGGGCATCGGGCGCCCGTCGACCTATGCCTCCACCATCTCCACCATCCAAGACCGCGGCTACGTCCGGAAACAGGGGTCAGCACTGGTCCCCAGCTGGATCGCCTTCTCCGTGATCCGGCTGCTGGAACAGCACTTCCACGACTACGTGGACTACGAGTTCACCGCCGACATGGAAGCCGACCTGGACAAGATCGCCAACGGCCAGGCCGAGGGTCCTGCCTGGTTGAAGCACTTCTACTACGGCGAAGACTCCGCCCCGGGGCTCCTGAGCATTGTCAACAACCTCGGTGAAATCGACGCCCGGGAAATCAACTCCATCCCGATCACCGAGGGCATCACCCTGCGGGTCGGAAAGTTCGGGCCGTATCTGGAAAGCTCCGTCCCGACCATTGACCCCAAGACCGGCGAAGTCGTCGAGGCTGCGCGCGCCAACGTCCCCGAGGACCTGGCCCCGGACGAACTCACGGCGTCCAAAGCTGTCGAGCTGATGGAGACCGCGGCACCGGAGGAACGGGTGCTCGGCGCGGATCCGCACACCGGACACACCGTGGTCGCCAAGAACGGCCGCTACGGCGCCTACGTCACTGAGATCATCCCCGAGATGACCGAGGAACAGCTCGCCAACCAGCCGGTGGAGTACTACAAGAACGGCAAGCCCAAACCGCCGAAGAAGCCCGTCAAGGCCAAACCGCGCACCGGGTCCCTGTTCGCCTCCATGAGCGTGGACAGCGTCACCCTGGACGAGGCCCTGCAGCTCATGAGCCTTCCCCGGGTCCTCGGCCAGGACGCCGAGGGCAATCCGATCACGGTCCAGAACGGCCGCTTCGGTCCGTACCTGAAGAAGGGGACGGACTCCCGGTCCATCGGTTCGGAGGAGGAAATCTTCACGATCACGCTGGAGCAGGCGCTGGAGATCTACTCGCAGCCCAAGCAGCGCGGCGCCCGTGCCGCCGTGCCGCCGCTGGCCGAATTCGGACCGGATCCGGTGTCGGAGAAGAACATCGTCGTGAAGGAAGGCCGTTTCGGTCCGTACATCACCGACGGGGTCACGAACATCACCGTGCCGCGCAGCACCGCACTGGAGGAGCTGACGCGGGAACGCGCCGTCGAACTCCTCGCGGAAAAGCGCGCCAAGGGACCGGTCAAGCGCACGACGACGGCGCGCAAGGCGCCGGCCCGCAAGGCCGCCGCCAAGAAGTAGGGGGTGCCCCCTGAGCTCGCCGCCAAGTAGTTGCGGCCCAGTGCTCCGAGGTCGCCGGAAACGTGCGGGGTCGCCGGAAGTTTCCGGCGACCCCATGGCTTTCCGGCGATTTCGCGTTTGCGGACCGGCCCGGGACGTGATCGAGTAGGACCATGACTGAACAGCCCGAGCACTTGGATCCCCAGCCGCTGAACGACCTCGAGGAAAAGCTTTCCCGCGGAGAGCAGCCGGACGCCAACCCGGTGGACGTCATCCTCGCGTTCCTCAACAACGAGGTCTACATCGTCAGCTCCGAAGGCCTCGAAGGCCCCGATTCCCAGGTCGAGCCGCTGGTGCTCGCCAACTCCTCGGGCCAGCCGGTCCTGGCCGTGTTCTCGCACCCTAGCCGCGTCGCCGAGCAGTACCTGGCCGCCGCTCCCAACGTGCTGGGAACCCAGGGCGCTGCCATCCTCGGGAACCTCGGGGACGATCTCGGCATGGTGATCAACCCGGGTGCTGCGTTCGGCTTCGAGATCGATCCCGAGGGCGTCGCCAACATCCGTCGCGACTTCAAGCCCGCTGACGACGCCGACGATGCCGGAGCGGACAGCAACCCCGCCTGACGCCACAGTGTGCCAATGACGGCCGCCCGCAGAAGTCGGGCGGCCGTCGCAGTTAGGCCGGCCGCTTGCGCTGGGGCAATAATGGCAGCATGCGTCTAGGCGTCCTCGACATCGGCTCCAATACCGTCCACCTCCTGCTGGTCGACGCCCATCCCGGCGCCCGTCCGGTCCCGTTCGCGGCCCACAAACGCCCCCTCTCGCTCGTGCAGTTCCTCGACGGTGCCGGCAACATCAGCGACGCCGGACAGCGCGAGCTGATCGAATTCGTCCTCGAAGCGTGGGAATTCGCGGCCAAGCACAAGGCGGACGACCTCCTGGCTTTCTGTACCTCGGCCATTCGCGAGGCCACCAACGGCCCCGCAGTGCTGGCGCGGGTGAAGCATGAAACCACCGTCACCCTTCGGGAACTCACCGGCAGCGAGGAAGCGTCCATGACGTTCTTCGCCGTCCGGCGCTGGTACGGCTGGGGCGCCGGGCCCATCCTGAACCTCGACATTGGCGGCGGTTCCTTCGAGATGGCCTTCGGGCAGGACGAACTCCCCGAGCTCGCGATGTCCGTCCCGCTCGGTGCCAGCCGGCTGACCCGGGACTGGCTGCCGGAGGATCCGCCGTCGGCCAAAAGCGTCAAAGAGTTGCGCCGCCACATCCGCGCGACTCTCAAGCCCGCCGTGCGCAGCTTCGAGAAGCTGGGCAGGGCAAACCTTGTGGCGGGCACGTCCAAGACCTTCCGGTCCCTGGCCAGGATCGCCGGCGCAGCGCCCAGCGCTGCGGGGCCCTACGTCAAGCGGGAGCTGTTCTCCGCGGACCTGGGGTTGTGGGCGCAGCGGATCTCGGCCATGGAGATCGAGGACAGGCTTCACCTGCCCGCCGTCTCTGAGGCCCGTGCGCCCCAGCTTCTGGCCGGGGCGCTGGTGGCCGAAGCGGCCCTGGAGATGTTCGAATCCCCGAACATGGAAATCTGCCCGTGGGCGCTGCGCGAGGGGCTCATCCTCCGCCGCCTGGACCAGTTGGTCTTCGACGGCCCGCTGGAGCCTGCACCCCATGTGACCCAGTCGCCGCCGCCGGAGCTGCAGTCGCCCGTCGCCGAAATCTCGAGCCGATAGGCTTCCGGTGAATGCGGAGTGTCGATCCGACCGGTGCCGCGTTCGTGCATCAGCTGAGAGGCCGGCATGGTGCCGGCGGAACCGACAAGGAGGCACACAAGATGTCCCAGTACCTGCTCAGCATTTACCAGCCTGACGGACCGGCCCCGTCCCCGGAGTTCCTCGCACCGATCATGCGCGACCTTGAAGCTTTGAACCGTGAGATGAGGGCTGCCGGGGCCTGGGTCTTCGCAGCCGGGGTCGACCCGGCGCAATCCGCCACCGTGCTGCGGCCCCAGGGCGAGGAAGTCCTCATCACGGACGGGCCGTTCACCGGAGGAAACGACCATCTCGGCGGCTTCACGGTGATCGAAGCCCAGGACCGGGACATGGCGCTTGGCTGGGCACGGAAGCTGGCACGTGCCACAACCCTTCCCGTCGAAGTGCGCCCCCTCCAGCGCTAGCCGCGGGCCTTAAACGATAAACGCCGGGCGGTTACAGCAGGACTTGGGGGAACTCTGCTGCGACCGTCCGGCGCACCGCCGGTCCCGGGGGGACCGGCTATCATCACTCGCACCTGTTGAGGCACCTACAAAGCTAGCGGTGATTCTTGGGCGTACCGGAAGATTTCCCTGTGCGTTGGCTGGCAGTTCGAAACGCCAACTGCCGGGCCCTCACGCGTTCGCCAGACAGACGCCGTTAAATGACGAAGCACCGGCTCTCCGCCGCGGGAAAATGGGAAAACCCGCTACAGATCGCCGGTGCCGGGCAGACATCCGCATGCCTGCCGCATCACTCGCACCCTCAATGAGGTACTTCCAAGGTAACGGCCGAGATTGGGAGCAGACTGCGTTGAAGATGGGAACTGGCTGTGAATCGCGCCGGACTGCAATGATGGGGGCATGAGCAACCGAATCGCATTCCTGGGCTGTGGGTCAATGAACGAGGCAATCCTGGCCGGATTGATCGACGGCGGAACCGATCCCGCCGACATCGTCGCAACGGTCCGCCGCGCCGAGCGGGCCGCCGAGCTTGCCGAGCGGCATCACGGCATCACGGCGATCGCGGGCGAAGAAGAGCCGGACAACAACAAACAGGCGGCCACCGGCTCCGCCGTCGTGATTCTGGGCGTCAAGCCCGTCGGCGTTGCGGATCTGGCACGGGAGATCGGTGGTTCGCTGTCGCCGGACACGATCGTCATCAGTGTAGCCGCGGCGGTTTCGCTCGAGCAGCTTGAGGCCGCCCTGCCGGCCGGACAGCCGGTCATCCGCACCATGCCGAACACTCCGGCGCGGCTGGGCCGCGGTGTCGTCTCCGTTTCGCCGGGGACCAACTGCTCCGCCAAACAGCTCCAGAAGGCGAAGGACATCCTGTCCGCCGTCGGCACGGTCGTCGAGATTCCCGAAGAGCAGGTGGACGCCCTCTCCGCGATCAGCGGTTCGGGCCCGGCGTACGCCTTCTACCTTGCTGAGGCAATGGCGGCAGCCGGCGTCGAGCTGGGCCTGGACCCGGACCTGTCGCTGCTGCTGGCCCGCGAAACTGTTGCAGGGGCCGGTTTCATGCTGGCGGAGCCCGGCGCGGATCCCGCCGGGCTGCGCAAGGCGGTCACGAGCCCCAACGGAACCACGGAACGAGCCATCGCCACGTTCGACGAACGCGGACTGCCGTCGATCATTGCCGATGGAGCACGCGCGGCCGCTGCACGCGCGGCGGAGATCACCACACAGCTCGCCTGACCACGGTCACAGGGGCGCTGCTAGGGACCATGGCCAGGGGACGGCCCTGACCACGGTCACAGGGGCACGGTTAGGGGCGGGCGGCGAACCGCTCCAGCAGGTCCACGTGCCCGGAAACAATGAGCATGTCCCGTGAGGAGACCTTGGTCTCCGGCCGGGCGTAGGTGAAGTCCTCGCCCGGGGACTTCACGCCCACAATTGTGACGCCGTACTTGGATCGGACCTTGGATTCGTCCAGCGTGAAGCCGACGGTCTCCCGCGGCGGGTACATCTTGACGATCGCGAAGTCGTCGTCGAACTCGATGAAGTCCAGCATCCGGCCGGAGACCAGGTGCGCGGCCCGGACGCCGGCGTCGGCCTCCGGGTAGATGACGTGGTTGGCGCCGATCCGGGTCAGGATCTTGCCGTGCGAGGGCGTGATGGCCTTGACCCAGAGGTGTTCGATGCCGAGGTCCACGAGGTTGACCGTGATCAGCACGGAGGATTCGATCGAGGTTCCCACGCCCACGACGGCGGAGCTGAACTCCTGCGCGCCGAGCTGGCGTAGGGCGTCGATATTTGTGGCGTCGGCCTCCACGACGTGCGTCAGGACGCCGGCCCACTTCTGGACGAGGGCGCGGTCGCGTTCAATTGCGAGCACTTCGCGGCCCTGCTTGACCAGCTGCTCTGCGGTGGATGCGCCGAAGCGGCCCAGCCCGATCACCAGCACCGGTGCGTTGTGGGCGGGGCGGTTGACGGCGCCTGAGGAACTAGCCAATGATTGGTCTCTCTTCCGGGTAGTGGTAAAGCTGGCTGCGCTGGCGCAGGGCCAGCGCAGCGGCAAGGGTGACGGTCCCGACGCGCCCGGCGAACATGAGGACGGCCAGGACGTACACGCCCGACGGCGGCAGTTCAGCACTGAGGTTGGTGCTGAGGCCGACCGTGGCGAAGGCGGAGATGGTTTCAAATAGGACCCGGTCAAGGGACGCCCCGCTGATCTGCAGGAGCAGGAAGGCCGAGACCGAGACAAGCGTGGCGCCGGCAACGATCACCGAGATGGCCACGCGCATGGTGCCCTCCGGGATTGTGCGGCCGTAAATCTTCACGTCGGCGTCACCGCGGGCTTCGGCGGCGATCGCCAGGAACATCACGGCGATGGTGGTCACCTTGATGCCCCCGGCGGTGGATGCCGAGCCGCCGCCCGCGAACATGAGGGCATCGGAGAGCAGCATGGTCGTGGAGTCCATCTGGTTCTGGTCCACGAGGTTGAAGCCGCCTGAACGCAGCATGACGGACGCGAACAGCGAGTGCGTGATCTTGTCGCCCACATCCATGCCGCCGATGGTCCGCAGGTTGTTCCACTCCATCAGCCCCCAGAGCACCGCGCCGGCGGCAAGCAGGATCAGCGAGACCTGGATGGTCAGCTTGGTGTGCAGGTTCCACTTCTTCCACCGCAGACCGTTCTGCTGGAGGACCATGACCACGGGGAAGCCCAGGCTTCCGAGGAACACCCCGATCATGAGCGGGATCAAGATCCACAGATCCGTCTCATAGGGGACGATGCCGTCGGAGTGGGGTGTGAACCCGGCGTTGTTGAACGCCGAAATCGCGTAGAACACGCCATGCCAGAGGGCCTGTCCGAAGCTCTCCCCGATCGCCAGGAAGCGCGGCACCAGGGTCACGGCCAGCGCGCCCTCGATGGTCACGGACGTGACGATGACGATCCGCAGCAGGGTGCCCACTTCGCCGAGCCGGCCGGCATTGTTCATGGCCTCCTGGGCGATCAGCTTGCCCCGGACGCCGAGCTTCTTGCTGACCATGAGGGCCAGCAACGACGCCAGTGTCAAGGTGCCGAGGCCGCCGACGAAAATGCCGAACAGGATGACGAACTGGCCGAAGAAGGACCAGTGCGCGGCGGTGGAGACCACCGTCAGGCCGGTCACGCAGACGGCCGAGACCGCGGTGAAGAGGGCCTCATGCAATGGTGTGACCTGGCCCGTGGCCGAAGCCAGCGGCAGGGAGAGCAGGGCCGTGAAGATCACGATCACCACACCGAACGTCGTCAGTGCCAGGCGCGCCGGGGAACTGTTGGCGATGTTGTCGATGAAGTCGCGCAGGCGGGTGAAGATCCAGAGGCCATCCCGCTCCGGCATTCCGGGGTGCCAGCTGGCCGGGCTCGTGGACCTCGACTGGCTTTGCGTCATGTGTGGCTTTTCCTCGGTTGAAACTGCTTCCTTCAGTAGTAAACCACTAAACCCCGCGCAATGACGGGGGAGCGCCCCATCACGCTCGGGTAGCCTGTGATTGATGACATTCCTGCCCGGACTCGCTCAGGCCGCGCTGCCGACGACGGTGGTGTGGGATCCCGCCATGACCGCCTACAACTTTGGCCACAGCCACCCGATGGCGCCGGAGCGCATGGAACTGACCGCGCGGCTGGCCGGCAGCCTGGGTTTGCTGGCCCTGGAGCACGTTACGGTGGCCGCTCCGCCGGTGGCCAGCGATGAGGAACTTCAAACGGTCCACAGCGCCGGGTTCGTTGCGGCCGTCCGCCGGGTCAGTGAAGATCCGGGCACCCCCGACGTGGCCCGGGGCCTGGGAACCGAGGACGACCCGGCCTTTGCCGGCATGCATGAGGCCAGCGCACGGCTGGCCGGCGGTTCGCTCCTGGCAGCCGCTGCGATCCTGGACGGCAGCGCGGTCCGCGCCGTGAATTTTGGCGGCGGAATGCACCACGCCGCCCGCGAACGTGCCAGCGGTTTCTGTATTTACAACGACGCCGCCCTGGCGATCCAGCGGCTGCTCGACGGCGGCGTGCAGCGCGTTGCGTACGTCGACGTCGACGCCCATCACGGCGACGGCACGCAGAGCATTTTTTGGGACGATCCCCGGGTCCTGACCATTTCGCTGCACGAGACGGGCTTGACGCTCTTTCCCGGCACGGGGTTCGCAAACGAGATCGGCGGCCCGAACGCCCTGGGCAGTGCCGTGAACGTGGCGCTCCCGGCCGGCACCGGGGACGCCGGCTGGCTGCGGGCGTTCCATGCGGTGGTGCCGCAGCTCATCGGTGCCTTCGAACCGGAAGTCATCGTCAGCCAGCACGGCTGCGACTCCCACCGGCTGGATCCGCTTACCCACCTCAACATCAGTGTGGACGGCCAGCGTGAGGCCGCCACCGCCGTCGGCAATCTGGCAGCCCGCTACTGCGACAACCGCTGGATTTCCACGGGCGGCGGCGGCTACAACGTTGTCACTGTGGTCCCGCGGTCCTGGAGCCACCTCATCGCCATTGCGGCCGGCCGTCCCGTCCCGCTCCGCACACCGGTTCCCGAGGACTGGCGGAGCTATGTGCGGGAAAAGTACGGGGCCAAGTTCGGTGTGGAGCCCCCGTCAGTCATGGGGGACGACGTCGACCTCTGGTGGCGTTCCTGGGAAGTCGGCTTCGACCCCAACGACGACGTGGACCGCACTGTGATGGCCACCCGCAAGGAAGTCTTTCCCCTCTACGGGCTGGACCCCTGGTTCGACTAGCCGGTGCTGGTCAGGCCCCAACAAATAGTGGATGCCATCCGGCGTATATGTCGCTAGTGTGGATGCCATGGTGACAGACGACGTATTTGCCGTCATTGCTGAGGCAACCCGGCGTGACATTCTGGTATCCCTCCGCAAGGGGGACAAGGCAGTGGGGGAACTGGTCCAGGAGCTTGAGGCAAGCCAGCCCACCATTTCCAAGCACCTCAAAGTCCTCCGGGAAGCGGACCTGGTGAGCATGCGTGCCCAGGGCCAGAAGCGCTATTACGCGCTGAACCCGAAGCCCCTGGCAGGAATCGCCAGCTGGCTGGAGACGTTCGACGTCGGCCCCGCGGCGACCGCATCAGCCGCGCCAGGGCGCGTGCCACCGACCGTTCCCAAGGCCTCCCCGGACGGCCTTGCCGCAGCGGCCGCCGCGTCACCGGCCGCCGCCGGGTCACTCCAGGCAGCCGCGGCGCTGGCCAGCCGTCCGGCGGGCAGCCCGCTGAGCCCCGCCGTCGTCATCCCGGTGGGCACGGCCGGCGAGGACAAGATGCCGCAGCAGATCGGACGCACGGTGGGGCGCGCCGCCACCAGGGCCGCCGATCTCCTGGCGAACCTGCCCAAGTTCGGCCGAAAGAAGTAACCCAACTAGCTGGCAGCAGGGGCCGTTTTGAGCGCTGAGAACGGCCCCTGCTGCTAGTCAGTTGGGTGGTCGGGCCGGTTACTTGCCAAGGATCCGCACGTGATCGGGGGTGAGGTCCGCGATCTTGCTGACGCCGAGCAGCGCCATGGTGCGGCGCATGTCCGATTCCAGGATCTGCAGCGCGCGGTCCACGCCCGCCCGGCCGCCGGCCATGAGCCCGTAGAGGTACGCGCGGCCGATCAGCGTGAAGTCCGCGCCCAGCGCCAGCGCCGCGATGATGTCCGCGCCGCTCATGATGCCGGTGTCCAGAATGATCGCCGCGTCGGTGTTGTCCTTGGTGAACGCCTCCTTGACCTCGGGCAGCAGGTGGAACGGGATGGGTGCCCGGTCCAGCTGGCGGCCACCGTGGTTGGACAGGATGATGCCGTCGGCGCCGTGGTCCACCACCTTGCGGGCGTCGTCCACGGTCTGGATGCCCTTGACCACGAGCTTGCCCTTCCAGGTCTCGCGCAGCCAGTCCAGGTCATCGAAGGTCAGGGTGGGGTCGAACATGGAGTTGATCAGGTCCGCGACCGTGCCCGTGTAGCGAGAGAGCGATGCGAAGGTCAGCGGCTCGTGGGTGAGGAAGTTGAACCACCAAGCCGGGCGGTAGGAGGCATCCAGTACGGTCTTGAGGGTCAGGGCCGGCGGGATGGTCATGCCGTTGCGCACGTCGCGGAGGCGGGCTCCGGCGACGGCGGTATCCACCGTCACCATCAGCGTGTCGTTGCCGGCTTTCGCCGCGCGCTCGATGAGCTGAAGGGAGCGCTCGCGGTCCGTCCAGAGGTAGAGCTGGAACCAGTTCCGGCCGTCCGGAGCGGCTGCGGCCACATCCTCGATGGACGCCGTGCCCATAGTGGATAGCGTGTAGGGGATGCCGGCAGCCGCGGCGGACCGGGAACCGGCGTACTCGCCCTCGGACTGCATCATCCGGGTGAAGCCCGTCGGGGCTATCCCCACCGGCAGGCGGGACGGCCTGCCGAGGATCTCCGTGCCGAGATCGATGCGGGACACATCGCGCAGGATGCCGGGCCGGAACTCGATGTCCAGGAACGCCTGGCGGGCCCGCCGCAACGTGATCTCGGCTTCGGCCGCGCCGTCAGTGTAGTCGAACGGGGCCTGCGGGGTCCGGCGTTTGGCCATATCGCGCAGGTCCCAGATGGTGCTGGCGCGGCGGAGCCTGGCTGCCCGGCTGAACTCGGGTTTCTTGAACTGCATCAGCGGAGCGAGATCCGAGTACTTGGGGACCCTGCGCCTCAGAGCGGCGGGGACAGCGCGGGGAGCGGCCGGTGCGGAAACCACAGAAGCGGCTTCCGGTACGGGCGTTACCTCGGGGTTGCTGGGCTGGACGGTGTGGGTCATGGCGGGCCTCCGGAACGGATCTGGGGATGTGTGGCGGGCGGACATTTCGTCTGGGGTCTAACCACACTGTAGGGGCAGCGGTCCGCGCCGGCGTAGGCTCCGCCCCGGACACGGCAAGGCGGGCACGGGCACTGCCCGGAGGCTGCCGGGGCGCGGCCCGGCGGGCAATGCGCTCGCGAACCGCCACTTCGGCTCACCGCCGGCTGCCCCGGCGCAGTTGTGTTACGTGGATCAGCCCGGCAAGGTTGCGCTGTCGCCGACGCCGGGGCTATCGTCAAAGCCATGACTAAGCGTTGGTATGCGTATTTTTCGTTGGCTCTGGAGGGGCCCGCGTCTAACTGACACGCATCCAACTTTCCTTCAGAGCCAACAGGGCAGAGATCATTCTCTGCCCTTCGCCATTTCTCCGGCGGGTTCTGATCAGGGCCCGCTCCGCACGTGGAACAGGACCCGAACGTGAGCATCGAAGCAGCCCCCGCAACCCAGCAGTCCACCTCGAACCTGCGCGTCAGCGAATTCACTCCGCTGCCCAGCCCGCAGGACATGATCACGGAACTGCCGCTGGACACCCGCATGGCGGAGGTCATCGGACGCGGCCGGGACCAGGTCCGCGCAATCATGGACGGCGTCGACGACAGGCTCCTCGTGATCGTGGGTCCCTGCTCCATCCATGACCCCAAAGCCGGTCTGGAATACGCCCGCCGGCTGGTCAGCCAGGCCGAGAAGCACCGCGAGGACCTGCTGATCGTCATGCGGACGTACTTCGAGAAGCCGCGGACCACGGTCGGCTGGAAGGGGCTCATCAATGATCCCCGGCTCGACGGCAGCCACGACATCGCCGCGGGCCTGCGCGCCGCCCGCCGGTTCCTGCGCCAGGTCACCGCCCTCGGCCTGCCCGCCGCCACCGAGTTCCTCGAACCCATCAGCCCGCAGTACATGGCGGACCTCGTCTCCTGGGGTGCCATCGGGGCCCGCACGACGGAGAGCCAGATCCACCGTCAGCTGGCATCCGGGCTGTCCATGCCGATCGGCTTCAAGAACGGCACCGACGGCGACCTCCAGGTGGCCCTTGATGCGTGCAGCGCCGCAGCGGCGGCGCAAGCGTTCCTGGGGATCGACGACGACGGCAGGGCCGCGCTCGTGGCCACGGCCGGAAACCCGGACACCCACATCATCCTCCGCGGCGGCCGCAGGGGTCCCAACTACTCTGCACCCGACGTCGAGGCCACCTCGGCCCGACTGGCGGCCAAGCAGTTGAACCCGAGGCTCATCGTGGACGCCAGCCACGCCAACAGCGGCAAGAACCACCACCGCCAGGCCGAAGTGGCCCTCGAAATCGGCGCCCAGCTGGAGAACGGCGGGTCCGCTGCCGGCGCCATCGCCGGCATCATGCTGGAAAGCTTCCTCGTGGGCGGGGCGCAGGACCTGGACGTGGCCCGCCACGCCGCCGGCACGGACGGGCTCACCTACGGCCAGAGCGTGACTGATGCGTGCATGGAATGGGACGTGACGGCGTCGGTGATCGGCCAACTGGCGGCATCGGCCCGCACGCGCCGGGCCCGCGGCTGACCGGCCCCGCCAGCGCCGGCTTGGCGGCGCCGCGTAATCGACACCGGCCGGTCGCGCCCCGGCCGGCGCCGGATAATCGCCATCGGCCGGTCCGCGGGCAGTGCCGCCCTGTTGCGGCGAAGAGGCCCTCGATAGACTTAAATTGCGCCAAAGACGACGCGTGAGTTCATCTCGGGAAAGGCAAAGATGATGAGCGGCAGCAGCGAGTTCGACGAGCCCACGGAAGCAACGGGCAACGGAGAGAAGCCGGAAGCCCCCGAACTCCGAGGCCGGTACGTCAAAGGCAACTATGGCAAGGCCGGGACGCAGGCAGGACGCCACTCGGACGACGAGGAAGGCCAGTTCACCGAGGGTGACTATGGTGCCGCCGGCAGCGAAGGCGGCCTGCCCGAACCCTTGGGCACAAAGGCCGAGGAATCCGGGCGCTATGTGCAGGCCGACTATGGCGATGCCGGTGCAACTCCAGGGCGCAGCGCCGAGTCGGAAGTCGGCCAGTACTCCGAGGGCGACTACGGCACCGACGGGACTGTGGCGCCCGTGCGCAAAGCCGGACCGGACAAGGCGTAGCAGTCGGGTCGAGCGCAATTTCGGGATTCCTGCGGAGCGCGTGTGGTGATTCCAGCGGAAGCCTTTCACATTGGCACCATGAGCCTCTAGAGTTACTAACACATGGTCGTTGTATGGCTCAGCATCGGCACACCGCCATGTCACCAGGTGGGGTTGCCGGTTGATTGAGCAAAGGAACAAGGAAAAAATGTCTACGGAGGCCAACTTCTCCAAGGCCCGCTTCTTGACTGTGGCTGAAGTCGCGGAAGTAATGCGGGTGTCAAAGATGACCGTGTACCGGCTCGTGCATTCCGGCGAGATGCCGGCCGTCCGCTTCGGCCGCTCCTACCGGGTGCCGGAGAACGCCGTCGAACAGTATGTCAAGGGTGCCGTTGTCGACGGTCATACGGAGACTGGTTAAGCGCTCATGGCGTCGCCTGCGGTCCGAATCGGCAGCAGCAGGTCCGCCGTAGGGCCTGCGGTCGTGGGGTGCCCCCGAGAGGCGGTACCCTGTTAAGGAACGTTTTACGTCATTGTAAGAACCTGTCAGTTGTTTCAGTCTGCTGCTTAGCCCGCGGACCCCTTCCAACAGGCAGGTACTGCATCTAGCCGGTAAGGAACTTTCGTGGGTTCAGTTATTAAGAAGCGTCGCAAGCGTATGGCCAAGAAGAAGCACCGCAAGCTGCTTCGCAAGACGCGCCACCAGCGCCGCAATAAGAAGTAGAAATACTTCGCACTGCGTGAAATGCCCGTTGCCATCCCGGCAGCGGGCATTTTTGTTGTACGCCCGGCCCGGTTCCGGCCTGGCCCGAAACTGCGCGCCACTTGGATTTTCGCGCCGGTTCCGGACGTGCGCTGACCGGATCCCCGCGGCGAGGGTCCGAAAACGCAGCCGGGGTCCGAATCTGTTGCGAGAAAGCGCCCCGCCTAGGGCATGGGGCCGCGGAAACGGGAGAATCCCCGCCAGAGGCCGTAGATGGCCCCGCCGACCGTGGCGGCCTTGAGCCCCAGCGTGGCGGCGCGCCGTCCGGACCGGAAGTCGTACACTGGCCAGTTGTGTTCGCGGGCGTGCCTGCGCAGTTTGGAGTCCGGGTTGATGGCCACCGGATGCCCCACCATGCTCAGCAGCGGAATGTCGTTGTGCGAGTCGCTGTAGGCCCAGCAACGGTTGAGGTCCAGCCCCTGGGCGGCCGCAATTCCGCGCACGGCTACCGCCTTCGCCGGGCCGTGCAGGATCTCTCCCACGAGCCGACCGGTGTAGGACCCGTCCTGGATCTCGCCCACCGTGCCAAGGGCGCCGGTGAGGCCCAGCCGGGTTGAGATGACCGTGGCGACCTCGATCGGCGTCGCCGTCACGAGCCAGACCTTGCGTCCCACCCGGAGGTGCTGTTCGGCCAGGGCCTTGGCCCCGGGCCAGATCCGGGACTCAATCATTTCGTCGTAGACTTCTTCGCCGAGCGCCTTGATGTCTTCAACCGTGATCCCGGCGCCCAGGGACAGGGCAGAATCACGGACAGCGTGGACATCATCCATGTTTTCGCCGCGCAGGACGAACATGAGCTGTTTCCAGGCAAAGCCGGCAGCCTGGCGAAGGGTGAAGGCCCCGCGCTGGTGCATCTTGCGGGCCACATGGAAAAGGCTGGCGCCCTTCATGAGGGTGTTGTCGACGTCGAAAAAGGCGGCTTCGCCATGCTGCGATGACGCAACCGGCGTGGTGGCCACAGCGACGTACTTCTCCTCGGGCATGCCACGAGTCTAGTCAATGCCCGGCGTCCTCCGGCCTCACAGGCCTCCGATCCGGCTCCGGACGAGCGGCGCGTCGACGCCGGAGCTGTCGCCGGGCTACCGTGGATGCATGGCCAAGCCCGCGTCTTTCCCCGATGTAGTACTCGTCACCAAAGCCAACTGCCACCTCTGCGCCGACGCGCGCGCGGCCGTCGGCCGTGTCACGGCTGCTCTCGGCCTTGACTGGACTGAGCAGTCCATCGACGATGATGCCGCATTGCGTGAGCGCTTCGCGGAGGAGATCCCCGTGGTGCTGGTCAACGGCGTCCAGCGGGATTTCTGGAAGATCGACGAAGAACGCCTGTCGCGGACACTGCGGCGGGCCCTCAGCCAACAGTCCTGATACGCCGGCGTCCCGGCGGCTTGGCTGCTTTGTTGCGTGAAGTGCGGGGGCTCTAGAGTGGGAAGCACAACGCGACGCAATGGAGCAGATAGTGACTTCGCTGGATTCATCCCCCGAGGCTGTGCCCGGGGGAGCAGGGACTGCCGCCAAGCAGATTCCACCCGCGGCCGTGGCCCGGCTGACCATCTACCTGCGCGCCCTGACCACATTGCTGGCCGAAGGCGTGGATCGCGTCTCCTCCGAATCGTTGGCCGAGGCGTCCGGCGTCAGCTCTTCCACGCTCCGCAAAGACCTCTCCTACGTGGGCTCGTACGGAACGCGCGGCGTGGGCTACGAAGTGCAGTACCTCAATCGGCACATCGCCGCGGCCCTGGGCCTGACGCACGACTGGAAGGTCGCCATAGTCGGGGCCGGCAACCTTGGCAAGGCCCTGGCGCGCTACGGCGGATTTGAGTCGCGGGGCTTTGATATCGTGGCGATTTTCGACGCCGACCAGATGGTGGTGGGAAGTGAAGTGGGCTGGTTGCGGGTCAGTGATGCTGCCGACCTCGAGCCCGTCCTGCAGCGGACCGGTGCCAATATGGTGGTCCTTGCGCTGCCCGCTGCGGTGGCGCAAGGCGTCTGCGACCGGGTGATCGCCGCGGGCGTGCGGAGCATCCTCAGTTTCGCCCCGGTGATGCTGCAGGTCCCGCCCGGGGTCAACCTGCGGAAGGTGGACATGGCCACTGAACTGCAGATCCTCGCCTACCACGCACAAAGGGCGCAGGACCCGGAGGATGCTGACTAGCTCCAGTCAGATCGTCCGGCCCCGCGCCCTATGCGCTGTCGCCCTGGGGCTACTTGCCGAAGGGGTTTCCCGGCTGGCCGTACGGGTGCGTGAACGGCTCCGGTTTCCGGAAATATGGCGAGGTTGCGGGCAGGTACAGCAACACGATTCCTGCGATGCCGGCCAGGGCCGCCACAGTTCCGATGCTCAGCGGGAAGATGCTGAACACTGAGAGTGCGGCAAAGACCGTGCCCAGGATCCGCGCCCAGTTCTTGCCCTTCCGGACGTTGATGGCCACAAGGGCGTACAGCCCGGCGCTGACCGCGGCGAACACCACGATGGTGCCGACCAGGAAACCCTTGATGGCGTTGAAGTCGATCTTGGTCCCGCTGGCAGCCATCTGCTGGTCGAACATGTTCCGGACGTCGGGGGTGTCCAACGTGGCCAACCCGATGAGCAGGGAGACCACCCATACGACCCCCGAGGCGACGATCAGCCAGAAGGCGGTGTTGACGAGCTTAGGCATGCCGCCCTGAACCTGCGCCTGGTCGGAGGGGTACTGGGCGTAGGGGGACTGCCCGTATGCGGGCTGCCCGTATTGGGGCGCCTGCTGGCCATATTGCGGGAGCTGCGGAGCGTTCTGCCCGTATTGCGGCTGGGGTGCTTGCTGCCCGTACTGCGGCGCCTGCTGGCCGTATTGCGGGGCGGACGGTGCCTGCCCGTACTGGGGCGCCTGGGGCGGCTGCTGGCCGTATTGCGGGGCGGACGGTGCCTGTCCGTACTGGGGCGCCTGGGGCGGCTGCTGGCCGTACTGCGGGGCGGACGGTGCCTGTCCGTACTGCGGCGCCTGCGGCGGCTGCTGGCCGTACTGCGGGGCCTGGTGGCCGTAGTCCGGCTCCGGCTGTCCGCCCGGCTCGGGGGCGTCCGGAGTCGGAGGCTGGACTGGGGGGTTGCTCATTAGGCGGTCCTTTGCGTATCGGCATCTGAATAGGCCACCGGGACCAGCGATCCTGCCCTGCCCCCAGCATGGTTTGATTCCACCGTACCGCGGCCGTGCCGCCGTGCGAATCATTCCGGAGAGGTATTCTCGGTCCCGGCTCGGAAGACCATGAGATTGCGCAGGGCAAGTGCCCCTGCGGCGGTCACGGTTGGAATTCCGGGGCAACCCGCGGTTGGAATTCCGGGGCGCGAGCGCGTCAAATGCGGCCCCGATGCCCGGCAAACCAGGCCTGGGAGTTGGGCAGCCACATGAGCACGGTAGCTACGAGGCTGATGACGAAGCTCGGCATGCTGCCGCCGCCCCTGCCGGCGACGGCGCTGGCGTTGACGACAGCGAGAACCAAAGAGATGCCGGCAACAATCGTGAGGGCGAAGCGGGCCCACTCCCCGCCTTCCTTCATCTTCATGGCCAGGATGATCTGGGCTGCCGCCAGCGTGAGCGCCACCAGGACCAGCAGGAGCACCAGCAGGCCCACAGCCGGGGCGAAAGCGAAGATGACAAAGGATCCGAACAGGCCTACGACTCCGCCGAGAAGGCCGAGGAGCCCGCCGATGAGCCAGATCCAGTAGGAGACTTTGAGCTCGGTCGGCATGGCGGTGACGCTGAACATACCCGAGAGGCCCCCGTGGGGCATTGCGTCACTGAAGCTCCTGGGGCGGTCCGCCGGCATTCCGAAGCGGACCCCGTCCGCCGGTGCCTGTTGGCCGGGCGGCTGATACCCCGGGGGACCCTGCGGGTTCATCCTGGGCGGCTCGGAACCGGCCGGCGGGACATGGCCTGCCGGCGCGGGACGGGCGCCACCGTACTCCGGCGGGGGTACGTCGCTGGGGTTGGTCATGAGGTTCACTCTAGACCGCGGTGCCCCTGTTCTCTAGGGAATTTGGGCCAGCTGCGGGGCGGGTCGACCGCGGCACCTGCACGCGTCCGGCGAACCCTCAAGCGCTCCGCACGGGCCCCCGAGGGAAAAAGCCAGCGCCCCGCTTCATCACGTGACGAAACGGGGCGCTGGATGCGGACGTCCGGCGTCGGCCGGTCAGTCCTGGGAGGTGCTGACTAGGCTGCCGGAGCGATGAAAGCCAGTTCCAGGTTGATGGCGACCTTGTCGCTGACGAGCACGCCGCCGGCTTCGAGGACTGCGTTCCAGGTCAAGCCGAAGTCCTTGCGGCTGATGGTGGTTTCGGCGGTGAGGCCGGCGCGGGTGTTGCCGAAGGGGTCCACGGCCACGCCGTTGAATTCGGTTTCGAGGGCGACCGGGCGGGTAACGCCCTTGATCGTCAGCTCGCCCTGCAGTTCGTAGGCGTCGCCCTTCGGAACGATGGTGCTGGAGACGAAGGAGATTTCCGGGAAGTTCTCGACGTCGAAGAAGTCCTCGCCGCGGACGTGGCCGTCGCGGTTGACGTCGCCGGAGTCGAAGCTGGCGGTCTTGATGGTGGCGTTGACCTTGGAATCGGCTACGTTCTCGGCCAGGTCCAGGGTCGCCTCGGCGTCCTTGAACTGTCCGCGGACCTTGCTGATGCCTGCGTGGCGGACGGTGAAGCCGATCTCGCTGTGCGAGTTGTCGAGCGTCCAGGTTCCGGTGGTGACGTTGGTGGGAAGTGCCATGGTGGTTCTCCTTGGGTCGGGTGGGTCGTGCCGGTGTTCGTCTGATCGTTAGTTGAAGCATCATTGGTTGAAGTCTCAACTAACCGCTTCACCCAGTATAAACATGCATTTGCATCTTTTATTCCAACTCCGGGGAACATTTCTTGAAACTCTTCAGTTCTACTTCTCGTAGAAGATTTCAAATCGCCCGACATCTTTGCGAAACTGGTACACATGCCCCAAGCCACTGTTCATTTGCTCCGCCACGGCGAGGTCCACAATCCCGACGGCGTCCTGTACGGCAGGCTGCCGGAATTCCACCTCTCCGAGCTCGGCCGGCAGATGGCCCGGGTGCTCGCGGACCACTTCAGTGAGCGCGCCGCGGACGGGGCGAAAATCGTTCACCTCGTGGCTTCGCCGCTGACCCGTGCGCAGGAGACCGCCCGGCCCATCTCTGAGGCACTCAACCTCGACGTTGTTACCGAGGCCCGGATCATTGAGGCCGCCAATTACTTTGAGGGAATGCACGTCACCAAGGCAGAGATCCTCAAGCCGAAGCACTGGCCGATGCTGCGCAACCCGTTCCGCCCCTCCTGGGGAGAGCCCTACCAGGAGCAGGCTGCCCGGGTGATCGCGGCGGTCCAGGATGCGCGCGTGCGCGCCATCGAGCTCGGCGGCGACGGTGCCGAGGCCATCCTGGTCAGCCATCAGCTTCCCATCTGGGCCACCCGGCTCAGCGCCGAGGGCAAGCCGTTGTGGCACGATCCGCGCAAGCGCGAATGCACCCTGACATCGCTGACGTCCTTCGTGTTCGACGACGCCGGCAACCTCCTCCGTGTTGACTACAGTGAGCCCGCCGCCGCCCTCCTGCCCGGTGCCGCCAGCACCCCGGGAGCCTGAGCGTGCGAGGCAGCGACCGGAACGCAACTCCGTCCCGCCGCAGCATTTTGACTGCTGGCGGCGCCGCCCTGGCGGTAGTGCTCGGGCTGTCCGGCTGTGCCCAGGAGGATGCGCTCGCAAAACAGGCGAAGGCCGGGGACAACAAGAACTACGTGGCCGGTGACGGATCCGTGACCGAGTTCGCCGCCGCCGACCGCAAGAGCCCGGTGGCGGTCAAGGGGACCCTGTTCGACGGCACCGCCGTGACGCCGGAGGCCTTCCAGGGCAGAGTCACCGTCCTGAACTTCTGGTTTGCCGCCTGCGCCCCCTGCCGGGTCGAAGCGCCGTCGCTCGAGGCCCTGCACCAGGACTTCAAGAGCCAGGGCGTGCAGTTCTTCGGCGTGAACCTCCGCGACGAGAAGGCAACGGCGGACGCGTTCGAGAAGTCGTTCAACCTGACGTACCCGAGCTTCAACGACAAGGACGGCGCCGTGCTGCTGGCCGTTTCGGGCCTGGTGCCCCCGGGCGCCGTCCCCACCACGCTCGTGCTGGACAAGCAGGGCCGCGTCGCCTCCCGCGTGCTCGGCGAGATCCAGAAAGGGACCCTCAAGTCCCTCATCGACGCCGCCGTGGCCGAGTAGCGGCGGCCTGCGTGAACAGCCCCTTCGCCGAAGCAATCCTGAACGGTTCGCTGCTGCTTGCCGTGCCCGTGGCGCTGCTGGCCGGCTTCGTCTCCTTCCTTTCGCCCTGCGTGCTGCCCCTCGTGCCCGGGTATCTGGGCTACGTCACGGGGCTGACCGGTGTCGACCTGCAGAAACAGAAACGCGGCCGCATGCTGGCCGGCATCGGCCTCTTCGTCCTGGGCTTCTCTGCGGTCTTCGTCCTGCTCGGCGGGGCGTTCGGCCAGCTGGGGACCCTGATCACCGGCTCGCAGAACAAGTGGATCACCCAGCTGCTCGGGATTCTGGTGGTTGTCATGGGGGTCGTCTTCATGGGCGGCTTCGGCTGGCTCCAGCGCGACGCCAAGATCCATGCCAAACCGCCGGCCGGGCTGTGGGGCGCGCCGCTGCTGGGCATCACGTTCGGGCTGGGCTGGGCCCCGTGCATCGGCCCCACCTATTCCGCCGTCCAGCTGCTGAGCCTCTCGGGCGGCTCCTCTGCGGCCAAGGGCGCCTTCCTGGCCTTCGTCTATAGCCTTGGGCTGGGGATCCCGTTCCTTCTGATTGCCCTGGCCGTGCGCCGCGGCGTCGGAGTGATGTCCTTCTTCCGCAAACACCGCCTCGCCATCCAGCGCACCGGCGGCGGCATCCTGATTGTGCTGGGCCTGCTGATGGCCAGCGGTGTGTGGGGGGCCTGGGTTTCCGGGTTGCAGTACTGGTTCCAAACCGATGTGAAATTGCCGATCTGATGAGCGAGCGAGTGAACGTAAAGAAGAAGTCCCCGGCCGACGCCGCAAATCCCGGCGCCGAGCCTGACGCCGCCAACCCCGTTGCCTCAGCCAAGGCCAAGGCCGAGGCCGTCCTGCCGTCGCTCGGCCCGGTGGGCATGCTCCGCTGGGCCTGGACCCAGCTGACCAGCATGCGCACCGCGCTGTTCCTGCTGCTGATGCTGGCGGTCGCAGCCGTTCCGGGATCATTGTTCCCCCAACGCCCCGCCAACCCCTCGATCGTGACGCAGTACATCAAGGACCACCCGGACTACGGCAAACTCCTGGACTCGCTGCAGCTCTACGACGTGTACTCCTCCGCGTGGTTCTCCGCGATCTACATCCTGCTGTTCGTCTCGCTCATCGGCTGCGTGATACCCCGGGCCATCGCGCACTACAAGGCCATGCGCTCGCAGCCGCCGCGCACGCCGGCACGGCTCTCGCGGCTGCCCGAGTACGGGACGCTGGTGATTCCCGCCGACGCCGGGATCCCGGCGTCGGACGCCATCACGGGCGCCGCCGCGGTGCTGAAAAAGCGCGGATACCGGGTGGACATCAGGGACCGCGACGGCGCGCGGCCGTCCCTGGGCGCGGAGCGCGGGTTCCTGCGGGAAGTGGGCAACCTTCTCTTCCACACTGCGCTGATCGGCGTGCTGGTCTCGGTAGCGGCCGGCGGCCTGTTTGGCTACAGCGGCCAGCGGATCCTGGTGGAGGGCGACACTTTCGTGAACACGCTCGTCGGCTACGACCAATTCACCCCGGGCACCAACTTCCAGAGCAGCCAGCTCCAGCCCTACTCGGTCCAGCTGGACAAGTTCGACATCACGTTTGACCGCGAATCAAAAGGCAAGTTCGGCCAGCCCATCGACTTCAAAGCCGATGTGACCACCAAAGAGACCCCGGACGCCCCCGCCAAGAAGGAAGTGCTCAAGGTCAACGATCCGCTCAGCCTGGGCGGCACCAGTGTCTACCTCACCGGCAACGGCTACGCGCCGGTCGTCACCGTCCGCGACGGTGCCGGCAACATCGCCATGCAGGGCCCCGTCGTGGCCAAGCTCCAGGGCCAGAACTACTATTCCTCCGTGGTCATCAAGGTCCCGGACGCCAAGCCCGAGCAGCTTGCCTTTGCCGGGTTTTTCCTGCCCACCGCTTTCGTCACGGACCAGGGCGTGTCTTTCAGTGCTGATCCCGAGCTCATCAACCCCCAGCTGACCTTGAACTCGTACTTCGGCGACCTCGGACTGAACGGTGGCACCGCGCAGAACGTGTTTGAGCTCGATGTGCAGAAACTGACCCCGCTCAACGCCCGCAACCTGCCCACCAAGGGCATTGTCCTGACCCCGGGCGCCAGCTACACGCTGCCCGACGGCAAGGGCTCCATCAGCTTCGACGGCGTGAAGCGGTACGTCGGCGTGGACATCCACCACAACCCGGGCCAGCTCTATGCGCTGATCTTTGCGCTCGTGGCCGTTGCCGGCCTCGTTACGTCCCTGTACGTGAACCGCCGCCGCGTCTGGATCCGGACCGGGACGCATGCCGACGGCCGCACCATGGTGGAATACGGCCTGCTGGCCCGCGGCGAGGACCACCGGCTCGCCGGCGAAGCCGCCGCCCTGCGCTCCCTGCTCGTCAACGCATGGCAGCTCGGCGACGACGACCCCTCCGCCGCAGCTGCCGGCCGGGATTCCCAGTCGGCTCCCAGCGGAACGGTGCATAATGACCGGGCGGATTCTGCCGCGACGGACGCCGGTGCAGGGCAAACGTTCCTGGAACATCCCGAAGCAGACTTCATCCAGTCAACAGCCGGCTCGCACGAGCCAAAGAAGGACCAGTAATGTTCCCCATCAACGAAACCATGGGCCAGTACAGCGAGCTCTTCATGCTGCTGGCCGCCGGCACCTACACAGTGGCCTTCATCGCCTTCGCCTGGGACCTAGCCAAGAGCAGCAAGATGCTGCGCGCCGTGGACCTCAAGGCCGCGGAGCTCTCCGGGGCAGCCGCCGGCGTCCAGGCGGCCAAGGTTCCTGTCGGAGCCGGCGTCGGAGCGGGCGGCGTCGGATCGGACGCGGCCGGGCCCGCCGATCGCGCCGACTCGGACGTCAGCGGCCCTGTGGGCCGCGCCGAGCGGCCGTCCTCACGCACTGCCCAGGAAGGCATCGGCCTGACCGCCGACGGCGGCATGCGCTACGGCAGCGAGCGGCGCGTGCCCGCGCGGGTCGCCGTCGCGCTGACCGTCCTCGGCGCAGCGATCCACGCAGCCGGCGTCATCACGCGAGCTTTCGGCGCAGGCCGGGTGCCGTGGGGGAACATGTACGAATTCCTCACCACCGGCGCGTTCGTGGCCGTGGCCGTCTTCCTGCTTGTGCTGATCCGCCGCGACCTGCGCTTCCTCGGCACGTTCGTGATCGGCCTGGCCATCATCATGCTCGTTGCGGCCTCCATCGCCTTCTGGACGCCCGTCGGGCACCTGGTGCCTGCGCTGCAAAGCTACTGGCTGCTCATCCACGTCTCCATCGCCGTGATGTCCTCCGCGCTGTTCACCCTGACCTTCGCGATGTCAGCGCTGCAGCTCGTGCAGTCGCACCGCCAGAAGACCATAGCGGCAGGCGGCGCCGACAAGCTCGGCTTCATGCGCCTCGTGCCGAACGCCCTGAGCCTGGAGAACCTTTCCTACCGGATCAACGCCATAGCGTTCGTGGGCTGGACCTTCACGCTCATGTTCGGCGCCATCTGGGCCGAGAAGGCCTGGGGCCGGTTCTGGGGCTGGGACACCAAGGAAGTCTGGACCTTCGTGATCTGGGTGGTCTACGCAGGCTACCTGCACGCCCGCGCCACCCGCGGCTGGACCGGAACCCGCGCGGCCTGGCTGTCGATTGTCGGCTACCTGTGCGTCGTCTTCAACTTCACCATCGTCAACCAGTTCTTCAACGGGCTGCACTCCTACTCGGGACTGTAGCCCCGGGACTGTAGGCGCGGGCCCGGGACTGCCGGTGCGGCCTGCGGGCCGGCCCCTAAAAAGGTGCCTACTTGACCTCGTCGGTGCCCTGCGTGCCGGCGTCGCCGGATTCGTGGGCGTCCCCGGAGCTGCCGTGCGGTTCACCGCTGCCGGCGTCGAGCTTGCGCTCCTTGGCGTCGAGTTCGTCCTTGAGCTTCTTGAGCCGCTCGGCTTCGGCCTGCTTGCGGCGCCGGATTTCGAGGTTGCGCAGGAAGTCCGGGTCGTCATCCGGGGCGAGGGGATGGCTATAGCTGGCCGGCGCCGGGCCGGTGCCTCGCGGCCGGCCGATGATGAACCACAACACGGCGCCGATCACCGGCAGGACAATCTGCACCACGATCCACGCCGGCTTCGAAATGCCCTTCGTCAGCTGCGGGTCAGTCCGGATTGCGTCGATCAGTCCGTAGACAAATACGACGAGGACGACGATCGGGACCACCACACGGAGCATACGTTTAGTCTAGCCGTCGGGGGCGCCGACGGCGGTGGCCCCGGGGTCCCGGCGGACGCCCAGGGAGTCGAACCCGGTACGGGAACGCTGGCTGGGTCCGGGCGGCCGCCGGACGGCTAAACTTGGAACGTGGCTTTCCTCAAATACACCCTGATCCGGCTGGCACTCTTCGTGCCGTTGTTCGCGCTGTTCGTCTACCTGCAGCTGGGATGGCTGCTGGCTGTCCTGTGCGCCGGAATGATGTCCTTCGCCATCAGCTTCCTCTTTTTCCAGAAGCAGCGGGACGCGGCCACCGCGACGCTCCACCACCGCTTCTCCGGCAAGGCCAAGCCCCTGCGCAGCGCAGGGGAAGTGGCGGACGCCGACGCCGAGGACCGCCTGGTGGACGCAAACCCGGAGATCACCGTCCGCACGGACAGCCGGCCCGAGGACTCCTAGGACCCTGCGGCACGCGGCCCGGCCAGCAGGCTGAGTGCCGTCAGGCCCGCGTCAGGCCTGCGCCGGACCCTCGTTAGAACCCGTGGCTCAGGACCAGGCCCAGGGAGAACAGGGCGGCGTAGCCGAGGTTGATCAGCCCGGTCTGCTTGAGCACTGGAATCAGGCTCTTGCGCCGCCGCCCGGCGATCATGAGCCAGGACGGCATCAGGCTGGCCGGGATCAGCAGCAGCACGATCAACATCCAGGGCCGTCCCGGGGCCAAAACAATCACCAGCAGGATCGCGACGGCGAGCATCAGCACGTAGCTTTCGCGGGCATGTTTGTCCCCGAGGCGCACGGCCAGGGTCTTCTTGCCGGCCTTCCTGTCGGTGGGGATGTCACGGACGTTGTTGGCCATGAGCAGGGCGCAGGCGATCAGTCCCGTGCCGATGGCGCCAATGATGGCGGCGAGGCTGAGCTGGCCGGCCTGGGTGTACGTGGTCCCGAGCGTGGCCACGAGGCCGAAGAAGACAAAGACGAACACGTCGCCCAGGCCAAGGTAGCCGTACGGATTCTTGCCGCCCGTGTAGCCCCAGGCGGCCGCGACGCAGCCGACGCCCACCAGGATCAGCCACCACGTCTGGGTGATGACCACCAGGCCCAGTCCGAAGAGCATCGCGAGCCCGAACGCACTGAACGCCGCCCACTTGACGTGTGCGGGGGTGGCGGCGCCCGATCCGACGAGCCGGAGCGGCCCCACCCTGTCCTCGTCCGTGCCGCGGATGCCGTCCGAGTAGTCGTTGGCGTAGTTGACTCCGATTTGCAGCAGCAGCGCCACCAGCGCGGCCAGCACGGCGTTGAGGGGACGGAACGCGTCCATCTCGTAGGCAGCCGCGGTGCCGATCAGGACGGGCGCAATCGCGGCCGGCAGGGTGCGCAGTCGGGCGCCTTGGATCCATTGTGCGGCTGTGGCCACGGTCAGTACCTCGTGTTGGTTTGGTGTCGGTTCGTCAAAAGCCGGGTGCGGCTTGTCTATTTTCCCTGATGCAGCGAGTCCAGCAGAACGGTCATGGCCAGCCTGTCCGGTTTTCCGTTGGGCAGCATGAGCAGTCCGGCCGCCGGAAGGACGGTTTTCGGCGCCAGCTGTCCCAGCGCCGGACCCCAGGACGCGTGCCGGCGGGCGGTGAAGGCTTCGATTCCTTCGGGGGAGTTGTCGGCGACCGCGACGTAGGCGGCCAGCGCGTGGCCCCATTCGGCCGAGGGGACGCCGGCCACGAAAGCGGCCAGCACGCCGTCGAGCTTCTCCAGCTCCGCCTGCACGTGAGCGGCGGAGACTTTCACGCCGCCGGTAATGATGACGTCGTCGGCCCGGCCGAGCACGGTGAGCCGGCCCTCAGCGTCCAGATGGCCGAGGTCATTGGTGCGGTACCAGCGGACGCCGTCCTCTTCGAGGAAGGTCTCGGCAGAAAGGTCGGGGGCGCCCAGATATCCGGCGGCGATGGTTGCGCCGCCGAGGAGGATGCGGCCGTCGTCCTGCACGCGGACCAGGACGTCTTCGAGCGGGAAGCCGTCGTAGACGCAGCCGCCGCAGGTCTCCGCCGAGCCGTACGTGCCCACCACCCGCACGCCGGCGTCCCGGGCCGCCTCCAGCAGCTCCGCAGACGCCGGGCCGCCGCCGAGCAGGATGGCGTTGAAGCGCCGCAGCACGGCCAGCGTCTCGGTCGAGGGGGCGTCCAGGAGCCGCTGCAGCTGGGTCGGGACGAGCGAGGTGAAGCGGATCTTGTCCGTGAGCTCGAGCGCGGCGGCGGTGAAGGCCTCCGGAGTGAACCCGCCGGTCAGGTCCATGACCCACGGGCGCGTCCCCGCGAAAAGCGAGCGGACGAGGACCTGGACGCCGGCCACATACTGCACCGGAAGTGCCAGCAGCCACTGGCCTTCGCCCTTGAGCGCAAAGGCGGTCGCCATCGAGGAAGCCGCCAGGGCATCCACGGTGAGGACGGTGGCCTTCGGCGCGCCGGTGGACCCGGAGGTCCGCACCACGACGGCCGCATCCTCAATGCCGGGCGTTTCGGGGAAGGCCAGGACCGGGCCGCCGTCCGGTCCGGCGGAGAGTTCGACGGCGGGTCCCTCGCCGTGGAGGGCAGCAGCGAGCGCCTTGAGCGCAGGTTCGATGTTCACAGCTCCGGATGTCATGGGTTCCGCCTTAGAAGTAGTACGGGAACTTGGACCAGTCGGGATCACGCTTTTCGAGGAAGGCTTCCTTGCCCTCGACGGCCTCGTCCGTCATGTAAGCCAGGCGGGTCGCTTCGCCGGCGAAGACCTGCTGGCCGGCCAGGCCGTCGTCGGCCAGGTTGAAAGCGAACTTGAGCATGCGGATGGCCTGCGGGGACTGCCGGGCGATGTCGGCGGCGTATTCCAGGGCCACGTCCTCGAGGCGTGCGTGGTCCACGGCCTCGTTCACGGCGCCCATGCGGACCATGTCCTCGGCGGAATATTCGCGGGCCAGGAAGAAGATCTCCCGCGCGGACTTCTGGCCGATCTGGCGGGCCAGCAGTGCCGAGCCGTAGCCGGCGTCGAAACTTCCCACGGTGGCGTCCGTCTGCTTGAACTTGCCGTGCTCGCGGGAGGCGATGGTGAGGTCCGAGACCACGTGCAGCGAATGGCCGCCGCCGGCCGCCCAGCCGTTGACGACGGCGATGACCACCTTGGGCATGGTCCGCATGAGCCGCTGGACCTCCAGGATGTGCAGCCGGCCCGCGCGTGCGGGGTCGATGGTCTCCTTCGTCTCACCCTCGGCTGGGTCCTGTACTGCGTACCGGTAGCCGTCGCGGCCGCGGATCCGCTGGTCCCCGCCGGAGCAGAACGAGTGGCCGCCGTCCTTGGGGGAGGGGCCGTTGCCGGTCAGCAGGACCGTGGCGACGTCCGGGGTCATCCGGGCATGGTCCATGGCGCGGTAGAGCTCATCGACGGTGCCTGGCCTGAACGCGTTGCGGACCTCGGGGCGGTTGAACGCGATGCGGACGGCGGGCAGGTCCCGGACCACTTCGCCGTCGGCGGTGCGCTCCACCTGCCGGTGGTAGGTCATGTCCTGGAAGTCGTCGAAACCGGACACGGTGCGCCACCGGGTGGGGTCAAAGACGTCGGATACCTTGGCGGGGATTTCGTTGCTCACAGTCCGAGTCTAGTAATCGGCTCAGCTGATGCAGAACTCGTTGCCCTCCGGGTCGGCCATGGTGTGCCAGGAATGCGGCCCCTGGTTTGCCGTCCAGAGGAACGTTGCGCCGTGGGCTTCCAGGGCCGCGCGCACCTCGTCCTTGTCCGCGCCGGCGAGCCTGACGTCCCAATGGACCCGGTTCTTGGCGGTTTTTTGCTCCGGGACTGTCTGGAAGAGAACGCGGCGGGCGGGCGATTTGGCGTCGAGCTCTTCGGGCGGACGGATCGCGGCGCCGGCACCCCATACGAGTTTGCCGTTGTGCCGCAGGGTGTCCGCCTCCGTCGCGAAGCCCTGCTCGATCATGGAACGGATGAAGCCCTCGTCCTGGGGCTCGACGGCCCAGTCCAGGGTTTCGGCCCACCAGTCTGCGAGCTCGTGCGGGTTGATGCAGTCCACGGCGATCTGGATGTTCAGTGTCATGGAAAGAAAACTACGGCGCCGGGGCCCGCACCGGAAGGGGTTTAGGCCGTGCAAGGCGCCGGAGGCTCCTGCGGGGTCACGGAATCCGCGATCCGCCAGATCGATCCATCCCATGTCATCAGGTAGTCAAGATCCCATTCGGAGCATGTCTGCCCGCCGGGTCCGTGCTGCGCGTCCTGGACGGTCCTTAGCCGGACGGATGCCTTGAGATCGGGTCCGGCAGCGGCCACGTCCTCGACGACCAGTGTTCGCCAGAAAGACGAGCCGAGGCCCTCCCTCCATGTCCCAAGCCCGCCCATCCGGTCCTGCATCTCGGGCGTGAGTATGGCGAAGGCGAGGTCGTATGCACCGCGGTTGATTGACTGGCCGTGAAAGACCAGGCTCTGGGTGATGTTGGCGGCCTGCGGGTGATCGGAATTCACCGTGACGGCTATCTCGCTGGTGGCTGCCGGTGCCGGCAGGCCACAGCTGGTCGCGGGCAGCGGAGTGGTGCGGTTCTTCCAGCTCTCGACGGCGAGGACAGCCTTGCGGGCGTCGACAGCGAAGGCCGTGCCCTCGGCACTGTAGTTGCCTTCGCTGCCGGCGCCGAAAACCCAGGCCCGTTTGGAGCTCACGATCCCCGCCACCTTGCCGTCCATGGTCAGCAGCGGGCCTCCGCTGTTTCCCGGATTGATGGCGGCGTCGGTCTGGATCAGGTTGCTGACCGTTCTTGTGCCGATTGTCTGCTCCCGGTTCAGCCCGCTGACACGTCCTGCGGTGAATGTGAGGTCGGCATCGAGTGGAAAGCCCAGCGCTGCGACGTCTTCCCCCAGTGCCGGCGGAGCGCTGACGAAGTCGAAGATATGGCCGCGGACCAGATGGGCGGTGCGCAGAAGAGCAAGGTCGGCCGTCTCATCAATACCGAGCACCTGCGCGCTCGAGATCTCCGTGCCGAGGCTGATGCTGATGGCTGCCTGGTCCTTCACGACGTGCGCGGCGGTGACGATAAGGTCGTCGGCGATGAGGAAGCCGGTACCGACGCCGCCGGCATCGCACAGCGTGACGTTGATTTTTGCCACTCCGGAGCTGACATTCGCGACGGTGCCGGCCCACCCGCCCTGCTGGCGGCTGGCGGTGGGCGCTGGTGCCGTGGCGGACGCCTCGCTGGTGCGCGGCGGGGGCGTCAGGACTGCAGACGTGGCCGTCGGGGTGTTGGGTGCCGCCGGTGCGGCCGGTGCCGCAGCGGGAGGGGACACGCAGCCGGTCAGCGCGAGAAGCGTCGACATCGCCGTAGCGGCCGGTAGTGCGAACATTCGATGGGCGTGGGCTTTCATGGCAGTCATCCCCAATACAAGGTTGCCGCTCCAGCCCACCCAAGCTATCGCGAAGTGCCCTCAAGATAGCGCATACGCCGGCGAAGAACTAGAGGGGATCCGCGTGGAATGCCGCCGAGGATCTGCCCCACTCGGTGCGAATCCCTACCCCGCTCGGTGCTGCGGCTAGCCGTGGACCTGCTGCAGCTGCTCCAGGATCTCCGGCGGGATGGCGTAGATGAAGACGACGGCCATGAGGTTTTTCGTGGCGTGCACGAAGTACGAGAACATCACGTTCTTCCCGGTCCACACATACACGAATACGAGCACGGCGCCCATCGCCAGATACGGCATCAGCACCTGCAGGGTCAGTTGCTCCTGGCCGACAACGTGCAGGGCCGCGAAGAGCACGACGGACACTGCGCAGCAGACCCACAGGTTGACGCGCCGGCTGAGTTTGCCGATCAGCAGGTGGCGGAACATGTACTCCTCCACGAAGGGCCCCACGACCACCAGCAGGGGCACCATGAGCCACGCCGGGACTTGCTGCATGAGCGCCTGGAGGCCTGCCTGGTTGGCGGACGTCTGCACCGGCCCGCTGAGCGTTACCAGCGCCGCGGTGAGGATGAGCATCGCCACGACCGCCAGCGGAACCATGAACACGGTGAACCAGGGCCGGGTGGCCAGGACCCGGAGGTCGCGGCGGGCAATGCGGCGCGCGGCGGCCAGGGCCAGCAGGCCGATTGTTCCGTAGAAAATCAGGTTCACGGCGTAGGACGCCACGGCGGGATTCGGCGACAACTGCAGCAGCAGCGGCGCGAGCAGGTCGCCCGCCACGGCAAAAAATCCGGCGACAGCCACATAGAGTCCGGCAGTGGCGAAATCGAGCCCCGAGAACCGGTAAAGCTCCGGCTGCGGCGCGGGTGGTGTACGGAGAGCTGTGCCCATGCCACCAGCCTAGCGCCGGAGCAGGGGAGCGGCAGGACGGGCGGGTGGAGCGCCCGGGTCGGGGCCGGATGTTGTCCGCGTCACGGCGCCGCCGCGAAAGCTAGTACGATGGACGTGCCGCGCGAGGCTTCGACCCTTTGTGAGGTTCGGTACACATTGTTGCCCTTTCCGGGCCTCAACCCGAATTTCGTGTACCCGGATCCACGGTCCAGTCCCGGCCATACCCCGACCTGCAAGGAATAGTTGTGCCACAAAGTACTGCCACCGAACTTAAGAGCGCGCCGGCGCAATCCGCCGTCGTCGACTCCACTCTCAGCGCCGAGGGTTACAAAAAGACCCTGAGCGGCCGCCACGTGACCATGATTTCCATGGGCGGCGCCATCGGCGTCGGGCTCTTCATGGGTGCCGGCGGCCGGCTGGCCTCCACCGGCCCGGCACTGATCTTCTCCTACGCCGTCGCCGGGGTCATTGCCTACCTGCTGATGCGGGCACTGGGCGAGCTCATCATGTACCGGCAGACCTCGGGCTCCTTCGTCAGCTACGCGGGGGAAATGTTCGGCAAGAAGGGGGCCTTCATCTCCGGCTGGATGTACTTCATCAACTGGGGCATGACCGGGATCGCGGAACTGATCGCGATTGGCCTGTACTTCCAGTTCTTCTTCCCCAACGTGCCGGTCGAAGCGTCCGCCATCGCGGCGCTGGCGCTGCTCGTCGCCGTGAACCTGCTCAGCGTCAAGGCCTTCGGCGAGTTTGAATTCTGGGCCTCCTGCCTCAAGGTCGGGGCCATCCTGATCTTCCTGGCCGTCGGCACCTTCATGGTGGTCACCAACGCCAAGGTGGGCACCGGCCACGCTTCCGCGGCCAACCTCTTTGCCAGCGACGGCGGGATGTTCCCGAAGGGGGCGCTCGTCATGGTCCTCGTCCTGAACGCCGTCATCTTCGCCTACAACGGCATCGAACTCGTGGGCATCACGGCCGGTGAGATGCAGAGCCCCAAGCGTGAAGTCCCCAAGGCGATCCGCGCCGTCGTGCTCCGCATCGTGGTCTTCTACGTCGGCTCCGTCCTCCTCCTGGCCATGCTGCTGCCGTCCGACCAGTACAAGGCCGGCACCTCGCCGTTCGTCACCGTGTTCGGCCAGATGGGCCTGGGCTGGGTGGGCGATGTCATGAACATGATCGTCATCACCGCGGCGCTGTCCTCGTGCAACTCGGGCCTCTACTCGATCGGGCGCGTGTTCCGCACCATGGCCAACAACGGGCACGCCCCGCAGTGGCTCACCAAAATGTCCTCCCGCCACGTGCCCTACGCCGCGATCCTCGCCATCGCCGCGTTCTACCTCGTCGGCATCCTGCTGAACATCTGGCTCGGCGGCTCGCACGCCTTCGACCTCGCGCTGAACACCGCCTCCATTGGCGTCATCTTCACGTGGGGCGCCATCTTCGCCAGCCAGATCGCGCTGCGCCACCAGAAGGGCCGCGTCTCCGAGCTCCCCATGCCGGGTTCGCCCTGGACCAGCTGGGCCGGACTGGTCGCGCTGCTGGCGATCACCGTGCTGATCGGCTTCGACACGATGACCGACAAAGCAACCGGCGAGGTCTTCCAGCTGGGTCTGTGGACCCTGGCCACGGTCCCGTTCTTCGCCCTCGTGCTGTGGCTCGGCTGGCAGAAGGTCAAGAACAACGGGCCCAAGAACGAGCTCTTCAGCTAGGAACCGCCACTGCCCCCGTCCCCGTCCCCGTCCCCCCGTCGAGTGCTCCGTTGCCGCCCTTTTGGAACGCCATAAGGGCGGCAACGGAGCAATCGATGAGGATATGGCGGGCGCTCAGGTTTTCAGATGCCTGGCGAAGTAGTCCTCGATCCGTTGCCAGGCCTCCGGTGCGGACTGCGGATCGGGCCCGACGCCCATGACGCGGAACAGCGGGCCCAGCAGTCTCGGACCGGCCGCCACGTCATTCAGGAAAGCATGCCCGGCCGACGGGAACTCCTTGATATCGTGTTCCACCCCGCGCCGGTCAAGGACCGCCGCGAGTTTTGCCGCCGCACCGCGCAGGGTGCGGTCTTTCCCGCCGAAGTTGGCCACGATCGGGCACGCGCCCGACAACGCCTCGTCCGGGTCCTTGGGGAGCCGCCCGTAGTTCACCGCCGCGGCATCAAAGCCGTCGTTGGCCAGGAGCAGGGCAAAGCCGCCGCCCATGCAGAAACCTATGACACCGATCTTGCCCGTGGCGCGTCCTGAAGCCAGCAGCCACGACCTTGCCGTGGCCAGGTCCGTGAAGGGGCGCCCCTGGCCCGCGGCGAGCGAGCGCATGGTCGAGACGAGGCACCGGCGGGGCCCGCCGTCGCTGAACAAGTCCACCGCCAGGGTCAGATACCCCGCCGCGGCCATCCGGTCCGCGTGCCGGACCGTGATCTCATCCAGGCCGAAGGCTTCGTGGATCATCACGACAGCGGGAAAGGGGCCCTCGCCCTCGGGTGTTGCCAAGTAGCCCCGGAGCGATGGCGAGCCCCCGGCAGCGATGCTGGCGGCACTGAGATCGAGATTGCTCAGATCCATGGCACTCCTCCAGGCCGGCGTCTTCGTGCCATTCTTACAAACCTTCCCGGTTTCGTAGGACGCCAGAGAAAAACGGGAAGAATCGGGCACAAAAAAGCGGCGTCGGACATCCCCCAAAGGAAAGTCCGGCGCCGCGAATCATCTGGGGGACTAGTCCCGCTTGACGGCGTCCTTGACGTTCTCGCCGACCTTCTTCGCGTCGGCTACGACCTGGTCCTTCTGGCCTTCGGCGCGCAGCTGGTCGTTGTCCGTGGCGTTTCCAGTGGCTTCCTTGGCCTTGCCGCCGAGGTGCTCTGCTGAGTTCTGAATCTTGTCTCCGATACCCATGGTGTAACCCACCTTTCGTTTCCGGTTGAAATTCAACGTCCATTCACACTAACACAAAGCATGCTTACTAAATCAAGGGATTCCATCGGTTGTCGCTGCCGAATGCCGCGGCCGGCCACAGCGGGCGGGCTCCGGCGGGTGAAATTTGTCCCCGCCCCCGGCTAGGCTCGAGCTCATGGAGCACAAGACGAGTCTCACGAGGCACATCCACGCGCCGGCCGACAAAGTGTGGTCGGTCATCTCGGACATTCCAGGCTCGGCCGCAACACTGTCCGGTATCGATTCGATCCAGATGCTCACGGAAGGCCCCTACGCCGAGGGCACCCGCTGGAAGGAAACCCGCACCATGATGGGACGCGCCGAAACCGTGGAGCTGTGGGTCTCCCACTGTGACCCGCCGGCGGCCGGCCATGGCGGCAGCACCACGGTGAAGGCGCTCCAGGGCCGCATGGACTACACGTCCCGCTTTGCCCTGGCGGAGCGGGAAGGGGGAACGGACCTCACTCTGACGTTCATCGCCGGGATGGTGCGGCCCACCCGGATAAGCAGGATCCTGCTGGCCGTGGCCGGCCCGCTCGGAATGCGCGTCACGCGCAAAGCCCTCGCCAAAGACCTGGCGGACATCGCGGCGAAGGCGGAGTCGCTCTGATGGTCCGGCGAACGCCGGCCCCGAAGGCGTCGAAGGTCACCCCTCCGCGCCTGACGCCCGTCCAGCCGGCTGAGCTGCGGGACGATCCCTCGCCGGATTTCCAGCGCGGGGAGCGGTACGACGGCGTCCGGTACAGCCGCGCCTCCGCGGACGGGCTGGAGCTCAGCGGTACGGATTTTGCCGAGTGCGAATTCGCCGGGATCTCCTTCAACGAGACCCAGCTGCGCGGCGCCACCTTCCGTGACTGCATGTTGACCGAGGTCTACGCCCCGGTGTTCACGGCGGCCCGGACGAGCCTGCGGGACGTGGAAATCGGCAATCCCCGGTGGGGCTCCGCGGAACTCTACGAAAGCGGCTGGCAATCGGTGCGGATCGACGGCGGCAAGCTCGACTACGTGAACCTCCGCGGGTCCAAGCTGACGGACGTGCAGATCAGCGACTGCATCATCAATGAACTGGACCTCGGCTCCTGCACCGCGACGCGGGTTGCACTGAAGAACTGCACCATCGGAACCTTGGATTTCAGTGGCGCCCGGCTGAAGGATTTCGATATCCGCGGCTCGGACTTCCGGACGATCAACGGACTGGGGAGCCTGGCCGGCCTGGTGATCGATGACTACCAGCTCACGCTGCTGGCGCCGTTGCTGGCCGGCCACCTCGGTGTAGTGGTGGCGTAATCCTTCCCGGTCCGGTTGACCCCCTTGCCTCGCCGTGTAATCTTTATAGAACGAACGGTCGGTAAATTGGCGCCGGCGCGTCGAAGCCGGCGGCAGCCGTTCGAGGACAATTCTTTTTCGATGACAGATTTTCGATGACAGAGACGTTTATCGCGTGAAGGGTGTACCCATGGCATCAGCAGTTGCAGGACCGCAGGCATTTCTCGTGGGCGGTGCACGCACTGCAGTGGGGCGCTACGGCGGAGCCCTCTCCGCCGTGCGCCCCGATGACCTGGCCGCCCTCGTGGTCCGCGAAGCCGTGGCCCGCGCCGGCCTGGACCCGGACAGCATCGACGAGGTGATCCTTGGCAACGCCAACGGCGCCGGCGAGGAAAACCGCAACGTGGCCCGCATGGCCACCCTCCTGGCCGGTCTTCCCCTCCACATCCCCGGCATCACCGTGAACCGGCTCTGCGCCTCCGGATTGAGCGCCATCATCATGGCCAGCCAGATGATCAAGTCCGGCGCCGCGGACGTCGTGATCGCCGGCGGCGTCGAATCCATGAGCAGGGCCCCCTGGGTGCAGGAAAAACCCCGCACCGCCTTCGCCAAGCCCGGTGAAATCTTTGACACCTCCATCGGCTGGCGCTTCGTCAACCCGCTGTTCAAGAAGGGCGGACTCTCCCGGGACGGCAAGATGACGTATTCGATGCCTGAAACGGCTGAGGAAGTCGGCCGGGTGGACGGCATCTCCCGGGAGGATGCTGACGCTTTCGCGGTCCGATCGCACGAGCGTGCCCTTGCCGCCATCGCCGAGGGCCGCTTCGCCGCGGAGATCGTCCCCGTCACCGTCAAGTCCCGCAAGGGCGAGACCGTCGTCGACACCGACGAAGGCCCCCGTGCCGGCACCACCATGGAGGTGCTCGCCGGGCTGCGCCCCGTCGTCGCCGGCGGCTCGATTGTGACGGCTGGCAACTCCTCTACCCTCAACGACGGCGCCTCCGCCATCATCGTTGCCTCCGAAGCCGCGATCAAGAGGCTCGGGCTCACCCCGCGTGCCCGCATCATCGACGGGGCCTCCGCCGGCTGCGAGCCGGAGATCATGGGCATCGGCCCCGTCCCGGCCACGCAGAAGGTGCTGGCCCGGACCGGGCTCAGCGCCGGTGACCTCGGCGCCGTCGAACTCAACGAAGCGTTTGCCACCCAGTCGCTCGCGAGCATGCGCCGGCTGGGCCTGGACCCGGAGATCGTGAACCGCGACGGCGGCGCGATCTCCCTGGGCCACCCGCTGGGCTCGTCCGGTTCACGGATCGCCATCACGCTGCTGGGCCGGATGGAACGCGAGGACGCCGCGATCGGCCTCGCCACCATGTGCATCGGCGTCGGCCAGGGCACAGCCATGCTGCTGGAGCGCGTCTAATGGCAGCCGCGGAGGCGGCCCTCAATCCGGCCGACTTCAGCACGCTCCTGATCGAGGAACGCGGAGACCGCCTGGTGGTGCTGCTCAACCGCCCTGAGGTCCGCAACGCGATCGACCAGCAGATGGTCGATGAGCTCCATGCGGTCTGTGCCCATCTGGAGCAGAGGCCCAAGGTGTTGATCATCGCCGGCACCGACGGCGTCTTTGCCTCAGGCGCGGACATCGCCCAGTTGCGCGAACGCCGCCGCGACGACGCCCTGCAGGGCATCAACTCCACCATCTTTGTCCGGATTGCCAAGTTGCCCATGCCTGTCATCGCGGCCCTGGACGGGTTCTGCCTCGGCGGGGGCGCTGAACTGGCCTACGCCGCGGATTTCCGGATCGGCACGCCTGCCGTGCGGATCGGCAACCCCGAGACCGGGCTGGGCATCCTCGCCGCAGCCGGTGCCAGCTGGCGGCTCAAGGAGCTCGTGGGGGAGCCCGTGGCGAAGGAAATCCTGCTCGCGGGCGTGGTGCTGCGCGCCGAGCGGGCCCTGGCCGTCAACCTCATCACCGAGATCCACGAGGCCCCCGAGCTCATGGCTGCCGCCCACCGGCTCGCAGACCGGATCGCCTCGCTGGATCCCCTCGCGGTCCGCATCACCAAGTCCGTGTTCCACGCCCCGGCCGAGGCGCACCCCCTCATTGACCAGCTGGCGCAGGGGATCCTCTTCGAATCCCAGGCCAAGTTTGACCGCATGCAGGCTTTTTTGGATAAGAAATCAGCCAAAAAATCAGACCGGAAGAAGAAATAGACATGGGCAATTCCGAACTCCCCGCCAACCTTCCCGCTGCCGTCGGAGTTCTTGGCGGCGGGCGCATGGGCGCCGGCATCGCCCACGCGTTCCTGATCAAGGGAGCCAACGTCCTCGTCGTGGAGCGCGACGAGGAAGCGGCCGAGGCGGCCCGCGAACGCGTCGAGTCCGCCGCCGCCAAAAGCATTGAACGCGGCGCCACCGACGCCAACCTGGACGAGATGGTTTCCCGGCTCTCGGTCACGGTCGACTACGACGACTTCGCGGACCGCCAGCTCGTCATTGAGGCCGTCCCCGAGGACTGGGACCTCAAGGTCACTGCTCTCCGGGGGATCGAGGACCGGCTCGCTGCCGGCGCCTACCTCGCGTCCAACACCTCGTCGCTGTCCGTCAACGGCCTGGCCCGTGAGCTGAAGCGGCCGCAGAACTTCCTCGGCTTGCACTTCTTCAACCCCGTGCCCGCCTCGACCCTCATCGAGGTGGTCCTCGGCGACCAGACCGCCGAGCCGCTGGCCCAGGCCGCCCGCGGCTGGGTTGCAGCGCTCGGCAAGACCGCCGTCGTCGTCAATGACGCTCCCGGCTTTGCCTCCTCACGGCTGGGCGTGGCGATCGCCCTCGAAGCCATGCGCATGGTGGAAGAAGGCGTCGCCTCCGCGGAGGACATCGACAACGCCATGGTGCTCGGCTACAAGCACCCCACCGGCCCGCTGCGGACCACGGACATCGTCGGCCTCGACGTCCGACTCGGCATCGCCGAATACCTGCAATCGACGCTGGGGGAGCGCTTTGCCCCGCCGCAGATCCTGCGTGACAAAGTGGCGCGCGGGGAACTCGGCCGCAAGAGCGGCAAGGGCTTCTTCGACTGGGCGGACTGATCGCCGCCCGGGCCTCAGGACTACGTCCGGGCCTAGGATGGGTCCCGTGACTTCCCCTGACAGGCCCGCCATTGCACCGATCACCCTCACGGGCAAGTACGTCGTCCTGGAGCCCTTGAGCCACACGCACCACGCCGGGCTCGTGGAGGCCGTCCGGGACGGGGAACTGTGGAGGCTCTGGTACACCGGGGTGCCCGCGCCGGAGGAGATGGGCGCCGAGATCGACCGGCGGCTGGAGCTCCAGGATCGCGGCTCCATGCTGCCCTTCACGGCCCGCCTGATCGATCCCGCCACGGGCGGGCCCGGCAAGGTGATCGGCATGACCACGTACATGAATATCGACGCCGAGACGCCCCGCGTGGAGATCGGCTCGACTTGGAACGCCGCGTCCGCGCAAGGCAGCGGCACCAACCCGGACTCGAAGCTCCTGCTGCTGCGGCACGCGTTCGAGACGCTCGGCTGCCCCGCCGTCGAGTTCCGGACGCACTGGCTCAACCACCAGTCCCGCGAGGCGATCGCCAGGCTGGGCGCCAAGCAGGACGGCGTCCTGCGCAGCCACACCCGCACCAGCGACGGAGCCCTCCGGGACACGGTGGTGTACTCGATCCTCGAGCACGAATGGCCGATGGTCCGCAACGGACTGGAAGCCAGGCTGGCCAGGGCGCGCTAGCGGGACCCGGCCAGCCGTGGTGCCCCGGCTACGGGACCTGCGCCGCCGTCAGCGCCGCCACGTAGCCGCCGGAATAGCCGGCCGCGGTGGGATGGAACGTGTCAGCTGAGCTCATGCTGCAATTGGCGCCGGCGATGCACAGCCCCGCCGGTGCCACGATCCACGGATCCGCGGAACCGATACCGTGGCCCGAGAACCGCTCCGCGACGCTGACGTACCGGACCCGGTTCACCAGCGCCGAGTAGGCGATCGTCGCGTTGAGCAGGTCAGCTGCCGAATTCATCGACCGGGCCGCCAGGGCCTGCTGCGTGGTGAGCCCGGAGCCGACCGTGAAGAGCCGGGGGTACCCGGTCAGCACGATCCTGGCGTTCGGAGCCTTGTTCTTGACATCCTTCAGCATCATGCTGATCTTGCCCGGCAGATCGCGGAGCTTCACCACGAGCGAGTCGTAGAGTGCGGCACTGCAGGCTGGCGAACTGACAGAGACGATGCATGACTGGGCCACCTGGCCGGTATTGATGTCGTTGCCCCCCACAGTGATTGTGACCACCGTGGCTGCCGCCAGCTCGGACCCGTAGAGAGACTTCACGGTGGCGGAGACGTCCGTAGTTTGGGCACCGAAGCAGCCCAGATTGAGCGTGGCGCCCAGAACGGTGCCGTAGGCCGCCCGCGTTTGCAGGCATCTGAACGGAAGGGGGGCCGGGGGTGCGACATAGCCGCCGTCGGCATATTTGCTGCCGCCGCCGGTGCCTGCGGCATAGGAGTCGCCCAGCGCGATGTAGACGGGTGCGGGGGCGGGTGCGGGCGCCGCTGAAGCGGGAGCGGCCGCGAAACCCGCGACGAGTGCAATGGTGGCCAGGCTGCCTGCCAGCCTTCCGAACCAGCGTCTGGTCGACACGGTGTTGTCCATGTTGGATTTCCTTTGGTCGGTGCTGCGGGAGAATCTAACGGGCTCACCGACAGGTGGCGGCCAGTGGAGCCTCCCCGGAACCCGGCTGGCGGACAGACTGTGCGGAGGGCCAAGGCGCCCGTCCAGGGGCAGTCATGCGGCCACCCTATGCGCGGGCTGCACCGCCGGACACCGTGGGCCCTACCCGTTAATTCAGGAAGACCCACGCTTTGCCTACCTTGCCTGTGGCTGCCGGCTACCCGGATCCTGTGGTTAGCTGGCCGGGTGGATGAGTCTGGGAGGCCCGCGGGCTGGGACGGGGCGGTCAACGCATGGCATGTCGCAGGCGCGGTCTACCGCATGGGACGCCGCGAATGGCTCACCGAGACCGGCTGGCAGCAGGCATACGACGGCGGTGTCCGGTCCGTCATTGACCTCCGCAACCAGGAGGAAATCCGGCGGCGCGAAACCGATCCGCCGGTGCGTGAGGCAGCGATGGCGGCCTTCGACGTCGTGCGCGCCCCCACGGAGGACCTGGCAAACGCCGAGTTCCGCACACTCTGCGGACCGTACCTGAACGACCCTGAGTCCTACGCCGACAATGCCAGGCTCTTCCCGGAACTGCTGGCCGGCGTCTTCAAGGCAGTCGCCGCTGCGCACGGCGGCGTCGTGATCCACTGCTCCGCAGGGCGGGACCGCAGCGGCATGATTGCGGCCATGCTCCAGGACCTGGCCGGGGACAGTGACGAGGCCATTGTGCGGGGCTACCAGCGTTCCATGCGGGGCATCAACGAGCACCACTGCAGGTCCGCGATCCCGCGTCCGCACGAGCGGTACCTGCCGGACGAGGTCCTGCTACCCATGCTGGAAAGCCGAGGCCACAGCCTGCTGCGCTTCGTCCGCAACGTGAAAACCGGCGATTTCTTACGCCACAATGGCATAACGGACCGGGAGCTGACGGCCATTCTGGCCAAACTGGGGCGCTAGAGTAACCGGGTGAAGACTCCGAAGATTCAGCTGGCAGTGCGGGCGACCGCGGCCGTTGCCATCGCGCTTGCCGGTTCGTTCTGTGCAGTTCCAGCGCTGGCGGAAGCCGGGGCGGACTCGGCACCGGCGTCGCCCTCTTCATCGCCCTCGCCCGAAAGCCCCGCGCCAGCGGCGACCGCTTCGGCGCCGGCGGCGTCCGCGGCGCCTGCCGCGTCACCTGCCGCGTCCGTGGCCCCGGCGGCTGCCGTGTCATCCCCGCCGGCGCCCGTCATCAGCGACGCCGGTCTCGCCGAGGCTGTCCGGCGGGACCTCGGCATGAGTCTCGAAGAATTCAATGCAGCTGGTGCGGTTGCCAGGCGCGCCGCCGACGCCGCGCCCTCCTTGCGCGGGCTTCCCGGCTATGTCGGGATCAGGCTGGAGGGCGGCAAGATCGTCGTCGAGGGCAGCGGCGCCGAGCTGACGGCACGGATCGATGAACTGAATCAGGCGGCCCCGGCTGATTTCGTACTCGCTGCGCCCGCCGCGGCGACTACGCCGGCTGCGACGCCGGGGGCGGCGCCGGCTGCGTCAGCTCCCTCTTCCCCGGAGCGCGTGGCCGCGAACATCGATCAGCTGTTTCAGGCCTACGTCCGGGAGGTGGGGCTGGCCGGATTGCAGGCGGTGGCCTACACGGACGGGCACTTCGTGATCCGGACCGGGGGGACGAACACTCCCGAATCAGGCCTTCCAGCGGTCGTGGACGCCCAGCTCCCTTCGACTGCGTCCGAGACCCCGTCCGCAGCCGCGTCCGCGACGCCGGCGGCTGTTCCGGGCAAGGTCTCACCGGCGGAGTTCGTGGCGCGCTACGCGAATGTGCAACTGCAAAAAGGTGCCGCGATAAAGACGGAGGAGGACTTCTTCGGCGGCCAGGGTTTCATCATTGATAATTCCACCATTTGCTCGGCTGGATTTGGAGCGTTCAGCGCGGCCGGGCAGCCTCTCGTGCTCACAGCCGGGCACTGCGCTGGCGACGGACTGGCCAAGGCGGCAGACATCGAGCCCGCAAGTTCGGCGACGGCCGGCGGGTCGACGACGCCGCTGCCGCGCCCGCTCCTTTCCCTCGGATCGTTTGGGTTCAGCCAGTTCGGCGGTCCGGGCAACTCCAAGGCCGCAGCGGATGGATCAAATGTCGGCACGGATATTGCAGTCCTCCAGTCCCTCAGGCAGGGTCTTGGCGTCCAGCCCGCCGCCACCACGTGGGATAACCCGGGTAGTCCGGCCCCGACCGCAGTGAAGATCGTCGGGACCGTCGCGCCCTTGCAGGGCCAGCACGTGTGCCGGTCGGGCCGGACGAGCGGCTGGAAGTGCGGCACCGTCGACTCCGTGGGCGTCTGGGTCATCCCGGGCCCGAAATCGCTGCCCCCGAACTATGACAACGACCTCCGGGCGGTTCACGCGTTCGACTCGACGTCGGTTACCTCCAGCGGGGGCGACTCCGGCGGCCCCTGGATCAGCGGAAACTTCGCTGTCGGTACCCACACCGGCGCCGAGAGCGTGGATGGCCAACAGGTTCGCGCCATCGCCACGACGCTTGAAGATTCCATGTCCAAGATCCCCGGCGGCGTGCAACTCCAACTCTTCCTGAACAAGCCAGAATTGGTGGCGCCCGCGAATTCGGGGACGGTGGCGGCCGGAGAGGTCATCACAGGACACGTTCCCGCAGCCCCTGCCTCAGACGTGGCTCCGAATTCCAAGGTGCGCATCACGGCCGGGACGCAGGAACTGGAAGTGCCGGTGGATGCTGCCGGGAACTGGACGTTCCGGGCCCCGCTTCCGGCTGGGCGGCTGGCCTTCTCGGCGGAGACAGTCAACGGCTTCAGCCACTCCGGACCGGAGTCCTTCACCACCACCGTCGCGCCGGCTTCCCTGCCGGCCCCCGGCATAACGACCCCCACGGGCGCAGCCCTTCCGGCATTGAACAGCATCGCGGGCACCGGCATGCCCGGCGCCGCCGTCGTGCTGTCCGGCGATGTCACCGGCGCGGGGGCTGTCGGGCTCGACGGCCGCTGGGAAATCCCGCTGGCCGGTCCGGCGGTCTTTGGAAAAGTGGCGGCGACTGCCATCCTGACGTCCCCGGGCAGTGCGGACAGTCCATCGGCCACCGCAACGTTTACGGTCATTCCGCCCGCCCCTGCCGGAACCAGCATCCAGGACGGCCAGCACCTGCGCCAGGATTCGCTTCCCGAGGCCATTTCAGGGACCGGCGTTGACGGCGCAGATGTGGCCGTGCTTATCGATGGGGTCCGGGTGGCGGCGGCGCAGACGGGCGGCGGGTCCGGCATCGGGGGCAAGGCCGTGGTTCGTTCGTTGGCCCCACGAGTCCTGGTGGCCGGCGGGCGCTGGAGCGTGCCGTTCCCTGCCGGGCTGGCCTTAGGCCCGCACACCTTGTCTGTCTCGCAGTCGGTTGACGGGATTGCGTCCTCTTCGGCTGTGTCTTCGTTCACGATCGATGCGCCGGCAGCCATCCCGGCAGCCGCATCGCCGTCAGCCGGGGTGGCAGCCGCATCCCCTGCCGCGGCGGCAGTCGCTCCGGCCGCCGCATTGCCGGCAGCCCCGGCGGCCATGCCCGCTGCTTCGGGGACTCCGGGCCAGCCTGGCAGTTCCCTGCTGTTGGCCAGCACGGGAGCGGGCGGCCTGCTTCCCGCCGCCGGCGTCGGGGCAGGGGCGCTGCTGGTTGGCGGCGCGCTGCTGGTCCTGCGGCGCCGTGGGCGGTCGGGGTAGCAGCACTCCGGCCCCGAGTTCGCCGGAAGGCTGCCAGTTCGCCGGAAGCCTACGGCGACCCCGCACGTTTCCGGCGACCCCGCACGTTCCGGCGACTCCGGTGGCGCCGACCAGAAGATATACGGCGACTCCGCTAGCACCGCCCCGGCTCAGGCCTTGCGGTCCAGCAGCAGGTTGGTGATCCGCAGCGTGCACAACCGCTGGCCGGCGTCGTTGGTGATGAGGACCTCGTGGGTCGTGACTGTCCCGCCAAGATGGATGGGGGTCGCCGTGATGGTGATGAGGCCCTCCCTCGCCGACTTGTGATGCGTGGCCGAGACGTCCACGCCGACGGCCGTTTTGCCCAGCGTGCTGGCGTGGATGACGGCCGCCCAGGAGCCCACGGCCTCGCCGACGGCCAGTGACGCACCGCCGTGCAGCAGCCCGAACGACTGCCGGTTCCCCTCCACCGGCATGGTCGCCACGACCCGTTCCACGGATTCCTCGACGATTTCCACGCCCATCTTCTCGTCGAGCTCGCCGAGGGTGATCTTCCACAGCTCAGTGCTGCCGGGCTCGGGCGTCATTGCGTCTCCTTTGTGGCCTCCGCCGATGGCCGGGCCGGTCAGTGCCGCCGCAGCTAGTGTGCGGAAGGCCTCATTCATGTACTGTAGACATATTACCGAACGGACGGTCAGTAATGCTCTGGCCGTGTTGATCTTGCCCCGCGTTGGAAGGACCCGTCAACGATGACCACCATTGCCGTACCCACAGTAGACACTGTAGAGATCGTCCCCAGCTTCGTCCGGGGCTCCTGGTGGACTCCCGATGCCGCCACCGCGGCCGGCGCGGCACCCGTTCTCGACGCCAGCACCGGCGAGCTCCTGGCCAAGGTGAGCACCGAGGGGCTGGACCTTGCCGCCGTCGTCGATTACGGCCGCACCACCGGGCAGGCGGAACTCGGCAAGCTGACCTTCCACCAGCGCGCGCTCAAGCTCAAGGAACTGGCACAGTACCTCAACGGCCGCCGCGAGGAGTTTTACGCTCTTTCGGCACAGACCGGCGCCACCAAGATCGACTCGATGATCGACATTGACGGTGGCATCGGCGTGCTCTTCACCTTCGGGTCCAAGGGCCGCCGCGAGCTTCCCAACTCCCAGGTGGTGGTGGACGGCCCCATGGAGGTGCTGTCCAAGGACGGCTCGTTCGCCGGCGAGCACATCTATACCCGCATCCCCGGCGTCGCCGTCCAGATCAACGCCTTCAACTTCCCGGTCTGGGGCATGCTGGAGAAACTCGCCCCGGCCTTCATCGCCGGGGTGCCGACCATCGTCAAGCCCGCAACGCCCACCGGCTACGTGGCCGCCGCCGTCGTCAAGGCGATCGACGAGTCCGGCATCCTGCCCAAGGGCTCGCTGCAGCTCATTTCGGGCTCGGTCCGCACCCTGCTGGACCACCTGGACTACCGCGATCTCGTGGCGTTCACCGGCTCCGCCTCCACCGCCAACACGCTGAAGTCCCACCCGAACGTGGTGAAGGGCGGGGTGCGCTTCACGTCCGAAACAGACTCCCTCAACGCCGCCATCCTGGGCCCGGACGCCGTCAAGGGCACGCCGGAATTCGACGCCTTCATCAAGTCCCTTGTCACCGAGATGACCGCCAAGGCCGGCCAGAAGTGCACCTCGATCCGCCGCGCGATCGTGCCGCAGGAGCTCGTGGCCGATGTCGTGGCCGCCGTCGGGGACCGGATCAAGGAGCGCGTCGTGCTGGGCGACCCCCGCGCCGAGGGCGTCACGATGGGCGCCCTGGCCTCGCGGGAACAGCTCGCCGATGTGCGCGCCGCCGTCCAGGCCATGCTCGACGCCGGCGGCGAGCTCGCGTACGGCACCCTCGATTCGCCGAAGGTCACCAGTGCGGACGGGACAGTGGGGGTCGTCGATGAGGGCGCCTTCATGTCGCCCGTGCTGCTCAGCTGGGCCGATCCGGAAGCCGAGGAGGTCCACTCGCTGGAAGCGTTCGGCCCGGTTTCCTCGGTGATCGGCTACACGGACCTGGCCGACGCCGTCCGCCTCGCCGCCCGCGGTGGCGGTTCGCTCGTCGCCTCGGTCTGCACCAACGATCCGGCCGTGGCGCGTGAACTGGTCACCGGCATCGCAGCCCACCACGGCCGCGTCCTCATGCTCAACCGCGAGGACGCCCGTAGCTCCACCGGTCACGGCTCACCCGTCCCGCACCTGGTCCACGGCGGACCCGGGCGTGCCGGCGGTGGCGAGGAACTGGGCGGCATCCGCTCTGTCATGCACCACATGCAGCGCACCGCGATCCAGGGCTCGCCCAACATGCTGACCGCCGTCACGGGCGTGTGGCACACGGGTGCGGACCGCAACTTCACCCTCGACACCGAAGGCCAGCACCCGTTCCGGAAGCACCTGAGCACGCTGCACATCGGCGACGCCATCCGTTCGGAGCTGCGCGAAGTGTCCCTCGAGGAGATCACGAAGTTCGCGAACTCCACCGGCGACACCTTCTACGCCCACACCAACCAGGAGGCCGCGGCCGCCAACCCGTTCTTCCCGGGTATCGTGGCGCACGGCTACCTGCTCCTGGCCTGGGGCGCCGGCCTCTTCGTGGAACCCGCTCCGGGGCCTGTGCTGGCCAACTACGGACTGGAGAACCTGCGGTTCATCACCCCCGTTGCGGCCGGCGACTCCATCCGGGTCACGCTGACGGCCAAGAAGATCACCCCGCGCGAGACGGACGAGTACGGCGAAGTGGCCTGGGACGCCGTCCTGACCAACCAGAACGACGAAATCGTGGCCACCTACGACGTCCTGACCCTCGTCGAAAAGTAACCCCACCGGACGCTCCCTCACGTCCTGCAGCTCCGGTCCGGACGCTCCCGCACGTTGTGCAGCTCCGGTCCGGACGCTCCCGCACGTCCTGCAGTTCCGGTCCGACGCTCACGCACGTGGTGCGGGAGCGTCCGTCGATGGGCCGCCAGTGGTGCGGGAGCGTCGGTCGTTGGGCCGCCGGATGTGCGGGAGCGTCGGTCGTTGGGCCGCCGGATGTGCGGGAGCGTCGGTCGTTGGGCCGCCGGATGTGCGGGAGCGTCACGTGCCCGGGGGAGCAATTGGCGGGCTCTTTCCGGTCCGCTCCGGCGTAAAATTTGCAAGGTAGGAGGTGGCAAAATGACCCTAGTACTCAACAAAGCCACAACCGTCCTGCCCGTGGATGACAGGGAGCGTGCCCGCCGTTTCTACGCGGAAACTCTTGGACTCCCTCACCGCGGCGTGGCGGAGGACGGCAGCGAGATGTTTGGCTCAGAAGGCGGCCCCATGCTGCAGCTGATGCCTGTCACGGATGGAAAGCATTCCGATCACACCACCCTGAGTTTCGAAGTCAGCGAGATCGAACGCACGGTACAGGAGATGGAGTCCAAGGGCGTAAAGTTCGAGGATTACGATCTCCCGGATCTCAAGACCGAGAATCACATTTGCACAACCGATTCGGAGAAGTGCGCCTGGTTCATGGACTCCGAGCACAATATTCTCTGCGTCCACGAGAACATCACCACAAAGGCTGACTACCAGCTCTGAAGTCCAGCTCCGGAGCCTGATCGGCGGACAGTAAGGCGTCCCGGCCCGCCCGGGGCGCCTTTTCGCTGCCCGTTTACCTAGCTCGGGGCGTGAAGGCCGTGGAACGCCATGGTGATGACGTCGTCGGCCAGTTTCTCGGGGGACAGGGAGCCGCCCGGCTTGTACCACTCCACGATCGAGTTGATCGTGCCGAACAGAAGCCGCGTGACGGTGCGCGGATCGATGTCCTGGCGGAGCGAACCTTCGTCGCGGGCGGCCGAAATGAGGGCCGCCACCTTGTGGTCGAACGTGCGCCGGCGTTCCAGTGCGTCGCGCTCGATCTCGGTGTTGCCGCGCAGCCGCAGCAGCAGCGTAACGAACGGCAGCCGTTCCACGAGAACCGAGATCGTCTGGCGGACCACGAACTCCAGGCGCTCCTCGGCGGACCCGTTCCGCGCCTCCGGCTTGTCCAGGATGGCCTCGAGACCGCCCAGGGCGTGGTCCAGGGCCAGTTTCAGGAGATCGCCTTTGGAGGGCACGTGGTGGTAGATCGCGGACTTGGAGATGCCCAGGTTCTCGGCAAGGATGCCCATCGAGGTGGCGTCGTAGCCGTGGCGGTTAAAGACGTCGACGGCGATGACCAGCACCGACTGCTGGTCATAGCCGGGGCGGCCGCGCTTGGTGGTGCTTGCTGTGCTGGGCATACTCGCTAGTTTCTCATGAACGGTCGGTCAGCCCGGCCAGGCCGCCCTTGGGGGACGGGACCGGCCAGGCTGCTGCACCTGCGGGACTGGCTCAGGCTTTCGGCCGCAGATCGTAGATCCGGCGCAGTTTGCCGTTGGAGCGTTCCAGCGTGCCCGGGTCGACGACGTCGACGGTGCAGGAGGAGCCGACGTGGATCTTGATCTGCTGCTGCAGGATCTTGGCGGCGGCCGCGCCGCCCTCGATCGTGACGGCGTCGCGCCGCTCGATCTTGACGGTCATCTGGTCCATCCGATGGCCCTCGGGCCGGGTGAGTTCGAGCTGGAAGTGCGGGCTGAGCTCCGGGATGCGCAGGGCGATTTCCTCGATCTGCGACGGGAACAGGTTCACGCCGCGCAGGATGATCATGTCGTCGCTGCGCCCGGTGATGCGGCCCATGCGGCGGTGCGCCGGACGCGCGGTGCCCGGCAGCAGCCGGGTGAGGTCCTTGGTGCGGTACCGGATGATCGGCAGCGCCTCCTTGGTGAGCGAGGTGAAGACCAGCTCGCCCGGTTCGCCGTCGCCCAGGACCGCGTCCACGCCGACGGCGGGGTTGAAGGCGTCGATGATCTCCGGGCGGAAGTGGTCCTCCCAGATGTGGCTGCCGTCCTGCGTTTCCACGGCCTCGCCGGCAACACCGGGGCCCATGACCTCGGAGAGGCCGTAGATGTCGCAGGCCTTGATGTTCATGGTCATTTCCAGCTCATGCCGCATTTCCTCGGTCCACGGCTCGGCACCCAGCACGGCGTACTTCAGGGAGGTGGAGGCCGGGTCGATGCCTTGTTTGATCATGGCGTCGGCGATGGTCAGCAGGTACGTGGGGGTGGCCAGGATGGCGTCGGGCTTGAAGTCCTGGATGAGGGTGATCTGGCGTTCGGTCTGGCCGCCCGAGATCGGGATGACGGTGCAGCCCAAGGCTTCGGCGCCCGCGTGGGCGCCCAGGCCGCCGGTGAACAGGCCGTAGCCGTAGGCGTTGTGGACCTTCATGCCCGGGCGGACGCCGGACGCGCGCAGCGAGCGTGCCACGAGCTTGGCCCAGTCGGCGAGGTCCTTCTTCGTGTAGCCCACCACGGTGGCCCGGCCGGTGGTGCCGGAGCTCGCGTGGATGCGGGCCACCTCGTGCTGCGGCACGGCGAACATCCCGAAGGGGTACTCCAGACGCAGGTCCTCCTTGGTGGTGAAGGGGAACTTGCCGAGGTCCGAGAGCTCGCGGAGGTCCGTGGGGTGGACGCCGGCCTCGTCGAACTTGCGCTTGTACAGGGGGACGCGGTCGTAGGCGTACGCCACGGTGTGCTGCAGGCGGCTGAGCTGCAATGCCTCGAGCTCGTCGCGGGAGATGGTTTCTTCGCGGTCCAGGACAGCATCACTGGTGGCGGCAACGGTTTCTTGGGTCATCTGGGTTCCCTGTTTCTATTTCTTGGAGATGGTGCGGCTGCGGCCGCGGAACTCGGCGACGAGTTCGCCCGGGGCGACGTCGGTGGGGAGTTCGCCCGGGACCGTGGCGGTCGGGACGGTGGCGGCTTGAGCGGTGGCGGTCGGGACGATGGCGGCTTGGGCCGGGCCGGCGGGTGACGCCGTCGGCGTCGCAGGCGCGCCTGCGCCCGGATCGGCGGCGTAGATCTGGATGTCGTAGAGGCCGCTGCGTCCGGTGCTTGCGCGGCGGTTGGCGACGGCGGTCAGGACCTGGCCGCGGAAGGCCGGCTTGAGGAAGTTGATGTCGACGCCGGAGGCCACGGTGATGGTGTCCTCGCCAGAGGGGTTCGGGGTGGCCGGGTTGCAGGCCAGCGCAAAGGCTGTGTCGCCGAAGGCGAAGATCATTCCGCCGTGGGCCATGCCGAATCCGTTGAGCATTTCCTGCCGGAGCGTCATTCGGATCGTGGCGTGTCCGTCGTCCAGCGCCACAACTTCGATGCCCATCCATTCCGAGGCGTAGTCGTCTTTCAGGATGGGGTGGGTGTCACCGGAAATCGTCAGTTCAGCCATGCGTCATTGCCTCCAGCTTTATTTACCGAATGTTCATTAGGTAATCCCATTGTGATACCTGCTGTCAAGAGCCGGCGACCTCTGCGCCCGTACTGCAGACACATTTCGGGACCAGTCCTGTGGGCAGGCTCCGGACGTCATGGAGAAACCACGGAAACAAGTGGAAGTATGGAGGAACGGAGCACCACCACGACACGACCTAAGGGCGGATCATGGCCAAGGGGATTTACGTCAGCGCAACCACACCGGGATCCGGGAAGTCGCTCATAGCGCTGGGGCTGGCGGACACGCTGCACCGGCATGCGGACCGCATCGGCTTCTTCAAGCCGGTGGTTCACGGCAACGACGCCGCGGCGGACCCGATGGTGGCCCTGATGAAGGCCCGGTTCGATCTTGACGACCAGCGCTGCCGCGGCGGCCTGACGTTCGCCGAGGTCCGCGGGCTGCTGGCCGAGGGCAACAGGGCCGAGATCGACGCCCGCTGCGTCGAGATCTTCGCCGAGATGTCCCGCCACTGCGATGTGGTGATCGTGGAGGGAACGGACCTCACCGGCCAGGACGCCGCCGTCGAATTCGACCTTAACGCCCGCCTCGCGAACAACCTGGCCGCCTCCATCGTGGCCGTGGTGGGCGCGAAGGGGCGGACCGTTGCGGAGGCGGCCGACGCCGTCGAGGTTGCCCGGAAGGAACTCCTCGCGGAACGCTGCACGCTCCTGGCGATCATGGTGAACCGGGCCGACCCGGAGGACCTGGACGGCATTGCCGCGGCCGTCCGCCCCGGCGCCTCGGGCCGGCCCGTGTACGTGCTGCCGGAGCTGGAGTCGATCGCCAGGCCGACCACCGGCGAGGTCGCCTCCGCGCTCGGCATTGGCCAGGTCGCCGGGCTGCCGGACCTGGAACGGGACGTGCATTCGGTCAAGGTGGCGGCGATGAACGTCGCCAACTTCCTGCATGTGCTCGACGACGGCGCCCTGGTGATCGTTCCCGGTGACCGGGCCGACGTGCTGGTCGCCTGCCTGGCGTCGTCCTTTTCGCCGGAGTTCCCGGTCCCGTCCGCGCTGATCCTGACCGGCGGCCTGGCTCCCGATCCCACGATCTACTCGCTGCTGGCGCAGGCCCCGTTCCCGATCTTTGCCGCCCCGGACGACACCTACGTAACCGCCAAGCGGGTCTCCGAGGTCCGGAGCGAGATCTGGTCCGGGCACCGCCGCAAAGTGGCCTCCGCCCTGGGCCTGTGGGCCAAGCGCGTGGACGAGGCGGAGCTGCTGGAGCGGCTGCACCTGCCCCGGCCGGAGCGGATGACGCCGCTGCGGTTCCTGCACGACCTCATCGAGCGGGCCCGGCTGCAGCGCCGGCACATCGTCCTGCCGGAGGGGAACGACGTGCGGATCCTGCGGGCCGCCGAGATCCTGCACCGGCGGGACGTCTGCGACCTCACGATCCTGGGCAACGAGTCCGCGGTCCGGGAGTTGGCGTCCACCCAGGGCATCGACCTCTCCGGCATAAGCATCGTGGACCCCGCGACGTCGGGGCTGCGCCAGGAGTTTGCGGAGAGGTACGCGCAGCTGCGGGCACACAAGGGCGTGGACCTCGCCCGGGCGCTGGAGGCCATGCTGGATGGCAGCTACTTCGGCACCATGATGGTGCAGCTGGGCGTGGTGGACGGCATGGTGTCCGGGGCCGCGCACACCACCGCCCACACCATCCGTCCCGCGCTGGAGTTCGTCAAGACGCGCGACGGCGTGAAGATCGTCTCGTCGGTGTTCCTGATGCTGATGCCGGACCGGGTCCTGGTGTACGGCGACTGCGCGGTCAATCCGGACCCGAACGCGGAGCAGCTGGCGGACATCGCGCTGGCCTCGGCCGAGACCGCGGCCCAGTTCGGCGTGGAGCCCCGCGTGGCCATGCTCTCCTACTCCACGGGAGGCTCCGGCACCGGCGAGGCGGTGGACAAAGTCCGGCAGGCCACCGAACTCGTGAAGGCGCGCCGTCCGGACGTTGCCGTCGAGGGCCCCATCCAGTACGACGCCGCCGTGGACGCCGCGATCGCCAAGTCCAAGATGCCCGGCTCGTCGGTCGCCGGGCAGGCCACCGTGTTCATCTTCCCGGACCTCAACACCGGCAACAACACCTACAAGGCGGTGCAGCAGTCCTCGGGGGCGGTCGCCGTCGGGCCCGTCCTGCAGGGACTGCGCAAGCCGGTCAACGACCTCTCCCGCGGCTGCACCGTGGAGGATATCGTGAACACGGTGGCCATTACGGCGATCCAGGCGCAGTCCGTGGAATCCGCCACCGAGCCGGCACCGGCGGCTGCCCATGCATAGCCAGCTGTTCTCCGGCCAGCCGGGTTCCCGTCAGCTGTTCTCCAGCCAGCCGGGTTCCCGTCAGCTGTTCTCCGGCTTCGCCGGATTGTCGGGGTCTTCCTGCTTGGCGGGCTCATCGGCCAGGCCCGCCGGCGTGAGATCCAGGTCCTCCAGATTCTCGGGGGCCTCAGCGGCTTCCCCGGTCTCGGCGGCCTTGAAGTTGCCGGTGTCGTCCAGGGCCGGGTTCGCGCCTTCGACGCCGGTGGGGTCCGCTTTGCCGGCCCCGCTGTCCGGCTTGGTGCTCTCGGGCTCGGTGCTCTCTGGCTGGGTCGCGTCGTCAGTCATGGAAGTCCCTTCGTGAGTAGTCGAGGTGGTCCGCCGACTCTAGGCGTCCGCCGCGGCTTTCGCAACGGATTGGCGCGCTCGCCCGTCCGGCAAGAAACGGTCCGGCAATTTATAGTGGGTCCCATGGAGTGCTCCGCCAGGCTCTGGCGTGATGCCACTCCCGATGCGCCCTTACGGGTTAGCGCAGAAGCCAAGGCGTAGGAGGCCCCCATGCTCGTGCTCGTTATCAACTCTGGCTCGTCCTCGCTCAAGTACCAGGTCCGCGACGTCGAGGCCGGAAGTGTGCTCGCCGAAGGACTGGTCGAGAAGATCGGTGTGGGCAACGGCGGGGAGGGCGACGGCCAGATCGAAGGACCCCGCGACCACGCGGAGGCCCTGGAACTGGTGGACGCAGAGATCCACGCCGCGCTGGGCGACCGGGCGCTGGACGCCGTCGGGCACCGGGTGGTGCACGGCGGGGAACGCTTCTCCGCGCCGGTCCTGATCAACAACGAGATCACCCGCGCCATCGAAAGGCTCAACCCGCTGGCGCCCCTGCACAACCCGGCGAACGTGCTCGGCATCCGCGCGATCTCGAAGAAGTGGCCTGACATGCCGCAGGTCGCGGTGTTCGATACTGCCTTCCACCGCACCCTGCCCGAGCACGCCTGGCGCTACGCGGTGCCGGACGAGCTCTATACCAACCACGGAATCCGCCGCTACGGCTTCCACGGCACCTCGCACGAATACGTCGCGCACCGGGCCGCGGCCCTGCTGGATGTCCCGCTGGACGAGTTCGACGCCGTCATAGCGCACCTCGGCAACGGCGCCTCCGTCACCGCGATCCGGGGCGGCCAGTCCGTTGACACCTCGATGGGCTTCACGCCGCTGGAGGGCCTCGTCATGGGCACCCGCTCCGGTGACCTGGACCCCTCCATCCTCGTCTTCCTTGGCCGGGCCGGCTGGTCCCCGGAGGACCTCGATGCCATGCTCAACCGCCAGTCCGGGCTCAAAGGCCTGGCCGGCAACAACGACATGCGCTCCGTCGTGGAAGCAGCCGAGGCCGGGGACGCCAAGGCGGCCATGGCGCTCGCCGTCGCCTCCTACCGGCTTGCGAAGTACATCGGCGGGTACCACGTGGCCGTCGGCGGGGCCAAGGCACTCGTCTTCACGGCGGGGATCGGCGAAAACTCGCACCAGTTCAGGACGCTCGTTGCGGAGCGGCTCGGCGCCCTGGGCGTGCAGCTCGACGCCGGCCTGAACCGTGAGCGGTCCAAGGAACCCCGGGTGATTTCCACACCCGGCTCGGCCCTGCCCGTGCTCGTGGTGCCCACGGACGAGGAACGCGCGATCGCCGAGGCAACTGCCGACGTCCTCACCCACCCATCGACTGCTCCGTAGCGGCCCTTTTCGCGGCCCAAAACGGCATCTGCGGAGCAATCGATGGGTAGCCTTGGGGCCATGACGGAACTGAATCTTCCCCTCCGCACCGAACGGCTCGTGCTGCGCCGTTTCGCAGCCTCCGACCTCGACGCCTTCCACGCGTACCACTCGCTGCCCGAGACCGCCCGGTTCCTGCCGCGTGAGGCCAAAAGCTACACCCAGTCGATGGAGACGGTCGGCAAATACGCCAACTTCGAGTTTGAAAAGGAGGGCGACTGGGTTGCCTTGGCCATCGAGGCCGCCGACTCGCCCGGCCTCCTCGGTGAAGTGGTACTGAAGTGGCTGCCCGGTTGCGGGCAGGCCGAGATCGGCTGGAGCCTGGCCCCGCAGGCGCGCGGTCGGGGGATAGCCGCGGAGGCAGCCGGGGCGCTGCTCAAGCTCGGATTCGACGACCTCGGCTTTCACCGGATCGATGCCAAACTCGATGCCCTGAACACCGCCTCCGCCGCACTGTGCGAACGCCTCGGCATGCGCCTGGAGTCCACGCAGGTCGACAAGTGGCACTACAAGGGGGAGTGGGCCACGGAAGTGGTCTACGCCATCCTCGCGGAGGAATGGCAGGCCCGGCAGCAGGTCTCCGGCGGCTGAACGCCTAAGCGGCGCTCCTGCCCAGTTGCTGCTGCCCGGACCTGCCCGGACCCAGGGAATCCCGCGGATCCATGGGCCCGGTGCCAGTCCTAGGGAGCGGGAGGCGCCGTAGCGGTCGGGGCGGGCGACGCCGTTCCCGGTGCGGGAGCCGGCGCAGTCGCAGGTTCCGTACCCGTGCCCGCCCCCGTTCCTCCGGACGGCGCGGGCGGCCCGGACTGCGCAGGCTGCGCAGTCTGGGCCGGTGCCGGCGCTGCGGCCGTGCCGGCGGGAGCGGGTTCCATCGTGGGCGCTCCACCGGCCGGCGGGGCCTGCTCCGTGACGCCCGGCGACGGCGCCGCAGTGCTCCCCGGCGTGGGTTGCGTGGTTGCGCCCGGCGTCGGGGACGTACCCGGGGCCTTGCCCTTGGTGGCGCTGGGGTCGGCCTTGATGACCTCCACGATCTGTGCCTTGAACGCGCTCAACCGGTCCTGGATTTCCGCGAGCGGGACGTTGCGCAGGTTCCGGCCGAAGTCTGCGATCTGCTGCCACAGCGCGTCCAGCTTTGTCATGCCATCGGCGCTCAACGGGCCGTCGAGGGTCAGGACCAGCTGGCTCGCCAGGGCATAGGTCAGGCATCGAACGCAGTTGTAGTTCGCGGCCGCGGAGAGGTTCTCCGGGACGATCACATCAGTCTGGCCCACAATCAGGACCACCTGGAAGCCCACCGCTACGGCAGCACAATCGGCGCAGCTGGCGAAGGCGTAGGCCTCGTTGCGGGTCTGGACGTCCTGGCCGTCGTCGGCCCAGACCAGCGCAAAGGCAACGTCATAGGTCACCGATCCGTTAGTGGTGTTGACCGCCAGCGCCTGGTTGTTGCCCTCTTGAGGTGCGGGGGGCTTGTCGAACGGGAAGACCCAGGAAGGGGCAGGCGGCGCAGCCGGTGAGGAACCCGCAGCACCCGCCGGAGCGGCCGCGCCGGACTGCCTCGGCACCAGGACCATGCTCAGCTGGGGGTCTTCGCGGGTAGGCTTCCTGGCATCCTTGGGCCACAGGGCGACGGTCCGGCCGGCCTGGCCCTCCTTCATCCGGCCCGCGGAGGATGCCGGGAAGATGGCGGTGGTGGCGTCGGACAGGGTGCCGCGCTCATAGGACTGGACCGGACGGTACGTCTCGGCGCCGGGCCACCAGGCCCAGGCGAGACCCGCGATCAAGGCAGCGACTGCGGCGACCGCGGTCCCTCGCTGGAGGGCCTTGCCCCGGGTCCTTGTCCACAGTCCGGTGACGAACTGGCGGACCAGGCGCAGCAGGATGTAGAAGATGCCAAGGATCGGGAGGGCGATGCACGCGATCGCGATTATCCGCACCGCGGCGTCGGCAAAGTCCCCGGTGGAGACGCTGTGGGAGAGCATGGCCTGCTGTTTCCAGCCGTTGTCCCAGGCAGTGCCCAGCACGCGCGGCAGGGTGAGAACCATAGTGACCATGCTGAACACCAGCAGGGGCACTGTCACCAGGACCCAGATCGTGACGACTGCCCGGGCGCACGGCTTGAGGAGCTGGGCCTCGGGATCGGTCCGGCGCCACGGCAGCAGGCCCAGCAGGGTGGGTTTGATCCGCTGGAAGAGGTCCGGGACCCCGGTGGCGTCGGCCAGGATGTGGTAGCCGTCGAAGCGGACCATGGGCATGAGCTGCCGCACCATCTGCAGGATTTGGGTGACCACCACCAGCAGCAGGGCGTCGTAGCCGGTGGCCCACCAAATGCCCATGATGGCCACGGCCACGATCGCATTGAAGTACAGGCCGCCGAGGTCGGTGCGGATCCGGCCGCCCCGGCCCAGCCGGTAGGAATCCGTGACGTCGGTGTAAAACGCAGGCCACATCAGGTACAGGCCTGTGCCCATCGCCCCGGGGGTGGCTCCGCCGCGGCGGGCGGCGGCGGCGTGGCCGAATTCGTGGAAGCCGGCCGAGAGCACCGTGACCGCCAGGATCAGCAGCACCAGGCCCGGGTTGGCGAATGCTTCATGGGTGGCCGAGGCCAGGCCCTTTACCATGAGCACCCACCAGCAGGAGGCCAGGAAGGCGGCCGTTACGGCCACAACGATCAACGGGTTGAACAGTCTCGCGAACGGGGCCGTGAGTTTCCGGGTGCGTTCCGGATCCGTGACCGAGTACCGGAAGCGCATGCCAAGAAGCGGGTTGGACTTCCTGACTTCGGGCTGGGAACCGTCAGCGAGCTGCAGCAGCCCGAGCGGCAGGAGCTGTGAGGTGATCAGGGTCTGGACGTTTTCCGCGCTGACCAGTTTTCCGAAGCCGTTGCTGGCATGCTCGGCAATCGAGTCCAGGCCCCGGCGGCCGTCGATCGCCTCGAGGACCAGGTAGAGCAGCCGGGTGAGCTGGATCGTCTGGCCGTCGGCGCGGCGCACCAGGGACGGGGCCTCTTTGTAGCCCGAGCCCTTCGTCTCGCCGAGGAGCTGGACGCCGTCCGCCCGGACAGGAACGGGTTCTTGGGCGAGGGCCACCGCCGACGCCGGATCGGCAGCCGGCGCCGGATGGGCCGTCGACGCCGGACCGGGAGCGTGCGCCGGATCGGCAGCCGGCGCCGCAGCTGCAGTAGGTGCGCCGGCAAAGATGTCGCCCGGTACTTCGCCGCCGGGCGCGGGAGAACCCGGAGGGCCGTCCTGCCGGGACGGCCCTCCGTGCAGAGTGCTCATCTAGGTGCTACTGCTTCAGGGTGGACTGCTGGTCCGCCGAGGACGTGGCGTTGCCGTGGATGTCCTGGTTGATGATGGCGTCCTGGTGGGCAACAGCGTATGCGTTGCTGTCAATCGATCCGATGTTCGCTCCGACGGCGGCGTCGATGGGTGCGGCGACGTTGGCGTTGGCAGCAACGGCCCCATTGATGGGTGCGGCGATGCCCGCGTTGGCGTCCAGGTTCACATTGACGTTGAGGAGGTTGCCGTTGAGGGCGCCAGCGGCACCCGCGCCCGCCACACCCAGATCCGGGGTGGTGCCCTGCGGCAGAACGCCGCCGGGGACGAGACCGCCGTCGGTGGTGCCGGCCGGAACAGTACCGGCCGGAACAGTGGCAGCCGGAGCCGCTGCCGCAGTGGTGGGATCCGTCGTTGCCGGGTCCGTCGTGGCGGGAGCGGCCGAGGCGTGGGTGCCCGTGCCCTGGTCGATGCCGCTGTCCTGCACGGAATGCGCCGTGGCGTCGCCCGTGATGCCCTGGTTGATGAGGGTTCCCTGATCGGCCAGCGCCTGGGATTCGGATCCGAACGAGAGGACGTTCGCGGACGCGCCGGCGTCAATCGGGGCGGCGACGTTTGCGTTGGCCGCGATGCCGAGGTCGATCGGTGCCGCAGCGCTGATGCCCAGGTTCAGGTCTGCGTTCAGGTCCAGTACGGACGCCACTTCCTTGTCCGGAAGGGCGGTTCCGCCCTGGGACATGAGTTCTTCGTCGGACAATGCGGCCATTTCCCGCTCAACGCTCATAAGAAACTCCATCTCCGGCACCTTGGTGCCCGGTCACAGTTCTACGACGCCCCGCCCTCAGCGGACGGGTACTACGTCGAAATGCCTATCATGCCAGTAAATAGTAAGCATGATGACCATTTATGCGATAGGGGGCTCCCGGACATCGGATGTCCCCGGTCCGGCCGGGTCCAGGCAAGAGTGGCGCCGAGCCGCCGGGCGTGCAGCCCCATCGATTGCTCCGCAACGGCCCTTATGGGCGTCCAAAAGGGCGCCTACGGAGCAATCGATGGGGTAACGGGTCTTACCGAAGTCCGGCGCCGGGCAGCAGCGAGGTGGCGCCGAGTGAATCCGCGACAAACGCGTAATCCCAGGCCCGTTCGCGCCACTGCACGTAACGGCCGGAGCCTCCGCCATGGCCGCCTTCCATCTCGATCTTCAAAACGATCGGCTCGCTGCCGGTGTTGACCTCGCGCAGCCGCTGCACCCATTTGGCGGGCTCCACGTAGAGCACCCGCGTGTCATTAAACGAGGTGACCGCGGCGATTTTGGGGTAGGCCACCGAGCGGACGTTTTCGTACGGCGTGTACGACTTCATGTAGGCGTACACGGAAGGGTCCGTGATGGGGTTTCCCCATTCCTCCCATTCGAGGGCGGAGAGCGGCAGTTCGGGGTCCAGGATGGTGGTCAGCGCGTCCACGAACGGAACGGCAGCAACAACCGCCGCATACTTTTCCGGGGCCAGGTTGGCGACGGCGCCCATCAGCAGGCCGCCGGCGGAGCCACCCATGGCCGCGATCCGGGCAGGATCCACCCAGCCCGAGGCCGCCAGCCAGTCCGTGGCGGCGATGAAGTCGGTGAACGTGTTCTTCTTGCGCAGCTTCTTGCCGTCGTCGTACCAGTGCCGGCCCAGTTCGCCGCCGCCGCGGATGTGCGCGATGACGAACACGATGCCCCGGTCCAGCAGGGAGAGCCGGGGGATCCCGAACCCCGGGTCCATGCTCATTTCGTAGGAGCCGTAGCCGTATACGAGGCCGGCCGCCGTCGAATCCTGTTTCACGGAGGCGTGGCGCAGGACGGAGAGCGGGATCCGGGTCCCGTCCTCGGCAGTGGCCCATTCGCGCGTGGCGACATAGTCGGAGGCGCGGTAGCCGCCGTGCACCGGGCTTTCCTTGCGCAGCAGGAGTTCGCCCGCCGGCTGCTCCGGGGTGGGCAGCACGAAGTCGTAGACCCTGGAAGGGGTGAAGTACGAGGTGTAGCCCATGCGGATCACGGGGGCTTCGTAGTCGGAGCCCGCGACTCCGGCCGTGTACAGCTCCTCCTCGAAGGACGGCTCCACCGGTGCGCCCTGCTCAGCGCTGCCCAGCCCTGCCAAAGCGATGACCTGCACGCGCTCGATCGTGTCCTTGCGGACGGAGACGATGAGGTGCGTCGAGGTTACCCCGGCCCCGTTGACGCGCACCTGGTCGGAATGCGCGACGACGGTGGTCCAGTGCTGCTCGACGAGCGGCTTGGCGAGTTCGGCCGGGTCCACGAGGGAGACCATGGAGTTGATGGCGTCTTTGTTGTGGGTCAGCAGGATCTGCTCTGTTTTCCCGCCCTGCGGGCCGGCCAGGAGGAACGGTTCGGCCTCGTACAGGATGCGCTCGTCCCGGGAGATCACGGTGCGGAGCCCGGCGTCGGGCGCGTCGAAGCGCAGCAGCCGCGTTTCGCTGAATTCAGAACAGCCGATGCTCAGCACGAGGTGGCGCCGGTCGGCGGAGAGTTCGAAGCCCAGCCACATGGCGACGTCGTCCTCCTGGTACACCACCTCGTCCTCGGCGACCGGCGTGCCAAGCACGTGCGACTTCACCTGGTAGGGCCGCCACGAGTCGTCCACGACTGTGTAGAAGATGCGCGTGCCGTCGGGGGAGAAGGAGATGCCGTAGAAGACGTTCTCGATGACGTCCGGGAGGAGCTCGCCGCTCCGCAGATCCTTGATGCGCAGCGTGAAGCGTTCATCGCCGGCGTTGTCCACCGCGTAGGCGTAGAGGTTCCCGTCGATGGTGGTGGCAGCGCCGCCGACGGCGAAGAACGGCTTGCCCTCCGCCTCGACGTTGCCGTCCAGCAGGATTTCTTCCCCGGGGATATCGACGCCGACCTCGACGGCGGGCGGAGTCCAGTCCGCGACGCGGTCCCCGGTGTCCTGGCCGCGCACACGGCAATGGATGCCGTACTCCTTGCCCTCGACCGAGCGGGTGTAGTACCACCAGCCGTCCTTGCGGTTGGGGACGGAGAGGTCAGTCTCCTGGGTGCGGCTCTTGATCTCCTGGAAGACGGCCTCACGCAGCGGCTCCTGGTGGGCGGTCACCGTCTCCTGGTAGGCGTTTTCTGCCTTGAGCAGTGCCACGACCTCAGCCGATTCCTTGTCCCGCAGCCACTCGTAGTTGTCCTCGAACTCGTCACCGTGGTGGGTGCGCACGGTACGGACCTTCTTGGCGACGGGAGGCTGCGGGGACGGCTGCACGGGAGTCTGGGTCATGGACCCAATATATAAACGTATTCCCGCGCGGGCGGTCCGCGTTCGCTACCGGGTGAGCAAACTATCCGGAACTTGGGTGAGCAATTCCAGCAAGTAACGCCCGTAGCCGCTCTTTGCCAACGGTTCGGCGCGATCCCGGAGCTCGTCGTTGGTGAGGAAGCCCATGCGCCAGGCGATCTCCTCGGGGCAGCCGATGGACAGACCCTGCCGCTTCTGAACTGTCCGCACGAAATTAGACGCGTCGTTGAGATCGTCAAACGTTCCGGTGTCCAACCAGGCGGATCCGCGGGGAAGAATTTCGACCTGGAGTTTTTCGCGTTCCAGATAAACGCGGTTTACGTCCGTGATTTCGAGCTCGCCGCGCGCGGAGGGTTTAAGGTTCCGCGCAATCTCCACCACTTCGTTGTCGTAGAAATAGAGTCCAGGCACTGCATAGTGGCTTTTGGGCTGCTCCGGCTTTTCCTCAAGCGAAATTGCCTTGCCGGAGTCGTCGAACTCGACGACTCCATAGGCCGCAGGGTTCTGGACCCAGTAGCCGAACACGGCTCCGCCATCGATGTCGGAGAACCGGCGCAACTGCGTTCCCATGCCGTGGCCGTAGAAGATGTTGTCGCCTAGCACCAAGGCCACAGGACCGTCCCCAATGTGTTCCGCTCCAAGGACGAAGGCCTGAGCAAGGCCGTCCGGCGAGGGCTGTTGCTTGTAGCTGATTGACACACCGAACTGCGAACCGTCGCCCAGGAGCCGTTCGAACTGCTCGGCGTCATGCGGTGTGGTGATGATCAGGATGTCTTGGATCCCGGCCAGCATCAGTGTGGAGAGCGGATAGTAGATCATCGGCTTGTCGTAAACGGGGACCAGTTGCTTGCTGATGCCCAAGGTAATTGGATGAAGTCGTGAACCGGTCCCCCCGGCGAGGATTATTCCGCGCATGACGCCCATCTTTCCTTGTCATTTCGGGTTGAACCAAATCAGTCGTGCTATGGAAGTATGGAAGTCATGCAAAAGCTTCTCGTCACCGGTGGTGCCGGCTTCATCGGTTCGAATTTTGTCCGCTACATGCTGGAGAGCACGGACGACCATGTCACTGTCCTGGACAAGCTCACGTACGCGGGCAATTTGGAGTCGCTTGGGGGACTTCCTGCAGAGCGTTTCCGGTTCGTTCAAGGGGACATCTGCGACGCCGGACTGGTCGGCGAGCTCGTGGCGGACTGTGACGTCGTGGTCCATTACGCAGCCGAATCGCACAACGACAACTCGCTGCACGATCCGCGCCCGTTCCTGGACACGAATATCATCGGCACGTACACCCTGATCGAGGCCGCCCGGAAGCACAACAGGCGCTTCCACCACATCTCCACGGACGAGGTCTACGGCGACCTCGAACTAGACGAGCCGGAGCGGTTCACGGAAGAGACGCCGTACAACCCGTCCAGCCCGTACTCATCCACTAAGGCCGGCTCCGACCTCCTTGTGCGCGCCTGGGTGCGGTCCTTCGGTCTGCAGGCGACCATCAGCAACTGCTCGAACAACTACGGGCCCTACCAGCACGTGGAAAAGTTCATCCCTCGCCAGATCACCAACGTGATCGACGGGATCCGGCCCAAGCTCTACGGCAAGGGCGAGAACGTCCGCGACTGGATCCACGCCAACGACCACTCGTCCGCCGTTCTGGCGATCATCGACAAGGGCCGGATAGGCGAGACGTACCTGATCGGTGCCGACGGCGAGAAGAACAACAAGGACGTCGTCGAACTGATCCTCAAGCACATGGGCCAGTCACCTGACGCGTACGACCAGGTCGTGGACCGCCCCGGCCACGACCTCCGCTACGCCATCGATTCCACGAAGCTCCGCAAGGAGCTCGGCTGGGAACCGCGGTTCTCCAACTTCGACGCCGGCATCGCGGACACCATTGCGTGGTACCAGGACAACGAGGACTGGTGGCGGCCGCAGAAGGCCCAGACCGAGCAAAAATACATGAAACAGGGGCAGTAGAGCATGTCGATCGAGTTCTCGAAGAAGCTCGCAGCGGACGAAACCCCGATTCCCGGCGTGGTCCTCTACGACCTCCCGGTCCACGGCGACAACCGGGGCTGGTTCAAGGAGAACTGGCAGCGAGAAAAGATGCTTGCGCTCGGCCTGCCAGACTTCCGGCCGGTGCAAAACAACATTTCTTTCAACGAGAAAGCCGGTACCACCCGGGGAATCCACGCGGAGCCCTGGGACAAGTTCATCTCGGTTGCCACGGGCCGGATCTTCGGCGCGTGGGTGGACCTGCGCGAGGGCCCGTCCTTTGGAGCGGTCTTCACTGCGGAGCTGGATCCCAGCCAGGCCATCTTCATCCCGCGAGGCGTCGGCAACGCTTTCCAGACCCTCGAGGACAACACGGCGTACACATACCTCGTCAACGACCACTGGTCCGCCGATGCCCAAGGCCAGTACCTCTTCCTGAACCTCGCGGACGAGACCGCCGCCATCGCCTGGCCCGTGCCGCTGGAGCAGGCCGAACTTTCGGATAAGGATATGGCCCACCCCCGCCTGGCCGAGGTCATCCCCATGCCACCCAAGAAGATCCTCGTCATGGGCGCCAACGGCCAACTAGGAAAGGCCCTTCGTGAGGAGTACACAGGCGATAGCTCGGTCGAGTTTGCCGACCGCGCCGAGTTTGATCTCGGCGACCCGGACGCTTTCGCATCGCGGAACTGGAAGAACTACTCCACGATCATCAACGCGGCTGCCTACACGGCTGTCGACGAAGCGGAGACGCCGGAAGGCCGCAAAACCGCCTGGGCCGTCAACGTCGCGGCGGTGGCGCGGCTGGCGAGGACCGCCGTCGACCACGGCCTGACCCTGGTCCATGTCTCCTCCGACTACGTTTTCGACGGGACCCAGGAAATCCACGCCGAAGACGAGCCGTTCTCCCCGTTGGGGGTGTACGGCCAGACTAAGGCGGCAGCGGACGCAGTGGTCAGTGTAGTACCGCGGCACTACACCCTGCGGACTAGTTGGGTGATCGGCGACGGGAACAACTTCGTGCGCACCATGGCGTCGTTGGCGCGGCGCGGAGTGGAACCCACCGTGGTCAATGACCAGATCGGCCGCCTCAGCTTCACCCACGACATTGCCGCCGGCATCCGGCACCTCCTGGAATCCGGCGCGGAATACGGCACCTACAACCTCAGCAACGGCGGCCCGGCGCAGTCATGGGCAGACATCGCCGCCGAGGCATATGAGTTCGTGGGCGCGTCGCGCGAATCAGTCACCGGGGTCAGCACGGAAGCCTATTTCAAGGACAAGCCGGCGGCTCCCCGGCCGCTGAACAGCGTGCTCGACCTGGGAAAAATCAGGGACTCGGGATTTGCACCCCGGCAAGCCACGGAAGCACTCCAGACGTACCTCCGGTAGCCGAACTCAGGCAGTTCGCCATCGGTTTGCGATTCCCGCGACTCCCTGCGCCCATTTGTCCGCGTAGTGCCGGCCGGAAGTGCCGCAGGGGGTCCGGAAAGACAGGTAATGGCTACTCGCGCGGAGGCTGTTACGGGTCAATAGTCTTGGCTTGTCGGCCGCTGGTCATCCTGTCCCCCGAAGGGGCCAGGCGGCAGGGCAGGGGCCCGGAAATCAGCCGGACCGCATTGAGCGGGGCCGGCGGTGACAAGCCTTCTGAGACCGAGGCTTCCCCAGGCACCGCCGGCCCTCAATGTGGCGCAACCGCCGTTGCGGCAGAGCGGTACAGCAGCGTGTGCCTCCAGGCAAGGTCTGCCGCCGTTCATAACGCGGGGTTTCCCGATATGACGGTAAATGTTGCGTACGTCACATTCGCTCCCTAGGCTGGGAACCGGCCGCAGCGTCGCGGCCGGCACCAAAATGCGTGACAGGGGAAGCATTTGAATGACAAGCTCAGGGTTCTTGTACGGCTCGACCTCGATTGCGGAGAAGCGGAAGTAGCAGCCCAAGGCCATGTGACGGCGAAAAGCCTCCAGGCCCTGTATGTGGTTGTGAAGCGGGCCAACAACCTCAGGGAAGGCCTCCACCTGGTTCTGGATGTAAGCCATGCCCGCGTGGAAGCGGCCGCCCTCGAGCAGCTGCACGCGTGTTCGGAATCCCACCATCTCCCCGCTTCCATCGATCCGCTGCAGTCGGAGTGCAGGCTCAGCATCCTGGCTCCTGCCGAGGACGCCGCCAGTTTCGGGTTTACCTCAGGGACAAGGGCCGCAGCCCTCCGCCTGGCGGCGTAGTCCGCCTCAGTTTCCGTGGCTCAGTTGCCGTGTTCCAAGCCGTTTGCGGCCACGTAGTCTGCCAGCTTTCCGCCAGCAAGTGCGGCGGAAATCGCGGCGATCGCGGCGTTGTACGGGAGCACTATGGACTGGCCGTCCGCTGAAAATCCGGTGCCGGCCGTGGGCAGCGTGAAGAACACGCCGTCCTCCGGCCGCAGGCCGCGGAGGCTTGACCCGAGTCTGACCAGGGTTTCAGCAGTGAAGCCCTGGTCCACGCTCATGAACGGAAGCACCGAGACCACCATGTTGCGGACCGTGTCGGGACTTCCCAGCGTGCCCGCGCTCATGGCCTTGGCAATGACGGAGCGCAGGAACTGCTGCTGGTCGCGCACCCGCTGGTAGTCGCCGTCGGGAAATGCGTAGCGTTCGCGGACGAAATCCAGCGCCGCGGCGCCGTCCAGCCTGTTGACCCCGGCAGGGAACGCGCGGCCGCCCGGGAGTGAGGACGTGAACGTCACTTGGACGTCCACATCGATCCCGCCAAGTGCGTCGGTCAGGCCCTCGAACCCCTCGAAGTCCACCATCACGGTGTGGTCGATGTGCAGCTTAAACATGAATTCCACGGTCCTGACCGCCAGCGGTATGCCGCCAAGCCCCAGTGCGGCGTTGATCTTGGACGGCCCGTGGCCGGGGATGTCCACCCACAAGTCACGCATGATGGAAATGCCGTAAATCTCCTGCCGGCCCGCAGGGACATGGACCAGCATGATGGCGTCAGAACGCTGGTCGGCCGGTGTGCCGGCGGCGGCCTGGGCTTCCTGCTGACGAGCGTCCGCGCGGCTGTCGCTGCCCAACAGCAGGATGTTCAGATCGGCGGCGGGAGGCTCCGGGGTGGGGGAGGGGGTCGGGCTTGCCGAGGGCTCCGCGGACGGGGTGGCCGCCGTCTGGGGTTGCTGCGACTCGTCGGCGCGCGGCCGGGTCAGGATGTATGCCCCGATGGCGAGCGCAATGGCCAGCACCGATGCCAGGGCCACCAGCGTTCGACGGCGGCGCGTCCCGCCGGGCTGCGGCGCGGACCGTGCCCGTGCGGGATCTGGCGGAGTGTCCATGGGCGGACGCTACCACCGCCGGATGGTGCGGCAAAGAGGTACGCTGCCCTGCAGCAGCTGCCCTTTCAGCTGTGGAGCCGGGTCAGCTGTGGAGCCGCGTCAGCTGTGGAGCCGGGCGAACCGCAGGATGGTGCGGATGGCCGGCGCGAGCTCGTCCTCCATCTGCCAGTAGATTTCCTGGCCGCGGCGGTAGGGGTCAACGACGTCGTTGTCCGAGGCGTCCGCGGCTAGCGCCAGATGCCGGACGGAGGCCGCACGGGCCGGAAGCCCGCGCCACACGGCAGGCAGATCGGCCGGGGCGGACGCTGTACCGTCGCGCTGCTCCAGGATTTCCAGCATCCGGGCAAACTCACGGATCGTCAGCGTCCGTTTCAGCAGGGAAGCGTCCATCTGCAACACTTCGCCGCGGTGCTTGGCGGCCATCGTCAGCACCAGATCGGTGTCGCGCAGGATAGCCGGGGTCAGCTGCCTGGCCGCAAAGCCGTCGGGCGTTCCGCCGTAGGTCCGGATCATGTCAGCCGAGAGCGGCTGGACCGGTTCTCCCACCATGGCCCTTGTCCCGGCGCTCCGCACGCGGAAGGCGCCCGGTTGCACCTGGTCCAGACCGGCCTGGAGCAGGCGCTCTGCGACGGGGGAGCGGCAAATGTTTCCGGTACAGACGGTGAGGATCCGGATGGGCAATGACGCTGCATCGCTCTTGGCTTCCGGCTCGGGGATTCGTGGCTGCCACATAGGGTCCGAGTCTATCCCCGCCGCTGCGATCGTGATTTCCTCGATCAGCGAGACATCAAGCTGGGCACCTTCGGCAGTCAGTGCGGGCGTCGCTCGCGACCCCCGCACCCTATTGCCTTCCATTCCGAATACATGATAATGAGTCATCGCCCAGTAGCGGTCTCCAGGAGGAAATCATGGAACCATACACGTCCGGCCAGGCGCTCCCGCGGCACATTGCGGTGTTTGGGGTCATAGCGCTGCTAGTCACAGGGTGTCAGCCACCTGGCACGCCGGGTCAACCACCCTCATCCCCGTCCTCAGCCGGCGCCTCTGCTGGGCCGCCTGCGGACATGCATCACATGGATGGCGGAGTCGCTACGGCTGACCCCCTGCCGTCAGGCGCGCAGAATCCGGCCGACTTAACCCCACAACAGTTGTACGCGATCGGCGAAAAGTCGGTGTTCTCGATCGAGGGACGCCGGCCCGATGACTTCATCGGATCTGGCACCGGCTTTCTCGTGGACAAAGAAGGCTCGATGGGTGTCACCAACGCGCACGTGGTAGCAGGTCTCTCGGCCATCTCGGGTCGCTTTAACACCGGGGAAAAGGCGGCCCTCCATGTGATCGCTTCAGACCCGTGCACGGATCTTGCAGTCGTTCACTTCTCGTCCGAATTGCCGCCGCAGGCTGAGGCTCTCATCTTCGGCAACTCGTCCGAGGTCATGCCGGGCGATTCAGTTGCCGTGCTCGGCTACCCGGCCACTCTTACCCAGAATCCTGCGGAGCAGAAACTGGTGATCACCTCGGGTCTGGTAAACGCGACAAAGGTGCCGGCGAGGCCGGCCGGGTTGCCTGAATACGCAGAAACCATCCAGCACGGGGCAACCGTTAACCCCGGAAACTCCGGTGGCCCCTTGCTGGATCACCATGGCCGTCTCGTCGGGATAAACACCTTGATCAACTTCGGCTCGCGGGATCAACCCGCGCAGGGCCAGTACTACTCCATATCGAGCGATTCGGCCAAGCGGGAGATCGTCGACAAGCTGCTGAAGGGTGATTCCCCGAACAACATGGGATGGGCGGTCGAGGAGTATTACCCCGGATACTTCGCGGGCCTGGACAGCACCCGGGGTCCTGCCCTTGACGCCCAGCTGGCGCAGGAGGGAGTCAAGGGAGGTCTCTACGTCAAGGCTGTTGATCCCGGCTCGGGAGCCAGCAAGGCCGGGATCAAGACGGGCATGCTGCTGACGAGATTGCAGAACACCTCCGTCGCTAGCCTCCAAGAGATGTGCGCCATCGCTGAGTCCATCCTCCCCGGTTCAGCCGCAGAGGTTGATGGACTCAATCTCCTCTCGGACCCGGCTCATTTCGGACAGCAGTTCCATGTGGAGTTCGCTGTGCCTGGGAAGCACTGAAATGCCAGCGTCGTGGCGGAGGGCCGTCCCGGCCAAGGGTCTACTTGTGCCACCAGTCGTAAAGCTTCGGGACATTCGCGTCCTTGGACTCTGCCGATACCATCATGAGTGATTCATCGTCAGTCCAGATCAGGTAGTTCATATCCGCCTCGGAACCACTGAGGACGCGTCCCTTGACCGTCTGCGTCTTGTCATCCGTCAAGTGCCACGTCTCCCATCCGGGAGGTTTCGTCGCGGACCGCGGTGTGGCGTTGAAGCGTTTGATGGCCTCGTCGAACGCCGTAGCCAGTGATTGGGCGGACGGGTAACCGTAGACGTTCACCGCCGGACGTTCGGACGAGCTGAAGTTGCTGTTGGCGTTCGGGTCACAGACGAGACCGTAGCTGGCTCCGGCCAGGTCCTTTTTGGCGACACAGCTATCCGGGGACACCCGGCCCATCCGGGCGACGCTGGTGAGCAGGCTACACTCACCAGCCCGCAAGTCCGGCCGTTCCTTGCCCGCGCACTCCCTTGCCGCGGTCCCGGTGGTTCCCCTGGATGCCGGCGGGGACGGCAGCGGTGTCCCTCCGGAACCCAGCGCGAACGCTGCAACAAGGATTGCCACCGAGGCGGCCACTCCGCCTCCAATGAGCACTTTCTGGGGAATCCTGGAACGGCTCCCTCGGCTGGCGGCTTGCTTTCCGGCCGGCCCGCGGGCGGGTGCCTTAGCCTTCAGCGCGGGCACATCGACCTGTTCGGTGCCGGTGGCGCGGCCTCGGGATCTGGGCGCCTCCAGCGCGCCGATGCTGGTGACTTGCTTCGGATCGCCCATCAACCCGAGCTTCATTGGCAAGATCTCACTGAGCTTGGCTTGGAGGGCCGGAATGTGGCTGGATCCGCCTGTGAGGTAGACCCTGTGCAGTAGTTCCGCCGATGGCAGCGCCTCCTGGATGACGCGTTGAACGAGGTCCGTCGCCCTGGCTAGCTCCTGTTCAATCAGCTGCTCAAACTCGGCGCGCGTGACCGTACAGACCCACTCGTGCTCCCCCGAACGTACGCCGATGGGGGCTGAACCGTGAAAGCTCAGGGCATGTTTGGCCTCTCGGATCTGGTCGCGAAGCACGGCTCGGTCTGCGCCGGAATGCTCCGATGCCAGGCCTTTCAGCAGTTCGTTCTTGCCTTCAGCGGCCAGCTGCGAGTAGACCCAGCGCTCCAGTTGGGCATCGAAGTCGTGGCCGCCCAGGGGGTCGATTCCGCCTGATGCGACGACGTGGAAGCCGGGCCCGTCCGGCGTCTGTGCAAGTTCTAGCACGGCAGCGTCACAGGTGCCGCCCCCGAAATCCAGCACGGTGACGTATGCTCCCGGGCCGACGTCGGAAGTATCTGCGTAATGCCAGCCGGCCGCCACGGGTTCGGGCATCAGGAGGATGCTCTCCTCGGGTATGCCCGCTTTGAGGGCGGCCGCTGCCAGGCGTCCCTTCAGGTATTCGTCCCAAGCTTCCGGATGGGTCAGAACCACCTGGACCGGCGGGCCGCCGCCCACGAACCGGGTGGCCTGGCCAACAATGAACTCCAACACCGCCGCGACAAGGTCCACGGGATCGCAGATGTCGCCCCCCAAGACCACTGCTTCCTCGCCCAGGCGCCGCTTAGGCGTTGGTTCGAAGGCAGCCGGATAGATACCCGAGATTCGGAGGGCTGCTTCTCCAGTGAGGATTTCGCCGTTATAGGCAGCCACGCAGGAAGGGATGGCGTCAGAGCGGGCTCCCAACCGCAGGGCATGCACGCCGCCATTGTCTTGCGCGACGGCGGCAGCCGAGTTTGATGTGCCAAAGTCGATGGCCAGGCGCCAGGGGAGTCTCTCCATAGCAGATCCGCCTTCCTTCGTTGTGGCTGGAGTTTCTGGTCCCTTGATGTTTCATCTGGTCTCATCCTTGTACACCTCAACCTCGGCCGGGCGCAGCACTCCGTCGTCCGAGCGCCAACCTGGCCTGAGGACCCGGGCAATCCGGAAGACCAGGCTTGGCGACGGTGCCGCGACCCCGGCGACCCCGTTATGCAGCCCGACGTCGAAAGGATCGCCCGGATCGGGGGTGATGGGCGTGATGCCAACAGCCCGAAGGGACTTTTGGACGTGGGCCCTCACCACGTCGCTGGAGGACAGGTCGTAGGTTCCCACGAGAGCCTGCAGCAGGATTTTGTAGTGTTGCACATCGGCGGCGTCTGGGGTTGCGTTCGTGAGTTTCTCCTAGGTTCGATGGCGGCTGCTGGGGCCGGGTTGTAGGCGAAGAATTCCGTCAGGGCCGGCGGAGGTTTGCCAGGCTGGCGTCAATGTCGGTCAGTAGTTTGTCGATCATGGCCACGTCGTGTTTCAGCGCGTCGATCCGCTGCATGGACGCTTGGGCAGAAAGTTGCTCCTGGGCCTGGCACTCTTGGATAAGTTGCTGCAGATGCGCCAGGGAATCCTGCAGTTTCGCGCGGTATGTCACGACGATTTCCGGTTTCAGATGACGGAGCCGTGAATCCAAGTAGTCCGAGATGACGGCACGCTCACTCTGTGCCACTCGCGGAATTTCCGTCAGGAGGCGCGTTTTTTCCTGCATGTTCGGGCGGTAGTACCGGTTGACGGCATACCATCCGCCTGCCCCCGCTACCGTAAGCGGGATGCCCACGGCGGCAATCGGGATGCCAAACAGAACGCCGCCCATGCCCAAGGCGGGAAGCAGGGCGGCGACCGACCTTCCCATGCTGGATCCCATGACCAGGGACATGGCAACTGCGGGGTCGAATCCGCCGTGGTGCTTTTCGCTGCCCATATGGGGACTGGCTGCCGGGCGCTCATCCGACGCCAGGAGGTCGTGCAGCACCGCCGGAAACGGAATTTCCTGGAACAACACATGCAACAGCTCGCCGAGCTGTTCCTCGGCATCATCGATGACGTCAGCGCGGAGCACCAGGAGATCGGCGAAGATGTCGTTCGTAAGTTGCTGCGTCAACTTCCCCATCCGAAAACTTGGCATCGACTGGACGCGGCTTCGCCACTGGGCAGCCCAGTCGTCAAGCTTTGCAACTACAGTGCGCATCACGCCGGCACGCAGGTCCCCGAGGTCCCGCTCCAGATCCAAAGTCCAGCGCTGCTGTTGTTCTTTCAGCTCGGACAGCCGCTGCCTTTGGGCCATGATGCCCGCCCGCGCTTCGGCGGGGGCCTCGGTTATGGCCAATTGGGTCAGCAGAGCCTGCCGGTCTACGTCGAGGAGGGTGCGCGCAAGCCGGAGGGCATTGGCTGTTGGGGCAGCGCCGGCGCGGGCGAGCTCCCGCTTCAGGGCCTGGACCAGACGCGAGAGTCCTGAGGCGATCAAGAGGCCCTCGCGCACGCTGGGGTCCGGCGCGGAGTTGGCTGCCTTGGCGATGACGGGCGAAACGCCGAGGACGAACGAGTCGGCCAGCCGTGGAATGCGGGCCCTGAGCAGTGCCGCATTTCCCGCCACGACGTCCTGCCAGGAGCCCGGGTAGAGATCCGTTTTGGTGACGACCACCCCAACTGATTCCACTTGGGCGGAGCATTGCTCCAGATAAGCAATCTCTGCACTCGAGAGCAGCGCACCGGCGTCCGTGACAAAGACCGCCACGGATGCCGCCTCAAGAATCTTCAGGTTCAAGAGCGATTGGGGCGCTGTCAGCCCTCCCGCGCTGGGGGCGTCGAGCAGAATCACTTCACCCAGCAACCCGTTGTGCGTTTCCAGTTCAACGCCAATGGGGTGGTCCGCCGCACGGTCCGCTGAACGGGAGCCATCCGGATAGACCCAGACGGTGCCGGCACCGTTGCCGCCTTCCGTGGCCGGATTGATCACCCGGTAGAGCGCCAGTCCACCTTCTTCGCCGCCGGTATCGTCCAGCTCTGGGACCAGCAGGTTGACCAAGGAGGATTTGCCTCTCCCGCTTTCCCCGAGAAATACGACGACGGGGGTGCTGCTGGTACCGGTGGCTTGCCGGATGATCCGGTCCGCGGCATCCGCGCGTCCCGCGGATCGCAGCACCCGCGTGGACGTACTGAGCACCGCCCTGGCCGAGTTCAAGGCAGACAGCTGCTGCGGTTCAGTATCCGGCGTCATCACCGGTACCCGTAAATCCGTCGCCACTGTCCGTAAGTCCGTGGCCGCTGTCGGGGATTCCGTCCCCGGCATCGTGGCCGCCGTCCGGGCCTCCGTTCCCGTCGTCCCAGGCGGTGCCCGCAGAACTGTCATCGTGCGTCGTCGGGTGGGAGTCGACGGCGTGGTCGTCGTCTGGCAGAAAGTCCACGGCCGGATCCAGCACCATGCCCGGCCCGGCGGATTCCGCGAAAGCGTCATCCGGGACGACGTCCTGGTCAGGATGGGCAAACGCAGCGTCCAGGGCGCGTTCCCAGACGGATTCCGGCGGTCCCTCGGGGACCAGCAGCATGTCCTTGAATGATATTTCAGGCATCTCAGCGCTCATTTCAGATTTCCATCGGGTAGGGGTAGTCGAACATTTCGGTCAGGTCTAGAGTGGCCCCTATATCGGCTAGTGCGGGGGGCACGGCGACCTGAATCCAAGCGGGGGACCTATGGACGCGACCGTGGCCCAGAAGCAACTCTTGGATGCCGCCATCCGGGGAGATGCGAAATCTTTTGAGGCTTTGGCAACTCAGTACCGGACCATGATCTGGTCTGTGTGCCTGCGGATTACCGGGAACACTTACGACGCCGAAGATGCCCTTCAGGACACCCTGCTGGCTGCCTGGCGCGGCATGGCGCGGTTTCGCCGTGAATCCGGTTTCGGGACCTGGGTGTACCGGATTGCGGCCAATGCGGCGTTGGGCATCGTCCGGTCGAGACGGAGCACGGAGATCGAGGTCAACGATGCTTTCGCCCCGGAACGTGACTTCGCGGAAAAGCTCGCGGAGGCTGACCTTGTCCAGCAGACGCTGAAGACCATGCCGGTGGACCTCCGCGTGGCCCTCGTGCTCCGGGAGCTGTGCGATTACACCTATGCGCAGATCGGAGAATACCAGGGCGTGGGTGTCCCTACGGTAAAGAGCAGGATCAGCCGGGCGCGCCAGGCTTTCGAGGCAGCGGTTGCCACGGGTCCCCGCTGATGCCGGGCCGGTCATGGCCGGGTCCCGGCAGTTCCGGAGCGGATGAGCAGGGAACGCGCTATTACCCTGGCAGCCCGCGCCTCTGCACCGGTTGACGCTGTGCCGACCATCGATTGGTAGTGCGCGGCCAGCCCCAGGTAGCCGCTGCCTTCGCGCGCCGTCGGCAGGACTGCCTCCAGGTCGGCATCTGGCTGTGTCAGGTGCTGCAGAACCGCTACGAATTCGTGCCCCGGCGCAGCGGCCCTCAGCAGGTCCAGCGCGGCTTCTTCCTGCAGGCGGTGAAACGCCGGTGCATGCCTTGCCGATTCGATCAGTCGCCGCGCTTCAGGCCGCCAGGACTGGGAGCGCGCCGCGGCGAGGAGGCCGGTGAGCAGTTCTTCCACCCGGGCAATCCCGGCCGGGCCTGTCACTGCGGTCTGCAGGGTCCGCTCCAGCTGGGCCAGCCCCGACCGTTCGTGCAGCCACTCGGTGAGTTGGCCGGCAGAACCGCAGTGTCCCCTCCCGTACCTGATCCCGTACGCTCCGATCAGCCCGGTGAGCCGCCGAAAATCCTCCATGGGCATGCCGGGGGGAGGGCCAAGATGTTCGGCAAACTGGAGGTGGGGATCGTCCGAGCCCTGAAGCAGGCGAAGGTTCCGCACATCCTGCTCCCGTAAGACCCCGGTCCTTACAGTTTCGGCGAGCAGACCGGAGACTGGAAGGACGGCGGTGAGCGCCGGCATCCTGCCGGCGAGTGCAGCCGCTGCCCTCGTTGCCTCGTCCACCGGCTCTGGGCTGTGCCACGGACCTCCGCCATAGTTATCGGCATGCGCCACGAGGCCAATGACAGGCGCTGGTCCGTGGCCCGGCCGGCTGGCGTGCCGGTCCCTGAAGCGGGCAATGAACTCCACATCGTCCGGGCGGAAAGAATCCCGGATGAGGTACAGCAGCGCGTCCGGGCCCCCCTGGGGATCCCGGCCCCCGAGGATCCGGGACTCGGTCCTTGCGGAGTTGTCCGTCACCGCGGAGCCCAGCCCGGGGGTATCCACGATCGTGACGGGCCGCAGGGCCGCAGCCTGCACGTAGACCCGCAGGTAATGGATGGTCTCGGGCCGGATGGTCCCGATCACGGGCCCGGAGTCGCCGAGCGGAATCGGCGTCAATTGCCCTGAGTCCAGCACGGCTTCCGCGCGGGCCGGTGCGCCGTACACATAGCAGCAAAGCAGGGCGGTAGTTTCCTGGGCCGAGGTGGGCGCCAGTTTGGCGCCGACCAGGCTGTTTACCAGCGTCGACTTGCCCGTGTTCACCCGGCCCGCCACAGCGATGACGGCCGGCCTTCGCAGGGCGCTTCGGAGGTCGTCAAGCACCGGCGCCCCGGACAGCCCGAGCATTGATTCGACGTCGTCCAACAACTGCTCTGCACTGGTGCGCAGATCCGTATTGGCGTTAAAAGCATCCATTGCAAACCTCCTTCCGGACGAATCTCCTTGTCAGTTTGATGCGCCAGCGGCCGGGAATGTTCCCGGAAAATTCAAGTCTTTTTCAGGGAACTTTCCGGGGGGCCAGGACCTCTAATCATCATCAGCAAATAAGGAAGACCCACTTCCGCTTCCGAAGGAGATCATCATGTCACTGGAAAACTACTCCTGGACCGACAACAACGGCGACGGTCAGGGCGACGTCGGCACGGCAGACCTCAATGGCGACGGCCGGATCGACTCGGTTGCCGTCGACTCGAATTACGACGGCCGGATTGACGGTTTCGCCGACGACTCAAACTACGACGGCGTTTTCGACACGTACCGCCTCGACGGCAACGGGGACGGGTACACGGAAACCATGGTCCAGGACGGTAACCAGGACGGAGTCGTCGACAGCCTCAGCGTTGATTCGAACGGCGACGGCGTCTTCGACGCCACGGTCCTCGACCACGACCAAAACGGAGTTGGCGAAACCGTGCTGATTGACCGGAACGGTGACGGCATCGCGGACGTAACCTTCACGGACGAAAACCAGGACGGACAGCTGGACTACTACACGACGCCGGAGTCCGGTGACGTCATGTTCATGCTGGATGGGCCTACTGCGGTGGTGGGAGGTTCCACGACCGGAGGGCCTTGGGACCAGTTGCTCAATAGCCCTGCCGTGAAGAACGACCCTGCGGGTTTTACCAAGTTCTCTGACCTCGTGAAAGCCCAAAGCGACATCGGCACGCTCTGGGCGCTGCCGGACAACTTCGAACTCGTGAAGCGCCTGCCATAGAGCCGGCATTATGGCCCGGGCGCTGCCCGGCCGAAGGGAGGGGTGCGCACAAGGTGCGCATCCCTCCCTTCGTGTGCGCCTTGTGCGCGGGGCGGCTTCCGACGCCGCCATCTGAACGCCGCTGCCAAGCAGTGAGGCCGGCATGACCCGGTGCTTGACGCATCTCCCGCCTTCCGCATATCCTGAACGAACGGTCGGTAATTATTTATCGGAAACGCATAGGAGCAACCATGGCATCGCAGACCCTGCAGTCAGTGCCCGCCGAGCCATCTCCGGCCCGGCACGAAACCCGGCATGAACAGAGCCTCGAGGACGTGGCCCGGCGGGACGCCGAGGGCCAGGCCTACTTCGACAAGGTCATGGCGGAGGATTCGCGGATCGAGCCGCGCGACTGGATGCCCGCGGCCTACCGCAAGACCCTGCTGCGCCAGATCTCGCAGCACGCGCACTCGGAGATCATCGGCATGCAGCCGGAGGCCAACTGGATCTCCCGCGCCCCGAGCCTGAAGCGCAAGGCCATCCTCATGGCCAAGGTCCAGGACGAGGCCGGCCACGGCCTCTATCTCTACTCCGCCGCCGAAACCCTCGGCCAGCCGCGGGACCAGATGATGCAGGACCTGATCGACGGCAAGGCCAAGTACTCCTCCATCTTCAACTACCCGGCCCGGACGTGGGCGGACATGGGCGCGATCGGCTGGATGGTCGACGGCGCCGCGATCGCCAACCAGGTGCCGCTGTGCCGTGCCTCCTTCGGTCCCTACGGGCGGGCCATGGTCCGTGTGTGCAAGGAAGAATCCTTCCACCAGCGCCAAGGCTTCGAGATCCTGCTGGAACTTTCCCACGGCACGCCTGAGCAGAAGCAGATGGCCCAGGAGGCCGTGAACCGCTGGTACGCCCCGGCGCTGATGATGTTCGGCCCGCCGGATGATGATTCACCCAACTCCAAGCAGTCGATGGCCTGGAACATCAAGCGTTTCAGCAACGACGAACTCCGGAACCGCTTCGTCGGCATGATGGTGGAGCAGGTCAGGGTCCTCGGGCTGACGCTGCCGGACAAGGACATCCGCTTCAACGAGGAAACGAAGAAATGGGAACACGGCCCGCTGGACTGGGATGAATTCCACGAAGTCCTCGCCGGCCGTGGACCCTGCAACGCCCAGCGCCTGGAACGGCGCCGCGAAGCACACCAGACCGGCGCCTGGGTGCGCGAAGCCGCAGCGGCCTACGCGGACAAGCAGGCAAAGAAGCAAGCAGAGAAGGTATCCGCATGATCCCCAACGACTCCCCAACCTCGCAAGCTCGGCCGGGGACCCCGGTCGCCGGGGCCCCAACTCCCGAACCCCACGCAGACAACGTCTGGCCGATCTGGGAAGTCTTCGTCCGCTCCAGCCGCGGCCTGTCGCACGTCCACGCCGGATCCCTCCACGCCCCTGACGCGGCGATGGCCCTGCGCAACGCCCGCGACCTCTACACCCGCCGCAACGAGGGCGTGTCCATCTGGGTTGTCCCGGCAGACGCGATCGCCTCGAGTGATCCGGACTCGAAGGGCGCGTTCTTTGAGTCACCCCAGGGCAAGGACTACCGCCACGCGACGTACTACACCAAGAGCGAGGGCGTGAAGCACCTGTGAGCACCCCCGAAGCAGCCACCCAGACAAACGACGCGCACGACGGCGGCCACGGGGACATCTCCGTCGGCGTCAAGGGAGCCAGCGGCGGCGAGGCCACGGCCAGCGCCACCCGCATCACGCCGGGCAACGCGCTGCGCCCGGAAGACATCGCCCTGGCCGTCAGCCGCGGCACCGCCAAGCCGAGCGGGGACGTCGCCGAGCTCGCCCTGCGCCTGGGCGACGACGCCCTGATCCTCGCCCAGCGCCTCGGCCACTGGATCTCCCGCGCACCCGAGCTTGAAGAAGACATCGCGCTGGGCAACATCGCGCTGGACCAGTTGGGCCACGCCCGGTCCTTCCTCAGCTACGCCGGCGGACTGGACGGCCGGAGCGAGGACGATCTCGCCTACTTCCGCCGCGAGCCGGAGTTCCGCTCGGTCCAGATCTTCGAACAGCCCAACGGCGACTTCGCACACACGATCGCTCGGCAGTTCGTCGTGAGCTACTACCAGTTCGAGCTCTACCGCCGGCTGGCCCAGTCCACGGACGCCACCCTGGCCGGGATCGCCGCCAAGGCCGTCAAGGAAGTGGACTACCACCGCGACCACAGTGCGCAGTGGGTCCTGCGCCTTGCCCTCGGCACGGACGAGTCCCGCCAGCGCATGATTCACGCGTTCATGACCATCTGGCCGTACGTGGACGAGCTCTTCCGCGATGACGAGCTCACCGGCCGCCTCAGCGCCTCCGGTGCCGGCGTCGAGCCTTCCAGCCTGCGGGCGGACTTTGACCGCCTGACCGGCGAGGTCCTCGCCGAAGCGGAACTTGAGGTCCCGCAGGTGCGGCCGGCCCCCGGGGGCGGCCGCCGCGGCCTGCACTCGGAGCACCTCGGCTACATCCTTGCGGAAATGCAGGTGCTCGCCCGCGAGTACCCCGGAGCGAGCTGGTAAGGAACATGGACATGTACGTCAGCCACCCGACGGCCGGCACCGGCACTTTGGCGGATCACCCCACTGCCGAGGAGAAGGCACGGGCCATCGCCGCAACCGTCTGTGATCCCGAGATCCCGGTCCTCACTATTGAGGACCTGGGCATCCTGCGCAGCGTCCGGCTGTACGACGACGGCGGCATGGTCCCCGCCGTGCAGGTCACCATCACGCCCACGTACTCCGGCTGCCCGGCGATGGACGCGATCCGGGATGACCTCACGGCGGCCTTCCGGCGGGAAGGCTACCCGAGCGTCAATGTGGAGCTCGTACTCTCCCCGGCGTGGACGACCGACTGGATGAGCGACTCCGGCAAGGCCAAGCTGGAGGAGTACGGCATCGCGCCGCCGTCCGGCCACTCGGCCGCCATGCGGCATTCCGGGCCGGTCCGCCTGTCCCTGGCCGTCAAATGCCCGCAGTGTTCCTCGCTGAACACCAAGGAACTCACCCGCTTCGGTTCCACCTCCTGCAAGGCCCTCTACGTGTGCCAGGACTGCAAGGAACCGTTCGACTACTTCAAAGTTTTGTAAGGAACAGGTGCCCCCATGACTGTTGTCCGCCAGACCGCCGCCGAGTCGGCCGCAGCCACCGGTCGCCGTCGCGCGTCCTTCCACTCGCTGACCGTGGACGAAGTCCGCCGGCTCACCGACGACGCCATCGAGGTCACGTTCGGGGTACCGGCCGCACTCGCAGGACAGTTCGACTACCTCCCGGGCCAGTACGTTGCCCTGCGGACCACGCTGCCGGATGAAGACGGCGAGCCGCACGAGATCCGCCGCAGCTACTCCATCTGCGCCGAACCCCGGAGCTTTGCGGACGGCAGCAGCGAAATCAGAGTCGCCATCAAGAAGGACCTCGGCGGGCTGTTCTCCACCTGGGCCAACGCCGAACTCAAGGCCGGGGACGCCCTGGACGTCATGAGCCCCATGGGCGCGTTCGTCTCCAAGCACGGCCGCGACGGCAAGGCGATCGAACAAAACGTGATGACCTCGATGAATGATCCGAAGGACCTCGCCGGGGAGCCGGGATCGTTCGTCGCCATCGCCGCCGGTTCCGGCATCACCCCCGTCATCGCCATCGCCAGGACACTGCTGGCGGCGCACCCGGACACGCGCTTTGACCTGATCTACGCCAACAAGGCGGCGATGGACGTCATGTTCCTTGAAGAACTGGCCGACCTCAAGGACAAGTACCCGGCCCGGCTGGCGCTGCACCACGTACTGTCCCGCGAACAGCGCATCGCGCCCCTGCTGAGCGGCCGGATCGACGCCGAGAAGCTCCAGGCGCTCCTTGGCACGGCCATCCACGCAGACGACATCGACGAGTGGTTCCTGTGCGGGCCCTTCGAGCTCGTGCAGCTGTGCCGCGACACCCTTGCCGCCCGCGGCGTGAAGCCCGAGCACATCCGCTTTGAGCTGTTCACCTCCGGCAAGCCCGACCGGCCCGAGGGCAATATCGGCCGCCCTGTCATTGCCGACGAGTCCAAGGACACGTACAAGATCACGTTCAAGCTGGACGGGCTGCAGGGCGAGGTTGCCAGCCCCACCCATGCCCGCGAATCCATCCTCAACGCGGCCTTGCGGGTCCGCCCGGACGTTCCCTTCGCGTGCGCCGGCGGCGTCTGCGGCACGTGCCGCGCCAAGGTGGTCACCGGTGCGGTCACGATGGACGAGAACTATGCGCTGGAGCAGGATGAACTGGACAAGGGCTATGTCCTGACCTGCCAGTCGCACCCCACCACCCCGGAAGTCACCGTCGACTTCGACGTCTAGGCCTTTTCCCATCCAAGGAGCTCCATGATTTCCCTCTCCATCGCCGGCGGCATCGCCGAGGTCGTCCTCAATGCGCCCCACAAACTGAATTCGCTCGACGAGCAGGCGCTGGCGGATTTGGCACAGGCGTACGACGACGCCGCTGCCGCCGCCGCACGCGGGGAGGTGCGGGCGCTGCTGCTCCGCGGCGAGGGGCGCGCCTTCTGCGCGGGCCGCGACATCGCGGGGGTTACGCCGGAAAGCGACGACGCGCAGGCCTACCTCGGCGGACTCGTCCAGCCCCTGCTGAAGAAGATGAGCGCCTTCCCCGCACCGACCTTCGCGGCGGCCCAGGGCGCCTGCCTCGGAGTGGGCTTAGGACTGCTGCTCGCCACGGACGTGGTGTACGTCGCGGAGAACGCGAAGTTCGGCTCGCCCTTCGCCAAGCTCGGCGCCACCCTCGATTCCGGCGGTCACTGGTACTTCACCGAGCGCCTCGGCATGCACCGGACCCTGGACCTGATCTACACGGCCGAGCTCATGAGCGGCGCGGAGGCCGTGGCGCAGGGAATGTTCAGCAGGGCCATGCCGTCGGCTGAACTGCTGGATGCCACTCGGGCCATCGTCGCCACCGTGGCGACCGGCGCCACGGGCGCGTTCAGCGCCAGCAAGGAACTCGTGGCCCATATCCGGGACCAGCGGCTGGGCCTCTGGGAAGCCATGGAGGAAGAGAACGCCGAGCAGGCGCGGCTGTGCAAGAGCGAGGACTATGCCGAGGGTTTCCGCGCGTTCCAGGAAAAGCGCAGTCCGGTCTTCAAGGGCTAGGAAAGTCCGCGGGGGCCGGTCCGGATACTTGTCTTTCGGTCTGGGCATTCTCATTTTGAATGCCCACTTGTAAGGTTCGGTTATGACTCTGGGGAACTCTATACGAAAAGCCGTCATTCCTGCCGCCGGATTGGGCACGCGCTTCCTGCCCGCCACAAAGGCGATGCCCAAGGAAATGCTGCCGGTCGTCGATCAGCCCGCCATCCAGTACGTGGTGCAGGAAGCGGTCAATGCCGGCCTCACTGATCTCCTCATGATCACAGGACGCAACAAGCGTTCCCTGGAGGACCATTTCGACCGTGAACCGACCCTGGAGCGCACGCTGGAGTTGAAGGGCGATACGGCCCGCCTGAACGCCGTGCAGGAGGCCTCCGGACTCGGGCCCCTCCACTACGTGCGGCAGGGCGAGGCGAAAGGCCTGGGACATGCGGTCTTGTGCGCGCGCCAGCATGTGGGCGACGAGCCCTTCGCCGTGTTGCTGGGCGACGACCTGATCGACGAGCGGGACGAGTTGCTCACCCTCATGATGGATGTCCAGGCGCGGACCGGCGGCTCGGTGGTCGCCTTGATCGAGGTGGATCCCTGCCAGATAAGTGCTTATGGCTGTGCAGACATCACGGCCGTGGCGGGCGAGAACTACGTCCGGGTCAACCGTCTGGTGGAGAAGCCGTCCGTAGCGGAGGCCCCGTCGAACCTGGCGGTGATCGGCCGGTACGTGCTCCACCCCGCAGTCTTTGACGTCCTGGAGCGGACGGAGCCCGGCCGCGGCGGCGAAATCCAGCTGACGGACGCGCTCCAGACTCTGGCGGTCGCTGATGGCGATGGGCCCGGGGTCTTCGGGGTTGTCTTCAAGGGCCGCCGCTATGACACCGGGGACAAACTCAGCTACCTGAAGGCCGTCATAACGCTCGCCTCCGAACGGGCTGAGTTCGGCGAGGAGCTCAGGATCTGGATGAAGGATTTCCTCGACTAGCAGGTCACTTTTTCGGGCAGGCTCAGCGCTGAGGGTGCTGGGCCTGTTTTCGTTGGCGGAGACGGAATGCTGCCGCCACCGCCACGGCTCCTATGACAGCTCCCGTTGAGTTAGTGACAACATCAACGAGGGTCGAAAAACGGTTGTGAAGAAACAGCAGCTGCCCCAGCTCCATGCAGCCGGAGACAGCTGTTCCGAGTGCGGCGTTCTGCCACCACTGTTTTTTCGGGAATGCCAATGAGGCTGCGATGCCGAAGGGGATGAAGAGCGCGACATTCGCGGACTTTTCGACGAACGGGTAATCAATCCAGCCTGGGATGCCGAGGGCGTGGAGGAAGGCCAATATTTCTGCAAGTCCGCCTTGGATGGGCTGATCCACCGGAGTGGGCCAGAAACCAATGAGCGCCAGGAAGGCGAAGGACCCGGCCAGGACTCCACGCCAAAACCTGGGTTTGTCCAAAAGCGTCACGTGGGCCTCTTGCCAAGATATTCGTGTGTTGTTGTCGGGAAATGCAAAAAATGGGTGGTTCTCCGGTTTCCCGGAGAACCACCCACCTTCTTTGGCGCTTGTTGCTTCAGCGCTTACGCAGCGACTTCAGCCTTGGCGCGGCGGCGAACCACAACTACCGACGTAACGCCGGCAGCCAGTGCGCCTGCGCCCACGAGGGACCAGAGAACCAGGCTGGCGTCCGCACCGGTGTTGGCGAGGGCAGTGCCGCCGCCGGTGTTGGCCAGACCCGTGCCCGTGCCGACTGCGGCACCGGCCACGGTAATGCTTGCGGTCGCGGTGTGGCCCGAGGTCTGGCCGGTTGCGGTCAGCGAGTACGTTCCGGCGTCGCTGATGTTCATCGGAAACGCGAAGTTTCCGTTGGCGTCGGCCGTGGTGCTGAACGTCTGCGGTGCCATCGGCAGGTTGATCTTGACCGGAGCGGCCATGCTGGCACCACCACCGGAGAAGCCGCCACCGATTGCCTGCGGAGCGCGGGTCAGCGTGACCGTGATGCTGATAGTTTCACCGGCCAGGAAGCCCGTGCCGGAGAACGTGAAGGTCGCGCCGGGTGCAACGGTTCCGTCAGAAACCGTGCCCTGCGACGGAGCGGCCGGGTAAGGAGTTTGTGCCATTGCCGGTACTGCGCCGGCGAGTGCGATGGATCCTGCAAGTGCTATTACTGCAAGTGACTTCTTCAAGTGTCCCCCTGAGACCGTAAATTCGAATTTTCACGTGATGTGGAGATTTCCGAGTCCCCCCGAGTGGCCTCAAGGCTGAAATCTCATTTGGTAAGCCCAAGCAGACGATAGCACCCTTAACGGGTGTTACCAAAGTGAGTGGAGTCGCCTTTACCTATTGTTAACATTGCGGCTATTTCGAAGGGCCGCAGTCGGCCGGTTTGAGGGCCAAGACCACGTCTTTAACGTCTTGGACTGTGGGCGTGACAACCACGTTAGGTTCCGTGTGCTGGACAATCTTCCCGAATGTCAGCTCCACTGTGCTGCTTTGGCCCGGCGCCAGGGTGAGTGTGACAGATCCCACCGGCCTGTTGGCATGTTGGTTAGCCGCAAAGCTCACCTTCTTGCCATCGATCATGGCCGTCATCACGTTGGCTTGCACGGGGCCGTAGGCAATGACGTTCGTCTGGACTGTTCCCGCCGGAACACCAAAGGCTCCGCCAGCAGTGACATACGCGGGAAGTGACGTCGCGGCATCCGCGGGGGCCGTATTGGTGCTGGTGATGCCGACTTTGACCTGGCCGTATTCGTCGCCCGTGCACTCTTGGATGAGCTGCACAGTGTTCTTGACGTAGTAGTCCATTTTTGCGCCGGTGCCATCATTGAAGTAGACGCCGAACTGTGCCGGCGAGACGCTGGGGCCCGCGATGGACCCGCTCACAGGATATTTCGCAATAGCCGACTCTTCGTCGCCCGTGCCGGACCACACGAGCACGCGGCCTTCTGCCGTTCCGCGTGAGAGGCCTTCGATGAGGCCCTTGGCTTCACCTTTTCCGTTTGAAAGCGCGGCGAAGATTTCCTTCGCCACCCCGGCGAAGTACACGTCCTGAAGTTGGGGCCGTGCGATCTTGGCGTAAACGTCAGAAAGCAGCGTCGGCACAACATTCTTGCCAGTCAATTCGGCCGGCAGTCCGGTCTTGGTCAACGCAAGCAATTCTGGGCTGGTGATCTTTACCGGCCCGGTCGCGTCGAGGACATAACCCAGCGCCACGGGATCCAACGAAATCACCCCGTCCACGTGCTGCCCGGTCTTCTTTTCCCACATGGCCTGCGCCGTGCTGGCCGCCGTGGGGAAGTCCGGGGTCAGGTTGACGTCCTGCATGTACATGCCCAGGCGTGCGGAGTAGATCTGCTGCTGTTCCGGATCGACCGGCAATGGCGGGGACATGGTCCCGACTTCGCCTGCACTGCTTTGTGCGCCCAAGGTCAGCTTGCCCTTGTCCAGCGTGAGCACGGCCAGTGCTCCGGGAATGCCGCCGGTGGCCCGGGATTCAGCGTTGTTCTGAATCATGAGCAGGTAGTTCCGTTGGCCGTCGGCTCCCAACATGGCGGGCGCGATATTTGCGAGGCTCGCCGAGGCATCCAGGGCTCCGGTCACGCTCTGCAGCTGCTCCCGCGCGCGCGTCAGAGGTTCAGCTACCTGAGGCCACAAACTGCCCGCGTCGATGTTGCCCAGCCGTTCGGCAGAGGCCCGGACGGCATGGGCCGCGGCTGAAACACTGGGCGAGGCGTTGCGGATGGGCCCCAGGTCAGTTCCTCCGCTGCTTGGCAGCAGGCTGTCCCAGTTGAGGGATTCAAAGACTCTTACCAGCGGGGCAACACCCAGCGTGGAGACGTCGTCGGCTGAACGCGCAACTTCGGCGACGGCGCTGAAGTTCGCACCGAGCCCGGGGGCGGCCGAGGCCAGGGTCCACAGCGGATCCCCTGCAGCCGCGCGGGCCGCGGCTGTGTGGGAACGCAGCTTATCGACGGTGGCGCTGGCCTCGCGCTGCTTGTTGCCAGCGATGTTCTCCTTGAGCACGGGGATGAGCTGGTTCGAGGCTTCAAGTTCGTTCTTGATAATGCTCGCCCTGGATCCGAGCCACGCCGCGGCCGCAACGGCCAGGATCAGGATGGCGGCGAGCGAGGCCAGGCCGACGATGAGACGGCGGCGGCGGATACGGCGGGGGGTGGTGCGCTTGCGGTCCCGTGGTGTGCGGCCCGAGTCGGCGGTTTCCGGGATCTTCTGGGTGTCTGTCATGGCCTAGGGACGTCCAAGTCCGCGGTAGGTCCATCCGGCTGCGCGCCATTTTGCGGCGTCAAGGACGTTGCGCCCGTCGAGGATCCGGGGAGAGCCCACCGTCCCGGCAAGCTCGTAGGGGTCGAGGTCGCGGTACTGCGACCATTCGGTGAGGAGCAGCAAAGCATCTGCTTGCTGTATCGCCTCCTCGGTATCGAATTCATAATGCAACTCCGGGAATCTCCTGGCGGCGTTTGGTAGCGCCTTGGGGTCGGTGACGGTCACGATTGCGCCCTGCCTGTGGAGCTGGGCTGCGATGCTGAGCGCGGGGGAATCGCGAACGTCGTCGCTTTCGGGTTTGAACGCGGCACCCAGCACAGCGACGCGCTTGTCGAGCAGCGTTCCGCCGCACAGTTCGCGGGTCAGTTCCACGACGAGCGTCCGGCGCCGCACGTTGATCGCGTCCACGTGATGCAGGAAGGTCAGTGCTTGGTCCGCGCCCAGCTCGCCGGCACGGGCCATGAACGCCCGAATGTCCTTGGGCAGGCATCCTCCGCCAAACCCGATTCCTGCGTTGAGGAATTTCCGGCCGATGCGGTCATCCAGGCCGATGGCATCCGCCAGTTGTATGACGTCCGCGCCGGCCGCTTCGCAGACGTCAGCCATGGCGTTGATAAATGAGATCTTGGTGGCGAGAAACGAATTCGCGGCTGCCTTGACCAGTTCGGCGGTTGCCGGGTCCGTCACCAGCCGGGGCGTGCCGGCGGCCAGCGGCACGGCGTAGACCTCGTCCAGGGCTGCCACAGCCGGATGGTCCTCGGACCCTCCTTCGACGCCGTACACGAAGCGGTCAGGCTGCAGGGTGTCGGAGACTGCGTGCCCTTCGCGCAGGAACTCGGGGTTCCACAGGAGATGCGCGTCCGGTTCCATGTCATGGAACAATCCCGCGAGCCGGGCGGCAGTGCCCACGGGCACAGTGGACTTCCCGACGACGACGTTCCCCGGGCGGAGGAAGGGCGCGAGGGACAGAGCCGCGGCGTCAACGTATCTCATGTCGGCGGCGTTTCCGCCTTTTAGCTGCGGGGTGCCCACACAGATGAAGTGGACGTCCCTTCCCGCGGCGGCGGCCATGTCCGTAGTGAACGCCAGCCGGCCGGTTGCGTGGACGTCGCGCAGCAGGTCGGCCAGTCCGGGCTCGTAGAACGGTGCCTCGGCCCCCGACAGCGCGGCAATTTTCCGCTCATCGACGTCGATGCCGACGACTTCGTGGCCAAGCTTTGCCATGCACGCCGCGTGGACGACGCCCAGATATCCGCAACCGATAACTGATAACCGCATCGTTATTACTTCCTTAACGGGTAGTTCTGGGACGCTGACAGTTTTTGTTTAGTAGGCACCGGTGCTGCGAAAGACGGCCCGGACGGTCCGGAGAATGATTAGTAGGTCGCCAGTCAGTGACCAGTTTTCCACGTAATAGAGATCGAGCCTGACCGAGTCCTGCCAGGACAGGTTGGAGCGTCCGCTCACCTGCCAAAGGCCTGTAAGTCCGGGTTTGACCATGAGCCGTCGCCGGACGTCTTGTTCGTATGCTTTGACCTCGCCCGGCAGAGGAGGCCGGGGACCGACGAGACTCATGGCCCCGGAAAATATGTTGAATAGCTGCGGGATCTCGTCAAGGCTGTATCTTCTTAGGAACCTCCCGACGCGGGTGATTCGCGGGTCGTTTTTGATCTTGAAGAGTACTCCGCTGCCTTCGTTGAGATCCCCGAGTTCCGCCAGACGATCTTGTGCATCGACGACCATGGAGCGGAATTTGAGCATCCCGAAGCTGGCCCCTTCGAAACCTACACGCTCCTGTCGGAAAAGGACCGGTCCACTACTGTCGAGTTTGACAATAATCGCCACGAGTGCCATAAGCGGGGCCGCAGCGACGAGGAGGAGGATGGAAAAGACCATGTCAAAAAGTCGCTTGGCCACTCGTTGTCCGCCCTCCAAAGTAGGAGTCGTGACGTGAATAAGTGGAAGCCCGGCGACTTGTTGAGTGTGGATTCGAGGGCCCGCGATGTCTGTAAGCGCAGGAGCCATAATCAGACCTACATTCCTCGATGCCAGTGCCCAGCCCAAATGCCTAAGCGTCTGCGGGTGTAACTGGACGCCCGCGGAGACCGCCACGGCATCGGCGTTGGAGAGATCGATGGCACTAAGGATTGCGTTTATCTCCGGGTCGGTTCCCAAGACCGGGAGCGCTGAAACATTCTCGGCCACTGACTTTTCGGATGCTCCCGGCATATAGGCGGCGATGGGAAGGTAACCTGCATGCTTTGCCACCGCCAGCGTACTGGCCAGGTGCGCGACGGCACTTGGTCCTCCAAGCAAGATTAGGCGCGACATGCTGTCGCCGGCCTGCCTGGCTACGTTCAGGTGCTGGCGCAGGAGCCAGCGGGCGAGGACAAGCCCAAATAAGCCCGCAGGCAGCGCAATTCCCACGAATCCTCGGGCCGTATCTACTCTAAGGACATAAGAGACGATGGCTACGAGGCCGAACAACCACAGCGACGCGGCTGCCACGCGCTTGTACTCATCAACGCCAGCTCCTAGAATTCGGCTCTGCCGAGAGTTCCACGCACCCAGCATGAACCACCAGACGGGTATCAGGACTGCCGAAAGCCACCCATAGGTGAACTCTTGCCCTTGAACGGCATAATGAGGTTCCAGACCGAACCTCATTATGTACGCGCCTGAGATAGCCCAAACGACCACGAACGCATCAACAACACGCAGTTTGCGTGAAATTCGTACTCGCCAGTCTGGCATCGTCCCCATGGCATCCCCATCGTGTAGTTACTTTTCAATTCGACGGGTGTAGCCCGTGGTCAGATTACCGCTCAGACCTGCTTCAACCGCAACGTTCACTGCGAAGAAGCGCCGATCGTGTCTTTAAAGAAGTGGTCACGCGCAGGGGAATTTAGGACCGATTCAGCTCGGCCGGAAGATTTTTTCTCAAGAATGACTGCGTGGGCGGTCTCCTCCAAAGCCGTGGCCATGTCGTCAGCGCTCTGGAGCAGCTTTAGGACGAGGATCGAGCCTTGAACCTGGCGCCACCGATGACAAAAGGGTTCCCCATTGCGAGCGACTTTACCAGCCTGTGGAGTGGTCGAGACGCAAGCGAATCCGACGCGGGCAAAGGATCACCTGGTACAACCTGGTTCATGCCACAATCAATGCCTCACGCCAGGGAGGGCGCGGTGTCTGATCTGCGAATCCTCACGACACATGCGATCAGGCCTTTGACACTGATCCTCTCTGTCCGATTTGCGAGGCATACCGTGCTCCGCTCCCGACGCCGACCGGCGGGAGCGACGTCAGTAGCGGGTGAATATGGTGGGCTTCGACCTTGGCGAAAGCGGTGTCCCGGGGACTCGCATATGTCGGCGAGCGTTCCGGTTGGCTGCCGCAGCAGGATCGCCGCCGCAGTCGTCCCCAAGACAGCCACTGCTGCTGCCCTAGATGATTAAGTCCTATTGGTTTTAGTGCTCGTAGGCGATGAGTGAGCGTTTGCGGGGTGCGTTGATGCGCCAGTTGTGCCAGATGCCGGCGGCAAGGGTGAGTAGTCCGGCGCCGACTCGGTCGTGGACACCTTCGAGGGTTCGTCCGCCGTGCTCTTCGAGGCCGAGCTGGCCCTTGCGGCTGTCAAAGACGGATTCGATCCATTGGCGGATGCCGCCGAGCCTGCCGAAGCGGGGTCTTTCGTCCTTGCGGTCCGGGCGGATCAGAGGGTTCCTAGAGCAAGGGAGGGTGAGGAACAGGCCTGCTGCGGGGGAAGGAATAGTTGGCGTCACGGTGCTCGGCCAATCATGCGGATCGAGTAACCTCAAACGTACTCCATGCCGCGAAGTCTTCTGCCGCCGCTCAGACTTGGTGTCAGCCGTGAAGTATCGAGAATCTAGGAGATGAGTGCGATTGGAACAACCACAGGGGACCGGAAGACGTCCATCAGTCTCGATCATCGGAACCCGGGGGTATCCGAGTTATTACGGTGGATTTGAAACGGCCGTGCGTAAGCTTGCGCCGTTCCTCGTGGAGGTCGGCTGGGATGTCACTGTTTACGGGCGGCCCGGGTCAACGAAAGCTGATGACAGCGCAAGAGATATGCGAGTGAAATCGGTCGTAACAGCGGGTCTCGAGAGTAAGTCGCTGAGCACACTGACTTACGGCTTAACTTCTGTGGTTCATGCGCTCGTTCGCAAGCCCGATGTTGCGCTCGTCATGAACGTCGCAAATGGGTTTTGGCTCCCGCTGCTGAGATTGAGGGGTATCCCCACGGTCGTAAATGTCGACGGAATCGAATGGGAGCGTGCCAAATGGGGCCGGGCTGCCAAGATGGTTTTCAAGCTCGGGGCTAAGTTTACGGCGGTCTTCGGGGACGTCCTTGTGAGCGACTCGCTCGAAATAAGACGCCGTTGGCAAAAGGAATTTTCCCGCAGTAGCGAGTTCATACCCTACGGTGGCGACCGACCACGGCCCCTACCGGTCCGCGAAGGACTGGAACACGGGAAATATATTCTAATGGTGGCTCGTTTCGTCCCTGAAAATACAATTAGTGAATTCTTCGATGCAGCCGCACAGCTTGCAGGTGAATATCCGATTGTGGTTGTAGGCTCAGCCGGATATGGCGGCGAACTAGACAATAGAGCGCAAGCCCTGGCCAAGGAATATCCCAACTTTGAATGGCTGGGCCATTTGAGTGACGATGAGCAGTTACTCTCCTTATGGCAGCATGCGGGCGTCTATTTTCACGGACACAGCGTCGGAGGGACAAATCCCGCCCTTGTGCAGGCCATGGCGTGTGGGGCGCCGGTTGTCGCTCGGCATACCGCCTACAATATGGAAGTACTCGGCTCAGATGAAAATATGGTCCCCCCTGAAGCCAATGACATTGCTGAGGCGCTCCGTGCGCTAATGATCGATGCACCCAAGCGACAGGATGCAGGGAGAAAAAATCAATCGCGTGCGGGAGAGAAGTATAACTGGGAAGACGTTTGTATAGCTTATGAGATTGCCATATCTTCATCGATTCTACCTTCAACTCGACGTTTGGATATCGATCTTTCAACCGCGGATAGGCAGACTGATGCGGCGTCAGCATAATTTTGAGTGCATTCGCATCCGTCCGGAACTTAGATCTAAGCAGGTACAGGAGGCGGCCGAAATGCGGCCGGCCTTAACGCTTTATCTGACCGAGAAATACGATCTCGGCTGCACGAGCGTTCCTGACAACTTTGTGAAAGTATCGTTTCGGAAATGCTTGCTCACAATTGCAATTTCTAATGCTACAGTGCTCGACGTCCCGGAACCACTTTGGATGCGATTCGCGTTGAAGAACATGCTGGTGATGATTATCTGGAAGTTCTTCGGATTCATCTTCCGCAAACATCGCAGAATTGTCACTTATGCAATTGAGAATAACACCATTGAAAATCTGCTATCTCCAAACCGCGAAATGCCACTAATCTGTGTTCGCTTATTCAGGTTCCTTTATGGTCTAATGCTTTATAAGCTGATTGACAAAATTGCGTTCGGAAGTTCCGCTGCACAGCGATCGTACGCGTCCATGGATTTCTTCACCAAAGTTGACAGTAGTCTCCTTGAAGAACTCCCCGCGGCATGTGCTGAATTGCCGCTTACATTGGATCGGCGAGATGTCAGAAAAGCCGCATTTGTTGGCACGCTGGATGACCGCAAGGGTGTCCTTGATCTGATGGCGGCGTGGAAGACGGTCGAGGTCACGGTTCCGGATGCCGTCCTTAAGATAGTCGGACACGGTCAATATGCAACTCTCGTTGCTGATTGGTGCCTTGAGAGCCCAGGAAGCCGGTCTTTCGTGGGGTTTGTAGAGAATTCCGAGGTTAGATCACATCTGACAGCGTGTAGTGTTCTGGTTGCTCCATCGAGGCGTGACGGGCGCTGGCGGGAACAGATAGGATTACCGATCAGTGAGGCGCTATCGGTAGGTCTTACCGTGGTCACGACCGATGAAACCGGGCTAGCGGAGTGGTTGGCTGATAACGGGCATCTTGTGATTACCGAAGGGAACGTGGACGCGGAATTGGCGAGCTCGATTGTGGAAGCGCTCAGACAACCGCTTCTGCGTTCTTCAGTGATTGGTTCGTTGCCCAAAATTGCGGGACGAATAGCCGCTGATCACTGGCTCCAGGCGGAGAACGGTAGTAAAAATTCTAGCTGCAAGGATTCACCGTAATGAATTTTTTCGATCTAGCCGTGATTGTAGTCCACCATAAGAGTCCTGAGAGCTTGGTTAGGACAATCACCTGCCTTCTGGACCAAGGCGTAGTTCCGTCACAAGTGGTGATCGTCGACAATAGCGGCGAAGGAGATGCCCACTCCACCCTAATAAATTCAGTACATCCGGATTTGAATATCATATATAGAAGTAATGACGGGTACGGAGCCGCTGTAAATTCGGGCGTGGAATGGCACTTGCAGAATACAAGCTCGACTTACACGCTTGTCTCAACTCATGAGTCGCTGCCGGAGGCCGGTGCGATCACGCTGCTAATCCGGACCATGGATACTGAGCCGAACGCCGCCGTTGCAGGACCGGCCCTAGTGACAGGCGAGAGATCTCAAACTGTCTGGTCCCTCGGAGGCTATCTCTCCAGCTTCCTGGGTATACCCCGGCATCAGGGACACGGCGTCGATCGCTCGGCGGTCGAGTTGACCGGGGTTCGGGCGGTCCAGTGGGTTGATGGTGCCTTTGTCTTGTTTCGCAGGGAGGTCTTGGAGCAATGTCCCATCGATGAGCGGTTCTTCTTATATATGGAAGAGGCCGATCATCACCTCGAGCTGGGTCGAAGGGGCTGGGCCGTCTTAGTAGTCGCGGATGCCGTCGTCTGGCAGTCTTCAGCGGGCACTCCGTCTTACTACCAAGCCAGAAACATCCAGTTGTTTCAGGCGAAGAACGGATCGCGCCTGCAACAACTCCTATCGACTCCGTTCATCGTCGGAAAGGCTCTGGCCCGAGAGACGATCAAGAAGCGAAGTTTGTTGGAAACCCGTGCCCTGCTAAAAGGATTGCGGGACGGGTCGCGGCATAAGCTGGGGGGTCCAGATTCAGCTTCTGGCTCCGGGAAAACTGTTTGTGTAGTGAATCCTTTGGGAGGTGCACTTGCCCACTACACAAATGCATTGTGTGAGCTGCTTGAGCAGGGAGGGTTGGAAGTTCAGCGATTTGATATTGGGGAACCATCCCTTTCCGGTAAAGGCCGTCTGAGTTGGACGATCAACTACCTACTCACTCTCCGGCAAGCGAGCGTCCCCGCCCCAGATGAGGGGAACCAGACTATAATTGTCACATGGCCTGTGTTCGGCTTTATCGACCTGCTTATTGTTAAATTGCTATCCAGTGAGAACGCCGCAATCGTTTACCACGATCCCAAACCTTTGGTGAGATCCGTAGGTAGTGGCAGAATGTCGTCCCAACTCATGCGGCTTATTCCGAATAGGCCGCGGATTATTGTCCATAGCCAACAGGCAAGAGTCTCTATGGAGTCCGTCGGACTAGGCCGTAACTTGGAGGTTGTCATGCATCCTATGTTTCGACCCGCAACACGACTTCCTCATCCTGCACGGGTCCCTGGTCCTAGGGTCATCCGCGTTCTCGGTCAATACAAACAAGACAGGGACGTTAACCTACTAATTTCTCTTGCAGCGGCTCTTGGATCTGGGTACGTTCTAGAGATTGTAGGAAGGGGATGGCCACAGGTGCCGGGTTGGGTTGTGGATGCACGTTTTGTATCCGAACAAGAACTTGCCGCCCTGGCCACGACGACAGATGTGATAGTGATTCCGTATAAGCGCTTCTATCAAAGCGGAATCGCTGTTCGTGCAGTGGAGGCCGGTACCCCGGTGGTAGGCCGTGCTGACACGAGTCTTGCCGATTTCTTCGGCAAATCATCACCTTTGCTTGTTGTGGACGAAGATGTCGAGAGTTCTGCTCAAATATTGCCTTGGGTCGAGTCCATCAAGTACGCAATTGAGCACGGCCGGGGTGACACACAGTTGGTGGGGGAAGAGATGTATGGCAGGACAGTTCGCGAGTGGAAACAATGGGTCCTCGCGAATCACAAGAGTAGCGTGAGGTATACAGGTTGAAGGAGAAGACTTACACATTGTTGGCATTGGGCCCTTCCGACGCATCGTCGGATGAAAAGTGGCTTCAAGGTCGTCTCGTCTCTCACGTGATACGCAACGAGTCGGCATCGGTGACTGGCAAACGCTTTGGGTCCAGGGCTCTCGGCATCGGCCTGGATTCATTGCTGCTCGCGATGAAGACGCTGCGTAGAGGAGATGGTGAACCTTACCTCGCGAACAATCCGTGGATTGGCGCAGCTCTCCGCGTGACCGGTCGTCGAAAATTCGTTGTCACGGGCGTGTATGCCGAGCCGAATAGCCGTAGTTGGAAGCTTCTTCGGTGTCTCGTTGGCGACGTTCCTGTCGTCACGCTTTCGAGATCCGAAGCGGTGCCATGGAACGAATCAGGGGGACATGCCCAAGCCGTTCTGTATGGAAACTCTTTCGGCTATCCGCGGAAGTCAATCCAGGGCAGTTCCTTGAGCATTTTTGTTGGCGGTACTTCAGATCGTGATTTGTCAATTGTGCGGAAGCTCGAGGAAGAGGTTCTCGAAAGTGAGGAGCCCGTGCTGCTCACACTGGCGACTGGTGAGCCGGCCGGTGAACGAGTTCGAGGATCTAATGCCGTGCGCCGCCCTGGCCCGCTCGACCAACGTGCATTCGGAGAGCTGATGAGCAGGGCATCGGTTCTGTTTCTCCCGCTCAAGGACGGGACGCGGGCGGCAGGACACATGGTTCTTGTGGGCGCCATGGAGATTGGTATTCCGACAGCAATTACGCCAAACCGCGGAATTAGCGAATATATTATCGGGCCAGGCATCAGCGAATGCGATACTTCTCTTCCGATTCTTCCGCAGCTTGCGGCAATTGCGGCGCTGGGTCGAGGAAATGATGATGCGATTCGGAAGTGCTGGAAAGAAATGTTCAGCTTGGAGGCCTATATCCTGCGAGTGGAGGATTCAATTATGCAGATGTGCCAGTCGCGCACTCTCTAGGTGAGCGTGCGCGGGCTGGAAATAGCGGCTTGTATCTCTTCAGTACCCCCTGTTGAGGTGGGTGGTCGTCGTTTACGGTGGCCTTGGGAGGGGGCGGGGTGGTTCCGGTTTTCGGCTGGGCGTCATGGCCCGTGAAAGAGATCGACGCCCCCGGCCTGTCTTCCAAGCAGACCCGATTGAGGGAATTGGTGGCCGGAGGAGAACGGTGCGCAGCACCGGTTTCGTCTCCGGGCTTGGCACCGGATGACTTACAAGCGCGGGAGCTGTATCCGACGCTTCCTCAGCAGTTGCGGGCGTGTGAGGGAGGTCGCCGCCGGCGCTCAGATTAACGCATGACGGTTCTCCCAAAGGTGGGATGCCCGGCCTGGTGACTCGGCTGGTGGACCGGCAACGACGGGTTGTCCCATGGCACGTATTCGATGCGGAAAGGGAGAACCATCATGCAGGATCAGGATAAGCCCGCAGGACTCGTGCGGGCAGTGGCCGGTATCGACGCGGCCATCACGGCCCGGCACCATATCGCCGTCCGGGAGTTTTTCGACAACGGAACGGAGCATCTGAGCCGTTTCACCGTTGACCCGACACTGGCCGGGATGGAGAGGCTCTCCCAGCGGTTGGCCGCCATTCATGCGCCCCTGACAGCGGTCGTGGAACCGACATCGATGACCTGGCTGGCGCTGGCACTGGCAGTCGAACGGGCCGGCGGGCAGATGGAAATGATCGGCGCCCGGCACTCTGCACGGCTGCGCGGAGCCATCATGGGCAAGAACAAGTCAGACGTCATCGACTCAGAAGTGCTCACCCACGCCGGGGAGATCTTCGACCCGCCACCGCTGGTCCTGGCATCTCCGGGACAGTTGGCGCTGCGACGTGCCGTGGTCCGCCGGGCCGGTGCCGTCATTGACGGCAACCGCTACTGGCGGCGGCTGCTGTCACTGGCACGGTGGGCCTTTCCCGATGTGTGGACCGCGTTCGCCGGATCCGAATCAACAGCCCTTGCCGTGCTGGGCCGATGGCCGGACCTCCGCTCCCTGGCATCGGCCCGCGCCGCCACACTGACAGCGGTGGTGGCAGCGCACACCCGGGATGTGGCCGACACGCCTGCCCGTGCCGCCGCGATCAAGGCCTCGGCCCGCGGATGGGCAGACTTCTGGGACGGACACCTGGACCTGGACGCGCTGGCCGTTGACGTCACCGAACACCTGACCGACCTGCGGGAGTCCCGGGCCAGGGTCGAGCGCTTCACATCCCATGCGCGCCAGTGGTGGGAGCAGCTCTACGGCGATGACCCGCTGATCCTCTCCCTGCCGGGTGTCGGCCCGGCAACAGGTCCGTGCATCCGCGCCTACTTCGGCGACGGATCCGGATTCGACAGCGCCAAGAAGGCCGCCAACTATGTCGGCATCACTCCCTCGAACTGGTCCTCCGGGATGATGAACCAGCCCCGCCGGGCCATAAGCAAGGAAGGACCGGCACCCCTGCGCCTGGCCTTCTACCAGGCCGGCAGCGTCGCCCGGACCATGGACCCGCAGCTGGCCGCGTTCTACCACCGGCTCATGACCGAACACGGCCATTGCCACACCCAGGCCACCATCGCCGTCGCCAGGAAACTGGCCGAAAGAACCTGGAAAACCCTCATCACCGGGCAGATGTATGAGCTGCGTGACCTCGAGGGGCAGCCGGTCACCAAACGGGCCGCGAAGGAACTCATCGCCTCCCGCTATACCGTCACTCCCAGACAGCGCACCCAGTCCCGATCCCACACCGTCGAAGCGAAACGGGCACGCCTGACACGGTAGCCAGCACCACCACCGATACCCTTCAGCAAGCGGCCTGAGGCCACAGGCGCTCTCCCGGCCACCACCAGCCCCGGGGGCGTCAACAGCCCTTGGCGTTCGTCTTTGCCGGATGGATAGCACCCACCGTCACCGGCAGAACACAGGTGACGGTGCACTCAACCCTGCCTGTCGTCCAGAGCCAAAAAAGGCTTGACAAGCGTTAGGGAATCTCTTCACGGTTCGTGGGGAAATGGATTCCCGGATGAGTGTCATGCCGCCGTCCGGACGGCACTTCTCATGAGAATAACCGATTTGTAATTGCCGCGGTTCCGGTAGCCGCGGGCGGTGCGTTTGATGTGTTTTGATGCCGGTGCTGTTGGCCTCGACCTTGCCGGTGGTGGCGCCGGTGATGATGAGGACTTCGATCTCGTTCCACCACCTGCAGACTGTGCGGTAGAGCTTGTTGGTCTCCGGCCGTCCTGCAGCATCCACGAGGACTTTGAGTTCGTCTTTGGCGTCGGCGGCGTCGGCGAGGGAGCTCGTGCGCAGCAGTATCCGCAATTGTTCCTTGACCTTCCATACGGCCTGCAGCTTGCCGGTCGGGTCGTCGGCGGCGAAGACCTCGGCCAGGCGGTGGGCTGCCTGGTCGGAGAGTGTGTCGCCGGCGCGCAGGAGCAGCATCCGGTGGGACCAGGCCTTGTCGACGCCGCGGCCGCGGCGTCCCTTGACCTGCTGTGAGAGGTTCTGCCGCGTCTCGGTCATGGCCTGGTTGCCGAGGGAGACCAGGTGGAAGTGGTCGACCGCGACGGCGGTGCGCGGGAGCCACATCCTCAGCGCTTTCCGGAACGCCGCCGACGGGTCGATCGCGACGACCCGCACGCCGAGGCGCCAGGCCAGGGGCCGGGCGAAGAGCCAGTCTCCGACGCCCCTGTGGTCCCGGCCGTCCACGATCCCCAGGACCTGACCGGTGTCCAGATCAACGATGGTGGTCATCCATGGCTCGTGCCGGATCCACGAACTGGACTCAGGGGCACGGAAGAACCGCACGGACCGGAACCGGTGCTCGTCGATGCCCAGCATCCGCGGACTGAGCTCATCCACCTCGGGCAGCGTGAGCAAACAAGCCTCGGTCAATGCGGCGCGGACCAACCACCAGGACACCGCGAACGCCGTGGCGGTCTCGGAGACGGCCCGGCCGGAATTGATGACCGCATCAACAACGTGATCCCGGAGCCGGGCCGTGGAACGGGCTCTTCGTGGTTCGTGGGGAATTGAGTTCGTGTCGTTGAAGACGAGGGGGCCCGTGGCCCTGCTGGGATGAGTGTGTCTAAGCATTCAACCGGGAACAGGACCACGAGCCTTGATCGAGCCTACCGGGGTCGCAGCCGACGCTGCCACCCTCCTTTTCAACCTGCCCGACTACCGTGTCATCTCTACCTCTGTCACTGCCGGCCGGCGGCAGGTCATTGTCGAGACTGACGAGCTCCCTGGCTGCCCGAGCTGCGGTGTCATCGCCTCCCGGCGGAAGGAACGCCGTTTCCAACGGCTCCGGGATATTCCTGTCGCCGGGCCGGTGGAAGTGCTGTGGTCCAAGTACCGCTGGTACTGCGAAGAGCCGGCTTGCGACCGGCTGTCGTTCTTTGAATCCACCCCACAGGTCCCACGCCGTGCCCGCTCCACCGGCCGGCTCCGGGACCAGCTCGTCGACGCCGTCATCCGCTCCGGCAGGGCGGTGTCAGAGACAGCTGCGGGGTTCGCGGTGTCCTGGTGGATGGTCCGTGCCGCTGTCACCGAAGCATGCCTGCTGAAGCTGCCCGACGTGGACAAACTCAGCCCGCGGATGCTCGGAATCGATGAACACCGGTTCCGGTCCGTGCGCTATTTCCAGGACGCGGGAACGAAGGCCTGGATCCGGTTCGAACCCTGGATGACCACCATCGTGGATCTGGACACCGGACAGGTCCTTGGCGTCGTCGACGGACGGGACCACAAAGGCGTCGGCGACTGGCTGTTCGCCCGGCCGCTGGAATGGCGGCTGGCCGTGCAGGTCGTCGCGATCGACCCCTCCGCGGCGTTCCGGAAGGCGCTGCGGATGTGGCTTCCCCGCACCGCAGTCGCCGTCGATCACTTCCACCTGATCTCGGGACTGCCCCGGCTTTTGTTGACTCGGGGTCTTAGGCCGCTGAGAGCGCGGTCCGGTTGATTGTTTCATATTCGATCGGGGTGAGTTTTCCCAACCGTCTTTGCCGTCGCCGGCGGTGGTATGTCCTTTCGATCCAGGTGGTGATCGCCAGGCGGAGCTCCTGGCGTGTGAGCCACCGCTGACGGTCCAGGACGTTTTTCTGCAGCAGCGAGAAGAACGATTCCATCGCGGCGTTGTCCGCGCACGCACCGACCCTGCCCATCGAGCCGGTGAGCCCGTGGTGCCTGAGCGATTCGACGAAGCGGCGGGACCGGAACTGGGACCCGCGATCCGAATG